>NZ_JBQKDE010000057.1:0-376 GCF_052121995.1 Collinsella sp. LCP19S3_A7 | reverse complement strand
ATGACGCGGAAACGGCCCCTCCCGGGGCCGTTTCAGTTCCAGATCGTTGTTTTCGCCCGCTGAGCTGGGCCTATGCCGGAATCTCTCCCACAGAAACCACCGAAGAGCCAAATCATTTCAGAACGTATACGAGCGTTCGAAAGTCGGCTGTGTTAGCACTATTGCTGCGAGTTAAAGTCGGAGGAAAGATCTCATGGTTACACGTCAAGAGATGTTGAATTTCTTTAAGTAGGTAAATAGGCATTATCCAGCAAGCGGCCGCTATGACAGACACTATGACCCAATCCGAGGGCACTAAAAAGATAGGAGCCCCCGCTCGTGACCGCGGGTCGGGGCTGCGACAATGATGTTGAAGTGCCATAGGCGCAGCCGCGCC
>NZ_JBQKDE010000056.1:0-377 GCF_052121995.1 Collinsella sp. LCP19S3_A7 | reverse complement strand
GGCCCATCTACTACGTTTAGCCCCGGCCCCTCGACCATACCCCGTATTTCGCGAAAACCGCAGGCCGTCTACCTGCGGTTTTATTTTTACCCGTGACGCCATGGTCGGGGGGTGCCGCCCAAACGTAGTAGATGGGCCGCATCCGTGGCGGGAGGTCCCCGGGGGGGGCGGCCGGCCGGGCGCCGGGAGGGAGGGCGACGCCCGATCCGGCCCGCGGGCCCCTCGCTCCCGAGCCCGTCCCGCATCCCTGGCCCCGCCGCCGAAAAATTTTTCCGAGATTGTCCTTGCATCGGCGGGGGAGTTCCCGTATAGTACTTCTTCGCACGGGGGCGTAGCTCAGCTGGGAGAGCGCTTGACTGGCAGTCAAGAGGTCAGGG
>NZ_JBQKDE010000055.1:0-455 GCF_052121995.1 Collinsella sp. LCP19S3_A7 | reverse complement strand
GCGGTAGAAATGCACCGTGCAGCGCTGGTAGCGGGCCCCGGGGAACACCTCCTCGAGCGCACCGAGCATCCCCGCGCACTTGTCGCCGGTGACGAGCCGTACGCCGGAGAGCCCGCGTCCCTTGAGCCAGGAGAAGAATTCGCGCCAGGACTCCGCGGACTCGGTGTACCCCTCGGAGCAGCCGATGACCTCCCGGTCGCCGGCGGAGTTGACGCCGATGGCGACCAGCACGGCCACGTTCTCGTAGGACCCTCCCCAGCTGCGCTTGAGGTAGATACCGTCGACGAAGACGTAGGGGTAGCCGCCCTCGAGCGGCCTCTGCCGCCATGTCTCGATGGACGCGAAGGCCCTCTCGTTGAGGTTGGAGACGGTGCCGGAGGACACCGGCGCTCCCCACAGGAGCTCGGAGACGTCCTCGATCCTCCTGGTGGAGACGCCCGCCAGGTACATCTCGA
>NZ_JBQKDE010000054.1:0-514 GCF_052121995.1 Collinsella sp. LCP19S3_A7 | reverse complement strand
GGCGATGTCCGCGTCGGCCAGGCCCCGCTTCCCCTCGAGGGCCTGCCCGTAGTGGTCGGGGTCGTAGTTGATGGGCCTCGACGGCCCGGACGCGGCGTCGTGGACGGCGACCTCCTCGCCGGCCATCCTCACCACGACCTGGCCGCCGGGCATCGCCACGACGCTCACGCGCCGGCCGATGCAGCGCCTGGGCACGGACCACTCCCTGCCGGCGGCCCTGACGAGCATGGTCGGCGGGACGGTCTGGACGCTCACGTCGCCCACCATCGACTCGAGGAGCCGGAGGTTCCCGATGGGCCGCAGGCACTCCTTCTCCCGCATGAACAGCGCGTCGGGCGGCAGGCCGGTGGTGCGGTTCGGCTCCGAGTTGGCCTGGGCCTCGACCCGGGCCACCGCCTCGGCGAGGCCGCTCCACCCGGTGAACTCGCCGCCGTAGGCGAGCAGGCGGTTCAGGAAGCGGTTGGCCGACTCGTCCTTGCCCTTGGTCTGCGGCGAGCGCGGCGCGCAGAGCCTG
>NZ_JBQKDE010000053.1:0-548 GCF_052121995.1 Collinsella sp. LCP19S3_A7 | reverse complement strand
TACGCGTTCCTGCGCGAGGGCCGCGGGGAGGGGCTGCCCGGGTACGGCGCCTTCACCGCCTGGTGCCGGGCCCGCGACGTGCCCTTCGGGGGCGCGGGCGGCCGCGAGCCGCACCCGCGGTTCGAGACGCCCCCGGGCAGGCAGCTGCAGTTCGACTGGAAGGAGGGCATGAGGCTCGTCGACTCGGAGGGCGAGGTCTTCGAGTTCAGCGTGTTCACCGCGACGCTCGGCTACTCCCGGAAGCACCGCTTCATACCGGTCAGGAGCCGCACGCTCGACGACCTGCTGTCCTGCCTGCTCGCCACCTTCACCCGCCTCGGCGGCGTCCCGGAGGAGTGCATCACGGACAACATGTCGTGCCTGGTGACCGTCTCGGGCCGCAGGAGGACCAGGCAGGAGAGGGCGTGGCGGTTCGCGCGGGAGGCCGGCTTCGAGCTCAGGCTCTGCGCGCCGCGCTCGCCGCAGACCAAGGGCAAGGACGAGTCGGCCAACCGCTTCCTGAACCGCCTGCTCGCCTACGGCGGCGAGTTCACCGGGTGGAGCGGCCT
>NZ_JBQKDE010000052.1:0-600 GCF_052121995.1 Collinsella sp. LCP19S3_A7 | reverse complement strand
ACCGGCAAGGACGTGCTCAACCTGTTCCTCGACGAGCTCACGCGCGAGCAGAGGCGCGCCATAGAGGTGGTGACCGCCGACGGCGCGAGGTGGATAAGGCAGCTGGTCAAGCGCCGCTGCCCCAACGCGAGGTGGGTCATGGACCCCTTCCACGTGGTCCAGTGGATGAACGACGCGCTCGACGCCGTGCGCTGCGAGGAGTGGAACGCCGCCAGGGCCGCCAGGCCCAGGCCCGAGGGCAAGCGCGGCAGGCCTGCCAAAGGCGAGCTGCCGCCCGAGGAGGTCAGGGCGCTCGAGGAGGAGGCGGCCTCCATCAAGGGCAGCCGCTACGCGCTCGTGAAGAACCCCGAGGACCTCACCGACGGCCAGAGGGCGAGGCTCGAGGCGCTCAAGAAGAGGGCCGGCTCGCGGCTGGTCAGGGCCTGGGAGCTCAAGGAGGACCTGCGGGCCGTCTTCCGGGCAGCCGACGGCTCCGAGGCCGCCGAGCTGCTCGACGACTGGATGCACAGGGCCGCCTACTGCAAGATCGCCAAGGTCGTCGCCGTGGAGAAGAAGGTGCGCCGCCGGCGCGACGACATCATCGCCGCAGTCGAGCTCGGC
>NZ_JBQKDE010000051.1:0-616 GCF_052121995.1 Collinsella sp. LCP19S3_A7 | reverse complement strand
TGTGTTTCGTCAAGAGGATTTGAGCAAAAAGATCATCGGAAATTGAGCAGCCTGAGCATCGGAAGCGCGCACGCTTTTTGAGCGGCTAGCCCTCCTGCATGAGGGCATGGCGGACGCGGTAGGACTCGCCGCGGAACTGGACGAGCCTCCCGTGGTGGACGATGCGGTCGATCACGGCGGCGGCCATCTGGTCGTCCCCGAACACCGACCCCCACCTGCTGAACTCCAGGTTCGTGGTGATTACCACCGACTGCCTCTCGTATGCGTCGGCGAAGACCTGGAAGAGCAGCCTCGCCCCGTCCGAGTCGAGCGGGAGAAACCCGAGCTCGTCGATGACGAGCAGGCGGGCCTTGCCGATGAGCGCGGCCTCCCGGTCGAGCCTCCCGTCGTCGCGGGCGCGCCTCAGGCGCATCACGAGCGAGGACGCCGTGAAGAAGCGCGCCTCGAGCCTCCTCTCGCACGCCAGCGCGCAGAGGGCCGACGCCATGTGCGTCTTGCCGGTGCCGACGTCGCCCATGAGCACGAGGTCCTCCCTGCGCTCGACGAAGTCGAGCGCGAGCAGCGACTCGCGCCCCATGCCCTCCGGCCACGACACGGCCGACCAGTCGTAGCCGTC
>NZ_JBQKDE010000050.1:0-644 GCF_052121995.1 Collinsella sp. LCP19S3_A7 | reverse complement strand
GTGACGCATGAAGAGTCTACTACTTCTCGCCCTCGGTCTGGCCCGCACGGTCGTCCTGGGCGCGCGCATCGAGGCCGAGCGCATCGTCGTGAGCGTCCGGCCCTACAAGCGCGAGCAGCGCCGCTGCCCCGTATGCGGCAGGGCCTGCGACTTCTACGACATGGCGAACCGCGGGGCCCCCAGGCTGTGGAGGGCGATGGACCTGGCGCGCTCGGCCTGCTACCTGGAGTACGCGCCCTGCAGGGTGCGCTGCCCGGAGCACGGCGTGCGCACCGAGGCCGTCCCCTGGGCGCGGCACGGGGCGCGCTTCACGCGCGACTTCGAGGACTGGGTGGCGTGGCTGGCGGTCCGCTGCACCGCCTCGGCGGTCTCCGAGCTCGCCCGCGTCGAGTGGCACAGCGTGGGCGGCGTGTGCAGGCGCGTCTACGCCGAGCTGGAGGCCGCGCGCGGCGCCTCGAGGTTCGACGGCGTGCACCGCATCGGCATCGACGAGACGTCGTACAAGAAGGGCCACAAGTACGTCACGGTGGTCGTCGACCACGACCGCGGCTGCCTCATCTGGGCGCACGAGGGCACCGGCAAGGACGTGCTCAACCTGTTCCTCGACGAGCTCACGCGCGAGCAGAGGCGCGCCATAGAGGTGG
>NZ_JBQKDE010000049.1:0-654 GCF_052121995.1 Collinsella sp. LCP19S3_A7 | reverse complement strand
GAGCAGCTCGTGCTGCTGAGCCATGTTGGGGTGCAGCGACGTGGACCAGGCGACGATCTCCTTGCTGCCGAAGTCGTAGACCGGCGCGAAGTAGGCCTTGCCCCAGGGCTGTTTGAACTCGGTGACGTCGGTGCCCATCTTTTCCCACGGCCCGTCGGCGGCGAAGTCGCGCCCGATGACGTTCTCGAAGGTCTTTCCGACCTTGCCCCTGTACGAGTTGTACCTGTGGTAGTCGGTCTCGCGGCGGATCCCGCAGCTGATGCCCATCTCGCGCATCATCTTCAGCACGGTCTTGTAGGCTATGCGCACGCCCTGCTCGGCGCGCAGGCACATGGCGATCTGCCTGTGGCCGCACCCGTTGGCCGTGCGCGAGAATATCTCGGCGGCGGCCTCCCAGAGCTCGGGCCTGGTGGGAGCCTTCGGGTGCGACAGCGCGTAGTAGTAGCTCGACCTCGCCAGGCCGGCGCACTCCAGCAGGCACCCCAGCCCGTACCCCTCTTCGCGCAGGGCGCTCACGGCCTCGACCTTCGCCCTGGTCAGAGTCCGTCCCTCTCGACCAGGGCACGCAATTTTTTTAGGTAGGCCACCTCGGTCTCGAGCCTTCGGCAGCGCTCCTCGAGCTCCTGCTCGCGCGTGCGCGGCCTCGCCTTGGAA
>NZ_JBQKDE010000048.1:0-658 GCF_052121995.1 Collinsella sp. LCP19S3_A7 | reverse complement strand
TGCCCCCCTTCGTCGGTGATTTGTTGTTTAGTCGCTAGAAATCATATGACGGGGCGCGGGCCGTGTTCCGCTATGCGGTTGTCAATTTGCGAAAGAAATTATGCGTCACCGGCTTTTGTCGAGACCCACTGCAATGCAGACGCCCTGGCCCGCATAAGTTTCGATGGCACGGAATCTTCCTGCGTGCGAGTCTTTGGCTGAGGTCATAGCCGATAGCGACAGCTCGACCCGTGGCGCGCTTGCACCACGGGTCGATTTTTTATTGAGAGGTGATTGGAGCGATCGAGATGACGGTTGCAGTCTTGCCGGCTGAGTCGGTCTTCGCTCAGTTCTGTTTTGCTCTATCTATCATGTACGAGAACCTTTCGAGCATCGCTTGCTCATTACGCTCCGCGGGAGCCAGGGTATGCCGTTTCAGCCCAATGAGGAATTCATCGTAATGTTCATCTACGCCGTAGCGTTCATCTCCGGTAAATAGGCTTTTATTAGTTTTAAAAAATGCATATAGCTCACTATAGTGTTTAACACTGAATCTTGCTGCTCTTGCCGGTGACGCATAATTTCTTTCGCAAATTGACAACCGCATAGCGGAACACGGCCCGCGCCCCGTCATATGATTTCTAGCGACTAAACAACAAATCACCGACGAAGGGGGGCA
>NZ_JBQKDE010000047.1:0-670 GCF_052121995.1 Collinsella sp. LCP19S3_A7 | reverse complement strand
GCCGTCCTCCGATCTCCCGGGGCCGGCCGATCCGGCCCTCAGGGTATCGGGTTCCCACATTCATCCGCACATGTACGGATGAATGTGGGAGGTGTTCGGATAAAGTTGATAATCAAGGCGGCACCATGATCCTCCTGGTCGACAAGATCGTGCGTTGAACGGGTGCCGCGTGCATGGTAGTATTTCACATCGTAGGTCAAAACGTTGGAAGTTGTTCTTCAACCCTAACCGCGACAGCTACTTTATAAGGGCTCTTGGCGCAACGGTTAGCGCAGGGGACTCATAATCCCTGGGTTCTGGGTTCGAATCCCGGAGGGCCCACCACTATCTACCAGCGGTTTCTCTGATATTCAGTTAATCGGGGGAACCGCTTTCGTTTTAGCTTTCCCTTCTAGAATCCTCGTGTTTCTTCTGGCTATCCGCAACTATCCGCAACAGCCAAATGTATAAACACTGGCCGGTTTCTGCTCGATGACAACATTACCTGCCCGCAAATCAGTTTGCTTGTCCACCTCCATGCATCCGGGCCGGCTGCCCTCGACGTTGCCGCCACGGATGCGGCCCATCTACTACGTTTAGCCCCGGCCCCTCGACCATACCCCGTATTTCGCGAAAACCGCAGGCCGTCTACCTGCGGTTTTATTTTTACCCGTGACGCCATGGTCGGGGG
>NZ_JBQKDE010000046.1:0-739 GCF_052121995.1 Collinsella sp. LCP19S3_A7 | reverse complement strand
CGCCCGGTCCCGTTCCGAACCCGGAAGCTAAGCCCCATCGCGCCGAGAGTACTGCGGGGCCAGCCCGTGGGAGGCCAGGGCGCCGCTGACCGGTGGACGGCACCGAGCCGTCATCGAGAATCGAGAAGGGGGAGGCCTCGCGGTCTCCCCCTTTTTTGCGTTTGTATTGATCCGTGGCTCTAGATAGTTGATTTCTTTATTCTGAAGTTGCAATAGCATATGAAGTGGGTTGATTCTTTTCGAGGCCTGTTTTTGGGACTCGTTCTTTACAGTCCGCACTTAGGAACGCTCCTTTGGCTGGTTGCGTATTTCCTAGATGGATCTGCCAATTTAGATTACAAATCAATCTTTTCTCGCGTTTCACGTCTTTCGGCTAGGATTGCACACTAATGGGGCTCCAGCGCTGTCTGGCGGGGTCCTTTGTCGCGTAAAGGCTTTATAAGGGGAACCGTCGCAATCTATCTCCTAGGTGCTATTTAATTCTGGTTTGGGTCTATAACCGATACGTATACATCGGACAGCATGAACACCGAGGTCATACGGTCTGTCTGAGATATACGATCGTCGATTAGACCCTGTCGGATTCCAGGGCCCTCTGGTTCATTTGTGAACAAAATATGGAGTGCTGGATTCCCGCCCCCGGGGCCCCTCCGGTCTGGCAATATATCTCCTTGCCGCGCGGCCCGGTCGGACCGGGAACCGGCGCAGGCGTGCACCTTGAGAACCGGATACTGCGAGG
>NZ_JBQKDE010000045.1:0-780 GCF_052121995.1 Collinsella sp. LCP19S3_A7 | reverse complement strand
ACATGCCGGGGGCGGACCGGGACGGGTTCAACGGCAGGCCCCGCCGACCGATTGCAAGCGGTCGGCGGGGCCATTGTGGCTCTTGACAGCGGATTGGGTCATATGAGCGAAGTCCGCAAATTTCCAATCGCCACCGGGCGAGATGAGAGAGCGCATGCTTGCCTGGTTCAAGAGCCAGGGTCCTAAGGGGTATGGCAGTTTTACGTGCAAGAACGAGAACAGCGATGCCGAGCGAACCTACAGCTTGCTCCAGAATGTTGCATCGCTTTTGTGGATTGCCGAAGCCGTTGGCATCGACGCCGATACTGTCGAGCATGCCTACTACGAAGCCGCAAAGGTGGCAGTCATGAGTCATGCTAAACTCCTCTGCCGAATGCAGTTCGGCAGAGGAGTTTCTTAAGCCTCGGGAAGCCTTTCAAGGCTGTCGAGCCAGGACTCCTGCTATTTGCTGCCAGGATAGTTGCGCTTGCCCGTTATGACGTCGAGCGTGTATCGTTGCCGCCGATGGGGACGTGGAGCATGAGCAGAAGCGCCACGAGTCCCAAAGGCTTGCTGGAGTCCGCTCACTTTGCACGGGGGCGACATCGAAGGGTCGTCGCGCAGGTTTCGGCCAAATACGTAACAGCTGGCATTGTGTGGACAGCGTCAGAGATGCGTCATTAGGGCGTTGGTTGATTTCCGATCTCAGCCGAACACATTGAGCTGATGGCTCGCTCCCGCAGTTAACCGAACGCCCCCGCGGCCCCTCTCGGGCCCCGGGGGCGCCATTTTCCCAGTTGA
>NZ_JBQKDE010000044.1:0-931 GCF_052121995.1 Collinsella sp. LCP19S3_A7 | reverse complement strand
ATCGCCGAGGCCGCGCGCGCCAACCTCGCGCTGCTCGACTCGCTCGGAGGGGCGTGATGGGCGCCGTCGCGGAGGGCAGCCCCTCGATCAGGGCGCAGGCGAACCTCTCCGCGCTCGGGCTGCACGAGATGGCGGCGTCCCTGCCCGACTACGTGAGGATGGTCGCCGCGGGCGAGCGGGGCTTCGCCTCCGCCCTCGAGGAGATGACGCGCGTCGAGGTCGCCGCCCGGGAGGTCAGGATCACCAGCCAGCGCATACGGTCGTCGGGGTTCCCCTACGTCAAGGGGCTGGCGGACTTCGACTGGGACTTCCAGCCGTCGGTCCCGCGCGCCGAGATCGAGGAGCTCGCGACCCTGAGGTTCGTCGAGCGGGCCGAGAACGTCCTGTTCGTGGGGAGCCCCGGCGTGGGCAAGACGCACCTCGCCGTCGCGCTGGGCATCGAGGCGGTCAGGGCGGGGCGCGAGGTCAGGTTCGTGGACTGCGCCCGGCTCGTCGAGGACCTGGAGGACGCCTCGTCGCGCGGCATCCTCAAGAAGAGGCTCAGGTACTACGCCCACTCGAGGCTGCTGATCATCGACGAGCTCGGCTACCTCGACGTCGGCAGCGCGGGCGCGGACCTGCTGTTCCAGCTGATATCGACGCGCTACGAGCAGCGCTCGACGATCATCACCACCAACGTGGGGATCAGCGGCTGGGGCAGGGTGTTCGGGGACGACGTGGCGGCGAGCGCGATCGCGGACAGGGTGTGCCACCACTGCCACCTGGTCAAGATAACCGGCAGGTCCTACAGGCTGAAGGACCTGCCGAGGGACGGCCCCGTCGAGCCGTGACCGGAATCGGTGAAAATACGTTAGCGCAACCGGTGAAACCGCCTTTGCGCGAACGGCGCGCCTGTTTAGCGAAACTGGTGAAAAATAGATTGACGCTAACA
>NZ_JBQKDE010000043.1:0-1217 GCF_052121995.1 Collinsella sp. LCP19S3_A7 | reverse complement strand
TGTGTTCCGTCAAGTAAAAATCGACAAATACGTCTGTCGAATTTCGACACCCTCATGCTGACCGCCTCCGGGCGGGCCGGCGCCGTCGCGGCCGGCCCGCCCGCTGCCTAGAACGGTATCTCCCAGTCCTCCGGGGGCACCTCCTCCATCCCGCCCCGCTCGCCCGTCATCAGCGGGTGGTCCGGCGTCAGCCCGCAGCCCGGGCACTGGAAGAGCCCGCAGAGCGCCTGCGCGTCCCAGGCGCCGGCGTCGCGGTCCTTCATCCTGTTCACCGGGCAGTCCTCCGCGGCGTACCTCATTCGGCCTCACCCTTCCCGAGCATCAGCGCGTTTTCCATCCTGTAGCTGGCGCCGTTGAACTCCACCAGCCTGCCCGTGTAGACGAGCCTGTCCACGACGGCCGCGGCCATCTTGTCGTCGCCGAACACCGTGCCCCACCTGCTGAACTCTATGTTGGTGGTGACTATGAGGCTCTGGGTGCCCTCGGGGGCCGACATGACCTGGAACAGCAGCCTCGCCCCCTCGACGTCGAGCGGCACGTAGCCGAGCTCGTCGAGTACCAGCAGGTCCGCCGACAGCAGGTCGTCGAGCTCCCTGCGCAGCCTGCCGCGGTCGCGCGCGTCGGCCAGGTGCATCACGAGCTGCGCGACGGTGAAGAACCTCACGGACTTGCCGGCCCTGACGGCGGCGGCGCCGACCGCGATGGCGAGGTGGGTCTTGCCCCTGCCCGTCTTCCCGTGGAAGACGAAGTCCTGGCACGCGTCGATGAAGGCGAGCGACCTGAGGTCGGCCTCCCCGTAGCCGTCGGGGAACGAGACCTGGGAGAAGTCGTAGCCGTCGAGCGACTTGGCCGCGGGGAACCTCGCCCTGCGCATCCTCCTCTCCAGCTGGTTGGCGGCCCTGACCTCCATCTGCCTGGCCAGCAGGCCCTCGACCGCCCTCATCTCGGGGAGCGTTGCCTCCTCGCAGAACTCGTCGACGACGCTGTTCGAGAACAGCATCGAGCGCGCCTTGCCCCTCAGCGAGGACTCGAGCAGGCGCCTGTCGGGGCATGCGGCCCTGGCCATCTACGCCACCCCCATGAAGCCGTCGTAGACGCCGAGGTCCACGGGCTCGTCGTAGGTGACGGTCCCCGTGGCGGCGCGCGCCGCGCTGACGGCGACCGACGCCTCGTCGATGCGGCCGGTCGCCTCGTAGGCGAGGCGCACCGCCTGCAGC
>NZ_JBQKDE010000041.1:0-1347 GCF_052121995.1 Collinsella sp. LCP19S3_A7 | reverse complement strand
GGACTCAAGTCGCCCTGTTAAGGCTCGCTTTCGCTCCGGCTCCCTTTCGGTTAACCTCGCCCCGCGCCAGCGACTCGCTGGCTCATTCTACAAAAGGCACGCCGTCACACCGTAAAGGTGCTCCGACTGCTCGTGGGCGCACGGTTTCAGGTACTGTTTCACTCCCCTCCCGGGGTGCTTTTCACCTTTCCCTCACGGTACTGGTGCGCTATCGGTCACAGGGTAGTACTCAGGCTTGGATGGTGGTCCACCCAGGTTCGGACCGGGTTTCACGTGCCCGGCCCTACTCAGGGACCGCGTCGCGCCGTCCGGTCTGGGTTCGCGTACGGGGCTGTCACCCGCTGCGGCCGGCCCTCCCATGCCGTTCCGCTCCCCAGCCGGACCTGCGCCCGGGGGCGGCAGCCCCCGGATGCGCGGCCCTGCAACCCCGCCGGCGGAACCCCTGCCGGGTACGCCCGCTCGACGGTTTGGCCATCGGTCCCCTTTCGCTCGCCGCTACTCGGGGAGTCTCGAGATTGATTTCCTCTCCTCCGGGTACTTAGATGTTTCAGTTCCCCGGGTTGTCCTCCCCGGCCCTATGCGTTCAGGCCGGGGATATCCGTACCTCTACGGATGGGTTCGCCCATTCGGAGACCCCCGGGTCGAAGGATGTGTGCTCCTCGCCGGGGATTATCGCAGCTTGCCGCGTCCTTCATCGGCTCCCTGTGCCAAGGCATCCGCCGTGCGCCCGTGGTATCTTGCGGGACCGCTCCGGGCCCGCGGGATATCCACGTGTCGCCAATATAAATTAATCGATATCATGAATAGCGCTCTCATGTCGCAATTCGGGTATCTCATACCGCGGCACAGCGTGTTCCACTGTGCTCGCGATCAGATGCTCCTCACTCATCAATGAGTGAATTCCTCTTGTTTGGATCGGATGAATGATTGCTATCATTCTCTGTTTAGATCGCAGAAAAGAATCGAGTCTGGAAGAGGATACTCTTCCATCTCTCTCCTATCGCTATGCGGCTCTCAAGGTACGCGGGTGCGACCCCGGGGACCGGGTGCTGCGGGGACGTATCCGGGCCAGACATCCACCGGACGGGCTCCTGCCCTCCATTCGAGTTAAAGTGTTCTCTCTCTAAGAATGTGTCTCCCTAGAAAGGAGGTGATCCAGCCGCACCTTCCGGTACGGCTACCTTGTTACGACTTCACCCCCCTCACCCTCCACACCTTCGGCGCCTCCCCCCTTGGCGGTTGGGCCGGCGACTTCGGGTGCAGACGACTCGGGTGGTGTGACGGGCGGTGTGTACAAGGCCCGGGAACGCATTCACCGCGGCATGCTGATCCGCGATTACTAGCAAC
>NZ_JBQKDE010000040.1:0-1453 GCF_052121995.1 Collinsella sp. LCP19S3_A7 | reverse complement strand
TGCAGCGTGGCCTCCCATCCGGAGGTGGCCGCCTGGTCGCGCATCACCCTCAGCTCGGCCTTCAGGCCCGCCCTGTCCAGTGAGTCCATATGCTCCCTGAGCTCGTCGGGGAGCGCCTCCCTCACCCTGCTGTTCTCCCAGCCGCCGGCGTTCCACGCCAGCAGGGCGAGCTGCGAGGCGGGGTCGGACGTGTCGGTCGGGGCGCTGCCGTAGGCCCTGGGGTGCTCGCAGACGAGCTCGCCGCTGTCGGGGTCGTAGACGCTCACGGTCGTCGCCCGCAGGCCGACCGTGAGCCTGCGGCGCGAGAGCGACGGGTGCGTGGAGTAGAGGTGGCGGCCCCTCTCGCCGACCGAGACCTTGCCCTTCTTGTCGGCGGTGCGAGAGACGTAGGTGACGCAGTCGAGGGGCTTGGCCGGCAGCCCGAGCATCGCCAGCCTGTCGGCCTCGAAGAGATCGAGCTCGCGCTCGCCCTTTATCCAGTGGGGCTTGTCGGACATGGCGAGGCTGCGCTCGAGCAGCCTGCGGTTGAAGGCGCCGGCGTCCCACAGCTGGGGGACGGGGACGAAGAGGTTGCGGCGCACGCAGCCCACCTTGTTCTCGACGCTGCCCTTCTCGTTGCCCGAGCGGGGGTTGCAGAACCTGAAGCGGAAGCCGTAGTGGGCGCTGCAGGCGGCGAACAGCTCGGTCGTCCGGACCCCGCCGCCGACGCGGCGGCCGACGCCGGTCGCGTTGTCGAAGACGATCTTGGTCGGCACGCCGCCGACGTGCTCGAAGACGTTGCGCAGGGCCTGGCAGACGCACTCCGACGTCTCGCCCGGGAAGACCTGGGCCAGCCCGACGTTGGAGTACGGGAACGTCATCACGAAGAAGCTCAGCGTGGTCCGCATCCCCCTCACGTAGAAGTCGGCCTCGCCGAAGTCGGCCTGCGCCTCGCCGGGGCCCCAGACGAGGTCGAGGTACTGGGCGTCGGCCGCCTCCGCCGAGCGGCGGGCCCTAATCTCCCTGACGCACCGCTCCACGGTGCTGACGGAGACGTCGGCGCCGCACTCGGAGACGAGCCTGTCGTGGACGCGCTTTGCGGTATGGCGCTGCTTGCGTCCGCTGCGCATGTCGTCGTCGAGCCAGGACTCGATCAGGGGCCTGTACGGGTCGAGCTTTGAGCCCTGCGCCCGCCTCGCGGGCGGCTTGGGGCTGAAGTCGTCCATGTCGCGGTACTTGTAGACGGTGTCCCGGCTCACGCCGGTCTTGCGCGCGATCTCGGCGACGCTGTCCCCCTGCCGCCACAGCAGGCGTATAGAATTCTTATCGGTCATGCTGATCATTTCCTCTCCGGGCCTCCTTTGGTAGATACGAAGCACCACCAAGATAGCCCTGCGATCTGGTCAGCATGCCCCTTGCGGGAAGTGTCGACTTTATGCTGCCGTTTTTGTCGATTTAGATGTTACGGAATACA
>NZ_JBQKDE010000039.1:0-1516 GCF_052121995.1 Collinsella sp. LCP19S3_A7 | reverse complement strand
CCAGCCCCAGCTCCCGGGTCGCCCGGTGAAGGCGAGGAAGAAGGGCGTGAAGGGAGCGAAGAGCGTTGCTGCCTAGGCTAGCCCCTTGTCACACAAACTACCGAAGCCTCATATTTTCCCGTTCACCCGTCCAGATCGTCCGTACATCTTTGTTGCTCAACAAATTCACAAGGTCCGCGTTCTACTATTTTTGTTATAGAGGCCGCTAAAGACGGGAGCAGAATGGGCACCGAAACGAAGGTCACCTGCGTCGATTCCTATACAACAATCGCTCGAAAACTGTTGGCTATGTCAAACGACGTTGAAACCCTTATTGAAATCTGTAAGCCCCCCGCATCTACAACGAAATGATTGAATCGAGTATTAACTGGAGGTCGATAATGAACAACAACGAGCAAAAAGAAGTTTTAATCGCCAAGGTTTTTTGTGGTGGGTATCTTTTCGATGGTGAGAACATAGGCCATGAAGTCATTGATTTTTTTGACACTGATAATGGTGAAAGATATCTATATATAGCTCCTGACGGAATCGTTAATAACCACCCCAATGTTGAAGCGGTGCTTCTAATCCGATCATATGGAAACACGCTGGGTGAAGTCGTTGGTCTAGCATGCGACCTTGAAAACATTTGTTCCCCGAGGAACAAAGGGGAAACTCTTCCAATAACGCATGACAGCGTTTCCTATAACGGCGTTTCCGTGGACAAGATATTTGCCGAAAACGTTTACAAAGGAGAAAAAGAAGAAGCGTTTAGAACTCTCAGCTACCATGCAGGATCGTTTAAGGTCCCCAGCCCCAAGCATCAGATCTTTATTTCCATGGGCAAAGCAAAAAACGAAGACGAGCGTCGTCATCCAATTGAACTAATTTGTAACGATAAGGAGCAGTGGGGACATCAGCGAACATATATCTCCAGCGTCGATCATCCAGAAGCTTATGCACGGTTAAAAGAACTGATGACGGATGAGGAAAAATGGGAGGAACAAATCGGGATAAAAACCGTTAAGTCGGCGAGTTGCGATAAAGCGCAGCCCTCGTTCCTTGAAATTATCGGAAAAGAAGACGATGAGCTCGTGTTCTCCAATTTGCTGGCACATTACCTAAGTTGTAGCAAAAAAGATTTGAAGCGTTTACCAAAGAGGTTCTCGGTATTAACGACTTCGGTCCGCACCCCACGATCGTTCGCGAATCAAAAGACCACGTGGATTTATGGATTGAAAATGATCGGCACATCGTTGTAATCGAAAACAAAATCCATTCGGCGATTAATGGCATTAAACCCGATTGCAAGGAAACGCAGCTTTCACGATATCGAAAAGCGGCGGAAAAGGAATGCAAAGACAGAACAGTTAAGTGCTATTTATTTGCGCCGGATTTCAATAATGTCGATGAGGCCGAGGCAAGAGGGTACCGTCAAGATTCTTTCGCAAATTGATTTAGCCGTCTCCGGCCCCGTCCTCTTCTAGCCCTCCGCCTTTCCCCTCAGCTCGTCCATCTCCTCCAGCTTCGACATGTC
>NZ_JBQKDE010000038.1:0-1540 GCF_052121995.1 Collinsella sp. LCP19S3_A7 | reverse complement strand
TTCGCTCATATGACCCAATCCGCTGTCAAGAGCCACAATGGCCCCGCCGACCGCTTGCAATCGGTCGGCGGGGCCTGCCGTTGAACCCGTCCCGGTCCGCCCCCGGCATGTCGTCGACGCCTTCGGCTCAGTCTCATATCCGCGGATACCGTTCTGTCGGCCCGCACTCCATTCCTTCGGCGGGGTTCCCCAAGTCTGTCGAGGCGCATGCGGAGGGCTCCGCGCGCACAGCGAAATAGGGGGTATCCCCGAAGGCCGCCCGGCTCGCCGGGACGGGGGCTATGTCTATTCCGCGCCCTCCCGGCACATCATGCCGAGGGCCCAGAGCCACCTCACGAGCTCGGCCGCGGTGGCCGCGTTGGCCTTCGCCGCGGGCATGCCGCGGGCGAGCATCTCCTCGCGCCGCCGCAGGAGCCGCTCGGACCCCTTCCTCCCGTGCATCCTTATCTCGAGGGGCACGCCCGTGTCCCTCGGCATGAGCTTCGGCTGGTGCCGTGCCGCGGCGTAGCACCATGAACCCTCAACGGCCAGCTTCCTCACGAGCGCGTTGCCCGCACCGCTGATGCCTCCGAGCCGCACGGAGTCGCCACTCGACCTCTGACTCGGCGCGAGGCCGAAATAGGCCGTGACCTGCCTTCCGGAACGGAACCTCGTGAAGTCGCCGACCTCGGCCGAGAAGGCCGCGGCCAGCGCGAAGGCGCAGCCCTTGATCGACTGGAGGGCGGCCACCTCCGCGGCGATCGGGCTGGCATCCACGGCGGCCCTGTACTCGGAGAGCAGGTCCGCCCGGGCCTCCGCCGCGGCCTCGACCTCGTTCCTCAGGGCGGCGAGCGTCCGAACCCCGCCATCGTCCTCCGGCCTGACCTTGTCGAGCCACCTCAGGAAGTCGTAGGTCCAGTACTTCCTCGGGTTGCCGGCGGGCGTGGTGCCGCCGTAGACGAACCCCCGCCTTGCGAGGAAGGCGAGCAGCCGCTGCTTGGCGGTCGCCAGGCGCGCGGTCGCCCCGTCGTAGGCGCCGGCGAGGTCCCTGATGCCTTCGACCTCGGGGGAGGGGACCCATACGGGGGAGATGTCGTGGGCGAGTATCGCCTTGGCCATCCTGGCGGCGTCGTTCCTGTCGTTCTTGGAGGCCGAGTCGGCGGCCGACCTGGGGATCTTCGAGACCGCGGCGACGACGCACTCGACGCCGAGCCCGGCGAGCTCCCGCTGCGGGGCGAAGCCGAGGTAGCCGCTCTCGTAGGCCGCGAGCGACGGCCCGGGGAACCCATCCATCCACCCGGCGATCTCGCCCCAGGGGTTGCCGGGGAACCTCCTCGTCACGGCCTCGCCGGTGTCCGCGTCGAGGGCGCAGACGGTGGTCGACCTCAGGTGGACGTCCATCCCGAACGCGGTAGAATACTTTGGCATGGGAGCCTCCCAACCTCGTTGCGGCGCGGCTGCGCCTATGGCACTTCAACATCATTGTCGCAGCCCCGACCCGCGGTCACGAGCGGGGGCTCCTATCTTTTTAGTGCCCTCGGATTGGGTCATAGTGTCTGTC
>NZ_JBQKDE010000037.1:0-1651 GCF_052121995.1 Collinsella sp. LCP19S3_A7 | reverse complement strand
GATGACGCGGAAACGGCCCCTCCCGGGGCCGTTTCAGTTCCAGATCGTTGTTTTCGCCCGCTGAGCTGGGCCTATGCCGGAATCTCTCCCACAGAAACCACCGAAGAGCCAGATTTCTTCTGGGGCGGTTGACAAGGGCTGTCCTTCAGCCCTGCAATTAAGAGGATGATGAGCTGGCTGAGCTCATGAAGGGCCTTGGGAGCGAGGGGTGCCCACCAGCAATTCAGCCTCGATGGTGATGCTTTTCACACGCGATAGATTTAGGGACTCCGCGTCGATGCCGAACAGCAGCGGCGTCATCTCGGCGAACACGCGGACGTCCCTTTCGGACATCTCGAAGGTGCGCGTCACCTTGATGCGGTCGGTCATCTTGAAGTGCTTCTCAAAGCAATCGGTCACCAGCTGGTTTGAGTATTCCTTGCTGCGCAAAGATCCTTCAGCAAGGTGGCGCAGCTCCGTAAGATGATTGCTGCCTGGAACCACTTTGACCAGCACTCCTGGCGCGGAGGCGTTTCTGGTTGGGGTGAGAACGCGCTTGAATTCGTCGTAGTTCGAGGGAGCGAATACGTCCACCACGCAGTTGATGGAGCCTTTCAGCACGGGGATGTTCGTCAGGTCGCCAACCAGCCATTTGACCGCCTTTCTGGAATCGTGGCGGGCCGCCATCAGCATGGCGTCTTTTGAGAGGTCAAACGCCACCACGTCGACACAGAGGTTTTCTCGGATTGCACGTGCATAGAAGCCTTCTCCGCATCCCGCGTCGAGCACGCGGAATGGCGTCGCGTTCACAGCTGCAGGACCCTCGCTTGGGGAAAGGGCCCTTCCTACCGCGGTGAGGACGGCTTCTTTCACGTGGTCGTAATACCCTGCCTCCAGGATTGCCATGCGGCTCTCAAAGGATTCTTTGCTGTAGTGGGCTGACTGCCTGGAGGGCCCTAGAAGGTTTACGTACCCCTGCTTTGCGATATCGAAGCAGTGCCTCTTCGGACATACGAGGCTCCCTTCCTGCAGCTTCAGGGCGCTGTGGCAAAGGGGGCAAGAGAGCACGTCGGCGCTGTCAGCAAATCGCGCGTATCTGTCGAGTACCATTGCGTCTCCTTTCGTCCAAGCAATTCTAGCGGATGAGTCTTCCCCAGCAGTGCATGGCTAATCATAGCAGGCAGAACCGCACAGTGACAAATAGCTGAGCTATTTCAAGCTGGGATTTCGGTATTCTGCTGCCCTCTTTTGGGCCACTTCATTTCGCCACGCTTTTGACAGGAGCAACAGGGTCCTCGCGCGCAAAACGCATATGGGCAATGCAGCCGTCTGTCAGGGCATGCCTGCGCCCCCGAACCTGCCGAAAAGGCGCTGATCTGCCCGCCAGGGCATGCCTGCGACCCCGAACCAGCCGAAAGGGCGGTGGATCTGCCCGTCAGGGCATGCCTGTGCCCCCGAACCAGCCGAAAGGGGGGTGGATCTGCCCGCCAGGGCATTGGCAGAAGAAAGAATGCCGAGATACTCAATAAGAAGATTGATAACCTTCAGCAGGTGAAAAAAGGAGGCTTCGGTAGTTTGTGTGACAAGGGGCTAGCCTAGGCAGCAACGCTCTTCGCTCCCTTCACGCCCTTCTTCCTCGCCTTCACCGGGCGACCCGGGAGCTGGGGCTGGC
>NZ_JBQKDE010000036.1:0-1806 GCF_052121995.1 Collinsella sp. LCP19S3_A7 | reverse complement strand
AGCCGTCGAAGGTCTTGGGCGCCGGCAGCGCGCAGCGCCTGAGCAGCGTCGCGCGCTTCGAGGCCTCGCGGCTGGACCTCTCCGCCTCGAGGTAGCCCGCCAGGTACTCCACCTGTTTCGGGGTGCCGAGCCTCGACCACTCCTCCAGGACGGCGGTGGTGAGCGAGCACGACCGCCCGGCCTCCACGACCCTGCGGGCCAGCTCCTCGCTAGCGGCCATCGGCGACCGCCCCCTTCAGGAACCCGTCGTAGACCGACAGGTCGGCCCCGCCGGCCCCGCCGCCGCCTCCCGCGATACGCCTCGCCAGCACGTCGACCGTGGCGTCGTCGGGGACGCGGCCGCCCTCGACGACCCTGAGCGCCGCCTCGCATGCCGCCTCGAAGCCCGAGGACTCGCTCGCCCGGCCGATCGACCTGAGCGTGCGCCTCCTGCCGGCGGAGTCCATCCGGTCGATCCCCTCGACGAGCCCCGGCGGCATGTCGCGCCTGATCGTCGACTCCCCGAAGGCCCTCGGCCTGGCGATGATGGCGGGCACGAGCGAGAGGGGGTTCCGGACCGCGGGGCCCTCCCCGAAGGCCCTGGGGAGGACGGCGACCCGGCGGCCGCGGTCGGCGAGGATCTCCACCGTCGTCGCGCGCATGCCGACGAGCAGGCTCCGCCCGTGCCAGGCGGGCCCGGCGACGTACTCGCGCCCGTCGGCCTCGACGTAGCCGCGCTTGTCGGCGCGGGCGGTGATCCACCTCACCGCGTCGAACTCCACGCCGGGAAGGGCGCGCATGGCGGCGAGGTCCTCCCGGTAGGCCTCCCCGTGCGGCCTGCCGTCGCGGCAGCGCGACTCCGCGTTGATCCTCGCGCATCCCTCGGCGAGGAACGCGTTGAGCTCGGGGAGCGTGCCGAACGCCGGCACGGGGACGAGGAGGTTGCGCCGGAGGAACCCCACGGCGTTCTCGACGGAGCCCTTCTCGTTTCCCGAATAGGGGTTGCAGTACCGGCTCTCGAAGCGGTAGTGGGCCCTGAACTGCGAGAACAGCCTCGATTCCGTGACCTCGCCGCGTACCATCCTGCCCGCCTCAGTGGCGTTGTCGAGCACCATCGCAGCCGGGGCGCGGCCCCAGCGGCGGAAGATCTCGAGCAGCCCGGCGCACAGGCACTCCGACCTCTGCGACATGAGGGCGACGCACTGCCGGTCGTTCGAGTGCGGGAGCGTCGCGACCAGCAGCTTGAGGTCGAGGGTCCTCCCGCCGACCGCGGCGCGGAAGTTCCCGAAATCGACCTGGCAGGTGCCGGGCGCCCACTCGAGCTCGAGGTACCCCTCTCCGCCCGCCGCCGCCCGGGCGAGCCTGAGCTCGCGGACGAACCTCTGCACGGTGGAGTACGAGCCGCCGTAGCCGCGCTCGGCGACGAGCCTGTCGTAGATCCGCCTGGCGGTGTGGCGCTGCTTCCTCGGGGCCCCGAGGTCGGCCTCGAGAACGCCCGCGACCCATTCCTCGTTGCCCTCGAGCGCGGGCCTGCCCCTCCTCCGGGGCATCGGCGCGGCGGGCGACATGTCCTCCATGTCGGCGTACTTCGCCACGGTGTTCCGGCTCACGTGGAGCACTCGGGCGATCTCGGACCTCGAGCGCCCGGCGGCATCCATCGACCGTATATCATTCACTGTGTCCAGGGGCACGGTCATCTCCTCCATCCTTCCCGGGCGGGCTCGCCAAAGTAACCGCCCGGGGAAACCATACGGCGAGGGCCGCGCCCCCGGTCCCCGGGGCGCGGCCCTCTTGCTTAAACTGCTCAATTTTTCGTGCTCACGGTGC
>NZ_JBQKDE010000035.1:0-2180 GCF_052121995.1 Collinsella sp. LCP19S3_A7 | reverse complement strand
GCCCGTGGGAGGCCAGGGCGCCGCTGACCGGTGGACGGCACCGAGCCGTGCGCTTGGACTGAGAAGGGGGAGGCCGCGAGGCCTCCCCCTTTTTCGTTTCTCAGGCAATTTAACTAAATTACAATTTTTACAACGATATCATCTGCCGTCTTATTCAGACGTTCACCGTTCTCCTGACAGTCTCACGCACTCAATGGATTACTATCTACTTAAGCGTGATACTGCGCTTGACCTGTTTTAGGCGGGCCGTTTTATTGATTATGAAGGAAGGACGCACATGGCAGATGTTCACGAGCTGCTTGATACTTGGATTGCCAATGTCAAGGATGATGAGCTGCTGACCGAGCTCAACACGATGAAGGAGCAGGGTGACGAGGATGCCATCACCGATGCCTTCTTCCAGGATCTTGCCTTCGGCACCGCCGGCCTGCGTGGCACGATCGGTGCTGGCACCAACCGTATGAATATCTATACGGTCGGCCGTGCAACGCAGGGCTTCGCCGACTATCTCAATGCGACTTTTGAGCATCCGACGGTTGCCATTGCTCGCGATAGCCGCAATAAGGGCGAATTGTTCGTCAAGACGACTGCTGCCATTCTTGCAGCAAACGGCGTGACTGCTCTCGTGTACCCTAAGATTTCTCCCGTGCCGACGCTTTCCTGGGCCGTCCGCGACCTTAAGTGCTCCGGTGGCATTTGCATGACCGCTAGTCATAACCCTGCGCCCTATAACGGCTATAAGGCATATGGCCCCGACGGCTGCCAGATCACTAGCGAGGCCGCCGATGCAATTTCTAAGGCTATCGCCGAGACCGATACGTTCACTGGCGTGAAGTCCATGGACTTCGATGAGGCTCTTGAGCAGGGTCTGGTCAAATGGATCGATGACTCGTGCCTCGAGCGTTATTACGACGCCGTTCTCGCGCGCGGCGTGACCAACCTTTCTGCTGAGGAGATCGCTGGCGCTCCGCTTAAGCTCGTCTACACTCCGCTCAACGGCACTGGCCTCATTCCCGTCACGACGGTGCTCGAGCGCGCCGGTATCACCGATGTCACGGTTGTTCCCGAGCAGAAGGACCCGAACGGCGATTTCCCGACCTGCCCGTATCCTAACCCCGAGATCCGTCAGGCCATGCAGAAGGGAATCGACCTGTGCGAGCAGGTTCACCCCGATCTGCTGCTTGCAACCGATCCTGACGCCGACCGTGTTGGCGTTGCTGTTAAGAATGGTGATGACTATCTGCTGCTGACCGGCAATGAGATGGGCGTTCTGCTGCTCGACTATATCTGCAAGACCCGTGCCGCCCGCGGCGAGGATCTCACCAAGAAGGTCGCGGTTACTACCATTGTTTCTTCTGCCATGGTCGATGCTCTGGCCGAGGAGTATGGCTTTGAGCTCCGTCGCTGCCTGACGGGCTTCAAGTACATCGGTGACATCATTACCTCGCTTTCCGATGCTGGTGAAGTCGATCGCTTTATCTTCGGTTTCGAGGAGAGCTACGGTTATCTGGCCGGCGACCACGTGCGCGACAAGGACGCCGTGAGCACTTCGCTGCTCATTTGCCAGATGGCGCAGTATTACAAGCTCCAGGGCAAGAACCTTGCCGATGCGATGCACGAGCTGTACGAGAAGTATGGCTACTATCACAACAAGACGATTTCGCTGAGCTATCCGGGCGCTGAGGGTGCGGCAAAGATGGCCGGCATCATGGCTGGTCTGCGCGAGAACCCGCCCGCGGAGCTCGCAGGCTCCAAGATCGAGGCCGTTGTGGATTACAACACGTGCGTGAACGGCCTGCCGAAGGCTAATGTCATTGAGTTCGATCTTGAGGGTGGCAACAAGGGTATTGTCCGTCCTTCCGGCACCGAGCCCAAGATCAAGCTGTACATCTTCGCTAAGGGCGCGGATGCCGCCGAGGCTGATGCAGCACTTGACGCGATTGAGGAGTCAGGTCGCAAGCTGTTGGCCTAAGGCTTTGAAAGCCTATTTCTATAGATAGACGAAAAAGGGGATCTCGGAAACGAGGTCCCCTCTCTATTACTGCTAAATACAGCTGAGAATCCCAAACTGTGTAGGAGTTGTGTGCAACCAGATTCCCGCCCCCGGGGCCCCTCCGGTCTGGCAATATATCTCCTTGCCGCGCGGCCCGGTCGGACCGGGAACCGGCGCAGGCGTGCAC
>NZ_JBQKDE010000034.1:0-2471 GCF_052121995.1 Collinsella sp. LCP19S3_A7 | reverse complement strand
TGTTTGTGTCAAGCTCGGGCTTTCAATTGAGGCAGCGGTTCTTTTCACACGTGGCAAGGAAAGGTTTCAGGTTTGGCAAAGGCGTGCCTCTTTCTCTCTTTGGCTTTGCCTCTTAGCCCCTTCGGGCCATAGGCGAGGCCTCCATCCTCTTCGTCGGCCCCTCGAACACGACCAGGTGGCCGTAGTGGACGATTCGGTCGATCATGGCAGCCGCCATCTGGTCGTCGGTCAGGATCTTTCCCCACCTGCTGAACTCAAGATTCGTGGTCACGATAAGGCTTCTCCTCTCGTAGCACTTGTTCACCACCTGGTACAGGAGCTTGGCGCCATCTTGGTTTATGGGAAGGTACCCAAGCTCGTCCAGTATCACCAGATCGGCCCTCTCGACCTCTTTGAACACCTTCTCCAAGGTTCCCTCGGCTTCGGCCTTGGTCATCCTCACGACGAGGTCTGCGATCGTCGTGAACATCACCGTCATCCCCATGGCGCAGGCTGCGGTTCCGCACGCTATGGCCATGTGGGTCTTGCCGTTCCCCACGCCGCCGTACAGGACGAGGTTCTGCTTGTCTGCAATGAACCTGCAGCTCTCGATGCCCCCGCGTCCGATCTCCTCCGGCACCTTTACCCTCGACCAGTCGTACCCTTCGAAGGTCTTGGGGACCGGGAACTTGGCCCGTTTCAGCAGCCGCCCCCTCCTGCTCTCCTCTCTCCAGGAGAGCTCCTCCTCGAACATGCCTGCCAAGAACCTGAGCTCTGCGGCCGTCGACTCCGACGCGTACTTCTCCGCAGTGTGGTTGGATAGCATCACGGCCCTGAACCCTCTTCTCACCGCGCTCTCCAGGTCGCCTCGCGCGCTCATGCGGCGTCACCTCCGAGCATCCTGTCGTAGACAGTGAGATCCGGGCCGACGTCGGGCTCCGTCCCAAGGCCGAACCCGCCCATCCTCGCGAGCATCATCTCCACGTCGGAGGGCCTGGCTCTCCCCGTTGAGGCCAGCACCTCGGAGATAGCGGCGCCGACGTCCTCGACCGAGCTCTCCCTGCACCACCTGCGCATGCACACGATCAGGTCCTTTCTGGCAGCCGACTCCAGCGCGTCCACATGGGCCCTCACGTCTGCGGGCATGGCGGCCCTGACCGCCGAGTTGCGCCATGCGCCGGGCTTCCTCACCAGCAACGCCAGCTGGGACACGGCCTCCGGCCCGTTCTTCGCGGCCCCGAACCTCCTCGCGTGCTCCGCCACGATCTCGCCCGCGGCGTCCGCGAACGCGACGGTGTGGGCGCCGTACACGGCGGTGACGGTGCCGGAAGCCTGCCTGTGGCCCACATGGTAGCGGTGGCCGCCGTCGACGGTGGCGTCGCCGCGCTTGTCCACCGACACGCCGGTGACGAATCGCATGCAGCTGAAGGGCTTGGCGGGCAGGGGCGGCATCGCCGACCTGTCCCTCTCGAACAGCTCCGACCATGTCAGCCCCTTCTCGTAGTGGCGGTTCGAACCCGAGCCCGAGCAGCGGCTGAGCAGCTCCGCGTTGAACAGCTCGATGTCGTCGACGCTGGGCGCAGGCGTGAACAGATGCTGGCGACACCAGTAGACCTTTCGCTCCACATTGCCCTTCTCGTTGCCGGCGCGGGGGTTGGCGTAGGTCGCCTCGAACCCGTAATGGGCCTTCATCCGGCGGAAGAGGTCCGCCTCGGTCACGCTTTGCCCGCGGCGCCTGCCGGCGCCCGTGGCGTTGTCGAAGACGATGCGGGTGGGAACGCAGCCGATGTGCTCGAAGATGTCGCGGAGGCCCTGGCACACGCACTCGCTGGTCTCGCCCGCGAAGAGCTGGCAGAAGCCCATGTTGGAGAAGGGGAAGCTGAGCACCAGGAAGTGCATCCTCACGCGCTCTCCCCCGGCCAGCACGTCGACGTCGCCGAAGTCGGCCTGCGCCTCCCCCGGCGCCCAGACAAGCTCCATATAGCAGTCGGACGCCGCGGATATCTCGGCCTTGCGCCTCCTCACGTAGTTCTTGACGGTTCCGTAGCCGCCGTCGTAGGCGGTCTCGTCCAGCAAGCGCTCGTATATGCGCTTTGCGCTGTGTCGCTGCTTGCGCCATACGCGCTGGTCGCCGAGCAGGATCTCGTCGACGAAGGGCTTGTAAGGGTCAAGGATCGACGGGCGCGATTGCAGGCTCGGGGCCTGCGGCGAGAAATCGTCCATCGCGATGTACTTGCGGATCGTCGGTTGGGATATCCCCGTCCTGCGCTGTATCTCCGCATTGGAGAGGCCCCTTCTCGACATCTCTCGTATACTTTCGATCATTGGCATGCTGATCATCCTTCCTGCCTCCTGTGCAATTGTCAGTTGGTAGCTGCAATTGCAACGGTAGGCCTAGCTGGTCGGCATGCCTTTGCCTTTTCTGAAATTTTTCGTTTCCGTAGATGAAAAGAATGGGTGCCGCACTAGCAACAATCAGATTGCCCTAAACA
>NZ_JBQKDE010000033.1:0-2627 GCF_052121995.1 Collinsella sp. LCP19S3_A7 | reverse complement strand
AGGGCGCGCGCAGAGAGGGGCGATGCCCCGCTGGCCTAGCCTAGGAGAAAAACGGAATAGACGGACCGACCGTCCGGCTGAGTCTGGGAAGAGGTGCCGGGCGGCGGGCGGAGCATGGCCACCGGACCCATCGAAACACATCTCCACCATTCCTTCAACTGGGAAAATGCCGCCCCCGGGGCCCGAGAGGGGCCGCGGGGGCGTTCGGTTGACTGCGGGAGCGTGCCGTCAGCTCAATGTGTTCGGCTGAGATCGGAAATCAACCACGTTTGGAATTGCGTCCCAAAAAGTGGTGTAGGGCCATTCCCCGCAGTCCGGATTCTACGCTGCCCTCAACCTCCTCTTAAACTCCCGCTCGACCACCGAGACGACCCTCAGGAGCTCTGCCTCGTCCGCCTCGCCGCCCCTGGCGGCGGGGGCCAGGTCCCGCATGGACCTCGCGTCGATGAACTTGGCGTCGAGCCACAGGTAGGGCCAGGACCTGCCGGAGAGGTCGCGGCCCCGGAGCACCGAGACCTCCTCGCCGAGCGACGAGCACAGCTTCGACACGCGCGAGCGGCCCACCTCCTCCACGCCGAGCTCGGAGGCGACCCTCTCGACCTTGCTGGTGAAGACGCCGTCGGCCTACATCTCGCAGACGCAGGACGCCAGCGCGGTGTCGGTCCGCGGCCAGCGCCTGACGATGCCGTTAACGACGAGCGTGTCGTCGCCGCGACATCGGCCGAAAGCGGGCAAACCTTATTCGTCGGCGACTTGTAGTCTCATCCCATTCTCGCCTCGTCTTGTCTCCCATCCAATCTGCGTGACCGCCTCCGACAGCTGCCCATCATGCGTGACCAGCAGGAACGCGCCGGGAAAACCAATCAGCATGCCCTGAAGCGCTTCGATGGAGCCTATATCGAGATGATTCGTCGGTTCATCGAGCACGAGGAGGTTGGGATTCGTAACAAGCTGCTGCGCAAGCATGAGTTTGCGGAGCTCGCCAGGACTCAAATCGTCTCCATCGAGCAGTTTATCGGGGTCGGAATTCAGCCGCGCCACGATGGAGAGGACGCGGCCCTTCGTCTCTTGGTCCTGACCCCGTAGTCGTCTCAGGGCCCGCCCGCGTTCTTCCGGTCCGACGTCCTGGGGAACGTACGCCACTTTGACGGTATCGGGAACAGACTCAATGACGCTTCGTACCACCAGGCTCTTTCCCGTTCCGTTCGCGCCAGTCAACACCACGTGATCCGTTGGCAAGATCCAGAGCTCTGGCACGTCTATCGAGAAATCACCAGCGGACAGTCGCGTCGCCTCTAGGTGCACCACGCAGCTCGAACGCGCGGCAATGCCGAACGCGCCGATAGTATGGTCGTATCGCTTCGAGACAACTCTCTTTGAGAGCTCTCCCTCGGCCTTTGCCAGCCGTTCACTCATATTGGACGAGAGCTTGCCAGCCACGCCGTCCTTTCCTGAGACTATGGCGCGTCCAATCCTCTCCCGTGCGTCACTGTCGTGCTTGTCCAGGTTGCGCTTGCTGCGCTTGCCCTTCTGACGCGCCGCCTCCTCGCTTCTGCGCTGGGCTTCCGCCTTCAAGCGCTTCGCTTCGCGGGCGGCCTTCTCGCGGTCCCTGATTGCAGCAGAGCGCTCGATGGCCGCTTGGCCACTCGCCTTCGAGTACCCTCCGGGTCGCATGGTCCAACGCACCCCCTCGCACATCAGGCTCTGGCTCACAAGGCTATCCAGCAGAGCCCTGTCATGCGAGATGAGAATTCCGATGCCGCTGAAGGAAGCGAGGGCTTCCCTCACGATGTTGCGTGTCACGACGTCGAGGTCGTTTGTCGGCTCGTCCATGATGAGGACTTCCGGTCGCGCATAGAGCGCGCATGCGATCTGGAGTCGCTTCTGCTGACCGCCAGATAGAGTGCCATAGCGCCAGAACCAGTCGTCTTCGACGCGAAGCAAAGCCCTTGCTCGTTGCGCTTCCTTGCCCCAGTCCGATGCGAGGTCGAAGAGATTGTCCGGTTCCTGGGTCGAGTCCTGCTGGCAGTACGCCGAGAACAGCTTCGGACTCACCGTTCCGGAATCTGGCGCGATGGAGTGCGCGGCGATACGGGCAAGCGTGCTCTTCCCGCATCCGTTATCGCCGATGATGCCCGTCCATCCCGACGGGAACGTGACGCTGACGTCATCGATGGCGGCCGATACCGTACCAGGGTAGGTATAGCTGATGTGATTGAGATTCAGTTGCATGGCGAGCTCCTTCGAGGGGAGGTCGCGCAAAGGGTCAGGCACGCGATGCATGAACTTGAAACGAGAAGACACTGAAGCGATGCGGCACCCTGAAGCGCGACCCGATTAGCGGCATGGTCGTATGGGGCGCCCGAAATGGGCATCGCTAGTTCTTCATCTAACCTGACCTAACTCGAAGCGGCGCTTGCCAAAGGCCCCGCTGATGAATTGTCGACGAGCATTGTAGCATGGCTCTGACCTGGATGCAAAGCGGATTTGCAACCAGACGAAGAACGCCCTAATGACCCTTGAGTATCAACTTTATCCGAACACCTCCCACATTCATCCGTACATGTGCGGATGAATGTGGGAACCCGATACCCTGAGGGCCGGATCGGCCGGCCCCGGGAGATCGG
>NZ_JBQKDE010000032.1:0-2629 GCF_052121995.1 Collinsella sp. LCP19S3_A7 | reverse complement strand
ACGGCTCGGTGCCGTCCACCGGTCAGCGGCGCCCTGGCCTCCCACGGGCTGGCCCCGCAGTACTCTCGGCGCGATGGGGCTTAGCTTCCGGGTTCGGAACGGGACCGGGCGTGCCCCCCATGCTCTGGCCGCTGACCGGTGGGCGGCGCCCACCGTTACGGTGCCCGGGTGTCTCATACACGTGCCCTGGGGGCCGCATGGCGCATAGGGGAGATCCGACTCGGGGGCATCCTCGTGCCCGGACCGCGCCTGTGAGCGCTGGGTCCCGCGGGCCGCGAGGTGCGGTTCCGGAAGAGCTCGGGCGATTAGTGCGGCTCGGCTGAGGCTGTCGCCAGCCTTGCACCTGCCGTCTATCGACCAGGTAGTCTACCTGGGCCCTTACCGGAAGGAGAACTAATCCCTGGAACGGCTTCCCGCTTAGATGCCTTCAGCGGTTATCCGCGCCGCACGCGGCTACCCGGCCGTGCCGTTGGTCGACAACCGGTTCACCGGAGGTGCGTCCACCCCGGTCCTCTCGTACTGGGGGCAGCCTCCATCGATTCTCCTGCGCCCACGGAGGATAGGGACCGAACTGTCTCACGACGTTCTGAACCCAGCTCGCGTACCGCTTTAAACGGCGAACAGCCGTACCCTTGGGACCTGCTCCAGCCCCAGGATGCGATGAGCCGACATCGAGGTGCCAAACCTTGCCGTCGATGTGGACTCTTGGGCAAGATCAGCCTGTTATCCCCGGAGTACCTTTTATCCGTTGAGCGACGGCCCACCCACTCGGGGCCGCCGGATCACTAGAGCCTGCTTTCGCACCTGCTCGGCTCGTGGGCCTCGCAGTCAAGCCCGCTTGTACTCTTGCATTCAAAAGGACGGTTGCCGACCGTCCCGAGCGGACCTTCGCGCGCCTCCGTTACCCTTTAGGAGGCGACCGCCCCAGTCAAACTGCCCGCCTGGCACGGTCCCCGAGCCGGTTGACGGCCTCGGGTTAGGACGCCGGTCGCGCGAGGGCAGTATTCCAAGGGCGGCTCCCCGGGGGCTGGCGCCTCCGGATCTTCGCCTCCTGCCTATCCTCTACACGCGGGACCAGCGGCCAATGCCAAGCTGCAGTGAAGGTTCACGGGGTCTTTCCGTCCTTCCGCGGGTAAGTCGCATCTTCACGACCAGTGCAATTTCACCGGGTCCATGGTCGAGACAGCGCCCAAGTCGTTGCGCCTTTCGTGCAGGTCGGAACTTACCCGACAAGGAATTTCGCTACCTTAGGACCGTTATAGTTACGGCCGCCGTTTACCGGGGCTTGGCTTCGGGGCTTCGCGCGGTGCGCTAACTCCTCCGCGTGACCTTCCGGCACCGGGCAGGCGTCAGACCCTATACGTCGCCTTGCGGCTTCTGCAGAGTCCTGTGTTTTTGGTAAACAGTCGCTTGGGCCTCTCCACTGCGGCCCGCCTCCGCTCCCGGAGCAAGTCCGTTCACGTACGCGCGGGCACCCCTTCTCCCGAAGTTACGGGGCCATTGTGCCGAGTTCCTTGACCATGGTTGACCCGATCGCCTCGGTATGTTCTACCCACCCACCTGTGTCGGTTTGCGGTACGGGCGCGCACGCGCCTGCCTAGGGGTTTTTCTAGGGACCTCGGGCTCACTCGCTTCGCTTAAGTGCTTCGTCCGGAGCCTCGCCCTCGATGCGGACCGGATTTCCCTGGTCCGCGGGCCGCGCTCCATCACGGGGACGTCCAGAACCCCGCCGAGCCACCCCCATCCGTCGCCCCGTCGGTCGTAGCGCCGCGTGCGCGGTGCAGGAATGTCTGCCTGCTGCGCGTCGGCTACGCCTCCCGGCCTCGCCTTAGCCCCCGACTGACCCTGGGAGGATTAGCCTTGCCCAGGAAACCTCGGGTTCACGGCGGACGAGTTACTCTCTCGTCTCTCGCTACTCATGCCAGCATTCTCACTCCCATGCGCTCCACCGTCGGTCGCCCTCCGGCTTCTCCGCCCATGGGAAGCTCCCCTACCGATTCTACTTAGGTAAAATCCCGCCGCTTCGGTGTCCAGCTTAGCCCCGTGTATTGTCGGCGCATGTCCACTCGACCAGTGAGCTGTTACGCACTCTTTGAATGCATGGCTGCTTCTAAGCCAACATCCTGGTTGTCTGGGCGGACGCACATCCTTTGCCACTCGGCTGGAACTTGGGGACCTTAGCGGGCGGTCCGGGCTGTTTCCCTCTCGAGCACACAGCTTAGCCCACATGCTCTGACTGCCGCGCTCTGGGCCGCCGGCATTCGGAGTTCGGTTGGATTCGGTAGGCGGCGAAGCCCCCTCGTCCATCCGGTGCTCTACCTCCGGCGGTGAACGCGCGACGCTAGCCCTAAAGCTATTTCGGGGAGAACGAGATATCTCCGGGTTTGATTGGCCTTTCACCCCTATCCGCAGGTCATCGCCGCCGTTTTCAACCGACGTGCGTTCGGCCCTCCACGGGGTCTTACCCCCGCTTCAGCCTGCCCACGGATAGCTCACCCGGCTTCGCGTCCGCGGCGCGGGACTCAAGTCGCCCTGTTAAGGCTCGCTTTCGCTCCGGCTCCCTTTCGGTTAACCTCGCCCCGCGCCAGCGACTCGCTGGCTCATTCTACAAAAGGCACGCCGTCACACC
>NZ_JBQKDE010000031.1:0-3044 GCF_052121995.1 Collinsella sp. LCP19S3_A7 | reverse complement strand
GCCAGCCCCAGCTCCCGGGTCGCCCGGTGAAGGCGAGGAAGAAGGGCGTGAAGGGAGCGAAGAGCGTTGCTGCCTAGGCTAGCCCCTTGTCACACAAACTACCGAAGCCTCGAACTTTTTCGGGTTTCGTCACGGACCCGCCAGACCTTCCTGCCTTCCCGACTTCCCGAGCATCAGGCTCTCCTCAAGCCCGTGGCTGGGGCCTCAGAACTCGACGAGCCTGCCGTGGTGCACGACGCGGTCGACGATCGCGGCAGCCAGCTTGTCGTCAGCGAACACCGTGCCCCACCTGCCGGACTCGACGTTGGTGGTGAATATGACGCTCCTCCTCTCGTAGCTCTCGGAGATCACCTGGCATAGGAGCCTTGCGCCGTCCACGTCGAAGGGCACGTAGCCGAACTCGTCGAGTATCAGCAACCTCGCCCTCTTCGCCCCGTCGCGGTGGGCGGCCTCCGACCCGAGCATCGCCGTGCATGCCGCCACCTGCCCTGGCGTCGCGGAGGCGAGGAAGGCGTCTATCGTGTCGCCCGATATGAAGAGCGCCCTGGCGCCCCGTCGCAGACGTCCAGGTCGACCTTTTCGTCGTACTCCACGCGCTCGTCCCCGGCTGCCGCCCTGGCGGCTGAGAGGGCGACGGTGGCGCGGTCGAGGCCGCCGGTCGCCGCGAGCGAGCGCGACATGCCCTCCACGGCGGCCTCCCAGCCGCGCTCCGCGCTCTCGTCGCGCAGCACCCCGGGGTCGGCCTTCAGGCTGTCCGCCGGCTCGCCGTCGAGGAAGGCGACGAGCTCTTCAGGGAGCGACGCCCTGACGCCCGGGTCCCTCCATCCGGCGGGCCTCATGCAGAGGAGCCTCAGCTGCGGGGTCGGGTCCGACCTGTCGGTCGGGGCCTCGCCCCACTCGCGCCCGTGGGTGGCGACCACCTCGCCGGTCTCGCGGTCGCAGACCGCGGCGTCGAAGGCGCCCAGCGCGACGGCGACCTCGCGGCGCGCGTAGGCGGGCCCGGCCGAGTAGCGGTGGGGGCCGCCTACGGTGAAGGTGCCCTGCTTGTTGCACGTCCTGGTCTCCCACCTCACGCACGAGAACGCGGCAGGCGGCAGCGGCGAGAGCGCGTCTTTGTCCTCCCCGAACAGCTCGAGCTCGGGCGTGCCGAGCCTGTAGTGGCGCTTGCCCGCGCCGGGGTCGAGGCAGTCCCCGAGCAGCCTGCGGTCGGACGCGGCGACGTCGTGGAACGACGGGACGGGCACGAAGAGGTTCCTCCTGTGGCACCCGACCTTGTTCTCGACGTTGCCCTTCTCGTTGCCCGAGTAGGGGTTGGCGAGGGCGTGGCCGGGCCCGTAGTGCGCCGCGAAGCGCCGGAAGAGCTCCGAGAGCCTGACCTCGCCCCCGACGCGCCTGCCGACCTCGGTGGCGTTGTCGGAGACGGCACTCCTCGGCACGCCGCCCGCGAACCCGAAGACGTTGCGGAGCCCCTGGCAGACGCACTCGGACGTCTCGCCCCAGAACACCTGGGCGGGCCCCGCGTCGGGGTGCGGGAAGGTGACGGTCAGGTACTTGCCCCTGGTGACCACGCCGCGGACCCCGAGGTCCGCCTCCCCGAAGTCGACCTGGACCTCGCCGGGCAGCCAGCCCGGCGCGAGGAAGCCCCCGGCGTCCCTGCGGTCGCGCTCCCTGGCCATCTCCTGTTGATTTTCAATAGGAACTGCGCGGATGTCGCACGGGGACCTGACCACCGTACGCATCGGGAATTGAGCAGTATTCGCATGGGGGCCGTGCCCGGGCCGCGCAAGGGGCACGGCCCCCGCTATGTTTCCTCCGGGCGGGATTGATGATGAGTCGGACGAGGCCCGCCCGGAGAGGAAGGAAGGATGACCGTGCCCCTTGACACAAGACAGGCTATCAGGGAACTGGACGCCGGTGGTGCGTCCAGGTCGCAGATAGCGCGCGAGCTCCATGTGAGCCGCAACACCGTCCGCAAGTACGCGGACATGGAGGACATGTCGCCGGCCGCGCCCGTGAGCGCGAGGCCGCACCCCGCGATCGACGCCGACGCCGCGTGGGTGGACTCCGTCCTGGAGGCCGACCTCGGCGCGCCCAGGAAGCAGCGCCACACGGCGAAGAGGATCTACGACAGGCTGGTGGAGGAGCGCGGCTACGCGGGCTCCTACTCGACCGTGTGCCGATACGTGGGCGAGTGGAGGCGCGGGCACTCGCGCTCCCCGCGCGAGGGCTACCTCGAGCTCGCCTGGGAGCCCGGCACCGCGCAGGTCGACTACGGGTCGTTCCGCGCGGTCGTCGCGGGCGTCCCGCGCACCCTCAGGCTCCTCGTCGTGACGCTGCCCCACTCGAACGCCCGCTTCTGCGTGGCAATGGAGCTCGAGAGGTCCGAGTGCCTCTGCTGGGGCCTGCGCCTCGTCTTCGAGTGGGCCGGGCGGGCCCCGCGCGTCCTCGTGCTCGACAACGCCACGGAGGCCGGGCGCATGCTCCGCGGCATCGTCACCGAGTCCGAGCTGTTCTCGCACTTCAGGGCCCACTACCGCTGCGAGGTCCGCTTCTGCAACCCGCACTCCGGCAACGAGAAGGGCTCCGTCGAGAACGCCGTGGGGTTCCTCCGCCGGAACCTGCTCGTCCCCGTGCCCGAGGCCGCCTCGGTCGACGAGCTCAACGAGGGGCTCAGGGCCGGCTGCGAGCGGATCAACGCCGGCGCGAGGAACAGGGCCGGGGCGCCCACGCCGGAGGCGCTCCGCGAGGACCTCGCCGGGATGCTGGCCCTGCCGGGCGCGCCCTTCGACGCGGTCAGGTGGACGCACGCGCGCGCCGACAAGCGCGGCTACGTGCGCGTGGACGGCAACCTCTACTGCGTCGGGCCCGCCTGGCACGACCGCGAGCTCGTGGTGGGCGTGCGCGCCAGGTCGGTCGAGGTCCTCGCCGACCGGTGTGTTCCGTCAAGTAAAAATCGACAAATACGTCTGTCGAATTTCGACACCCTCATGCTGACCGCCTCCGGGCGGGCCGGCGCCGTCGCGGCCGGCCCGCCCGCTGCCTAG
>NZ_JBQKDE010000030.1:0-3850 GCF_052121995.1 Collinsella sp. LCP19S3_A7 | reverse complement strand
GCCAGCCCCAGCTCCCGGGTCGCCCGGTGAAGGCGAGGAAGAAGGGCGTGAAGGGAGCGAAGAGCGTTGCTGCCTAGGCTAGCCCCTTGTCACACAAACTACCGAAGCCTCACAAATGAGGATTACGCCGCGAAGAAGAAACAGCTTCTCGGTTTGTGAGTCGTTGCCGGCAATTCCGCTACGCAAGCGTGTTTCACATCACCCACTTGAACACGGCGCGGAACAGCCAGACGAAAAAGCCCAGCGTGACCTTTAGCGCCGCCATGAGGAACCTACCAAGCCTCTTCATCGACGTCACCCCAATCTTCCTTTACCTTGCGGGCGCCCTCCTCGGCGCCCTCTTCCTTCTCTTGCGCGAGCAGCCTCGCCAGCTCGTCTGGCACGCCCGGGACCTCCGCCCTCCCCAGCGCGCGCTGCAGGTCCCTTATCTGCGATTTCAGCGGTTTTGAGGGAGGGCCCACGTGCTCGCGGTAGCAAGCGCAAATTGCAGCCGCGTCGCACAGGTAGCCCCGCACCCGGGCGAACGCCTCGTCGCCGTCGAGCAGGACGCGGCGGGCGCGCCCAAGCTCCGCCTCCGAGGCCAGCATGAAGCGCCACCCGCGGGACCTGTGCGCGGCCGGGATGCCGTCCGCGGGCGCGTCGGCACGCCAGTCGTCGCGCACCTGGTGCCAGTTCGCCGTGAGCCAGAGCCCCTTCTCGGGCTCCTCGCGCATCTCGAGCTCGAACTCCGTGAGCATGTTCGCGCCGGAGAACGGCGACCCCTCCGTGAACGAGAGCGTGTCGAACAGCGTCGTCCTGCCGCCCTCATACTCTATCCTCACCATCATCTCCGGCCCCTCTCCCTGCGCTGGTCCTGCTGAGCCCGCTGCCGCTCGGCGGCGAGGATTCGCTGTTGCTCGTCCTCGCGACGGCCGTCGCGAGAGTTTCCTTCGGCAGCGCCGCGCCCGCGATCGTCCCCGTAGCGGGTCTTGAGCGGCATGAGCCCGTTCATCGCCATGTAATCGCGCGCAGCCTCGAGGCGGCGGTACCCCTCGCCGCCCGCCTGGCCGCGGCGCTCCAGCGTCGCCATCCTGAGCCCGAACTCCTCGATGGACTCGACGTCGAACTTCGCACAGGTCTCGAGCGCCGAGGAGAGCTTGCTCAGCTCCGAGAGGTCGTTGAGCTCGAGGGCGCGCTCAGCGGCCTCGCGAATGCGCGCGGTGCTCGCGTCCGTGGGACGGTAGGCGCCCTCGCGCTCGAAGCGCCGGCGGAGCATCTCCTTGCCGTAGACGAACCCAAGACGCTCGCCGCTAACCCTCTTGGACGGCTCCTCGACAAGGCTGAACACCCAGTCGTCCCGCCGCGCCTTGGCCGAGTTGTCGGCGACGTGCACGCCCAGGGCGTCGAGGATGCCGAGGAACTCCGCCTCGTCGCGCGCCGTGGTCTTGGCGAGTGCGACGCGGGCGCGGATGTCGCCGACCCACGAGTAGCCGCCCGAGCGCATGATCTCCTTCTCGGCCCTTCCAAGGTAGACGTTCCTGCGGCTCCTGGGCCCGCCCGCGCCGGCCCGCCCGCGTGCCATCGAGGGCGATACGGGCGACCTGTCGTTGGAGAGCCCGGACAGCCCGCGCTCGCGCGCCATGTCCTGCAGGTCTCGGTTGAGGTCCTCCGGGTGCTGGGTCTGCATGCGGTAGCCGGTACGGAGGTTCGCGTTGTTCACGACGATGTGCGCGTGCGGTATGCCGCGGGCGTTGTCGTCGTGGTAGACGATGGCGATCTCGTGGTCGCCGAAGTGCTTGAGCGCCCACGAGCACGCGAGCTCCCGCAGAGCGGCCAGGTCGATGTCGTCACCGGGGTCCGGCGAGAGCACGAAGTGCTTGAACGTGCGCGCGGGCTTGCCCCTCCATGAGGCGTCCGTGCCGAACGCGGCGCGCGTGGCGTCCATCTCGGCGTCCCAGGCGCAGGCCTCCTTGGCGGCTTCTCCCAGAGCGCCGGCGTCGCGCTCGTCGTAGCTCAGGTTGAACAGGTCTCGCGCCAGGGCGCGGCCTCCCTTCTCGAGGTAGCGGCGGATGCCACCCGTCGAGCCGTGGCCGCTTATCGGCTTCAGGATCGGCATGGCGAGCCCTCTACGAGCGAGTCGGCGCCGATGCGCCCGAGCTCGGCCGCCATCTCGCGGGCCGCGCCGTTCACGTCGGCGAGCTCGTGCTCGATCGTTGGGATGCTCTCCGCGACGAGGTCCCGGTCGACGTGCCCGTGGCGGGCGTGGAAGTTGATGAGGTTCATCGCGTGCACTGCCTGGTTGTAGTGGTAGCCCCACTTCGTGAGCTCCCGAGACATCGACCAAAGGGCCCTGCGGTCCACGAGTATGCGGTGCTCGTCTCCCGCGTTGACATCCGTCGACAGCGGTATGCGAACGAGGTAGCGCAGGTACTCCGACTTGCTGAGGCCGGCGCGCTCGCACCGCTCGCAAAGCGCGTCGTAGTCGCTTCCCTCCATGCGGAACGTGACTCGACGCTCCTTGCCTTTGGCGGCGTCGGCTTCCTCTTTCATGGCGGATTCCTTTCCTCGGGCCCGCCGTGCGGCGGGCGCGTTTCTCTAGGGGCGCGGGGGATCCCCCGCAGGCGGCGGCCCGGCTCGGGCGCCGCCTCTGGGACCGGGCCTCGCGAAAGCGGGCTCTTAAACGGCCCGCGGCATGACGGGTCCGAGGCCGCCCGGTCCCCAAGTGCTATGGACGCCCGACCGAAGTGTCGGACGCCATAGGCTACTTGCTGGATTTCGGGCCTGAGGCCCTTCTGCGACGCTTTCGGGCATCGGTGCCCGCCTCCGCGTACGGCGCGGTCATGAGCGCCATTTCACGCAGCAGCGAGAGGTCGGCCGCGCTCGGGCTCTCGGGCGGGCTCTCGAGGAAATCGGCGACGAGCCTCGCTGCCTTGGAGATGCGCCCGTCGGGGCCGGCCTGCGTTTTGCTCTCGCTCCTCACGTAGTCGGAGAGCTCCCGCTTGGTGCGCCGCCAGGGCTCCATTGCGGCGTGCATCTCCGCCTGGCGCTCCTTCGGCATGCCCGCGAGCGAGCGCACCGCCTCGGCGCTGAGGTTGCCGCGATCGGCCTCGGCGGCCCACTCGGGCGAGAGGTCCTCGGCAATCCGGCGGGCCAGCCTCTCCTCACGCGCAATGGTCTTGCCGGAGACCTTGCGGCCCGTCTGCCGCTCGATGATGGCGGCCTTCACGTCGTCGACGCGCATGCCGGAGAGCGAGGGGTCCTCGGAGCGCAGGCGCACGGCGTCGCCCCTGAGCGCCTCGGTCGCGGCGGCGCGCTCGGTCACGGTGAGCGCGCGGGTGAAGTAGTTCGCTGCGTGGAGCAGCGTCACCGCCCGCTCGTCGTCGATGCCCTCTATCACGCGGCAGGGCATCCTCTCGTAAGCGGGGTCGTCCTTCGCGAGCAGCGCGTAGGCGGCCTTGCGCCGATGCCCGGAGACCATCTGCCACGAGCCGTCGCCGACCTTTCGCACGAGCGGCAGGTCGGTGAGGCCGTCCTCGCGTATGGACTCGGCGAGCTCAGCTATCCCAGCAGGGTCCATAGAGTACGCGGCGTTCGCCGGGTGGTCGGCGATGTCGGCCACCGCGATCTCGGACACCGGGTAGCGCCCGCGGGTGCGCGACGCGCCGTCGAGAAGCCCCGTGATGGTGAAGCCCGCGGCCACCTGCCTAGGCGAGTTCACGGCACACCTCGTCTGCGAGCGCCTTGTAGTCGCGCGCGGGGCGTGTGTTCCGTCAAGTAAAAATCGACAAATACGTCTGTCGAATTTCGACACCCTCATGCTGACCGCCTCCGGGCGGGCCGGCGCCGTCGCGGCCGGCCCGCCCGCTGCCTA
>NZ_JBQKDE010000029.1:0-4936 GCF_052121995.1 Collinsella sp. LCP19S3_A7 | reverse complement strand
CCCCGACCATGGCGTCACGGGTAAAAATAAAACCGCAGGTAGACGGCCTGCGGTTTTCGCGAAATACGGGGTATGGTCGAGGGGCCGGGGCTAAACGTAGTAGATGGGCCGGTTCCGTGGCGGCAACGTCGAGGGCAGCCGGCCGAGGGCGCCCGGAAGTGAGCAGGCACCCGTTTAACGACCGATTTCCAGCCAATTGCACAGCACGTTGGCTCGTAACTCCATTTCCGTCGTCTTTTGCGCCCTAGTTTTGCACCTATAGCGCAATTCCAAACGCGAGCAAAGACTTCGCACGATCGCATCAAGCTGTTCGGCATCGTTGAGCATGTCGTGTGTAACCAGGAAGACGTCATACCCCATACTTTGCAGCGCCGTCATGCGTTTGGCATCGTGGTCGAGCACGGCGCCTGATCCGTGGATGACCTCTCCCTGAATCTCCACGATGCCTGCCTTCATTATGGTTGGATTCACAATCACGATATCCCCGTAGCAGACTTTTTGCCCTGCTATGCTCTGCGCCGTTGCGGTAAGCGGCGTAAGGTCGTTGACGTAAACGTTTCTAAAACCGGCACCGCCGCGAGAGCGAGGAAGCGATAGCAATAAAATTCCTGCAACTTCGAGCGGAGAGGCGGCTATACCCGTCACCAGCTGCGCGGCGTTGTAAAACTTCGTACCCCACTTTTGTTTTTTCATTTTACTGGCGTACTCATGAAGCTCGTGTAATTCAATGAGCGGCTTCCTCATCCAGAGCGAAGTGCCCTTTAGCCTTGTGACCTCATTCGTCTTCTTTTGTCCGTTGGTCCCCTTCGTATTTACCTGTTCCTTGACTTTTATGCGAGCATAAACGCGTTTCCATTGTGGCTCGTCTTGGCTTTCATCAAGGTCAAAGAGGGATTCGGTCGTTGCATTCTCGGCAGCGTCTTTGGCTTTGCCTAGTTCCGCTTCTGCTGCGGCGGTGGGCTCAAAGACTGAGAACCATCCGCAGAATTCGTACATGGCAAGGACAAGATCGGTTAAAGACACAAAGCGCGCCATGGTAAATAGCGTCGCAAGTGGATTGGTAACCCTAAAGTTCATCGCGGTTTCCAGCGTGCTGTCCACTCCAGAAGCATCATCACAGTGGATTGACGTCCGTAATCCCGAATGGTAGTTAACGCCACCGGGCACTGTTGTGGTAATAATCGGGGTCTTGAGGACGTCGGTTACGAAAGGGGCTTGGGATAGAGCTCGCCAGCCGTCTTCGGAGTTGGGCAGGCGCGGGTAGAGATCGCGCACCTGCGGCGGGCAGCGCCAGTAGCGGAATGCGGTGTTTGCGCAGACGATTTCGTCCATTTGCGCCTCCCCTGGTTTCGGCCGCGGGCCGTGCGGATCACGGGCATGGCCGATTATCTACTGGGCCATCATGAGGGTAAGTACCGGAAGCAAACCAATAGCTTGACGAGTTCTGCCGAAAATCCCTCGTGTGATAGAAATCCGCTGGAAGGAGCCCTGGGCGTGTGGTCTCTGTCTCCACATTTGCGCGCGGATCACATGGGGAATTCAATGAATGTACGCATGCGTTTTATACAAAACATGCAATAGCATCAGCAAAAAGGGCGCGACAAAAATGATGCCTTAGACGAGTAAGATTTATTTTTGGTGTCAGTTTTGGTGTCACCCTTGGTGTCAAAAAGAAAAAGGCCAGAGGCTTAACACCTCTGACCTGTGCTTTTGATGGTGGGCGATACAAGATTCGAACTTGTGACCCCATCCGTGTGAAGGATATGCTCTACCCCTGAGCCAATCGCCCGTCGCCTTTCGGCAAAAGAGATACTATCATAGCCGCACGTGGTTTACCAAGAACTTTTTGCCCTCGATTTAAAATTCGAGGGTGCTAGCCAAGCCAAAGCAACCAAAGAAACCGGCAAACCCACAGTTAAACAGCCATTTATCGCTTAATCCAGGAAGTCTCGGGGCGGCAGATAAGTCGCGCGTTGTTATATGCCATGTCGAGTCTGAGGCAGGTGCGCGCGGCGTAAAAGCCGTCCTCGCGTTGGATGGCCTGCGCCAGCTCGGGCCTGTCGCCGGTCAGGAACAGCGGCAGGAGCAGCTGGATTCGGCCACCATAGAACTGCGGCACCGCGAGCGTGTAGCTAGCTGCGGCGCGGTCTGGTCCGAGTCGCGCTCGGTCAGGAACACCGCGCGGCTAAACGAAAACGACAGGTAGTTTTTGAGGATGCGGTTGCTGGGCCCCAGTCCTCGGGATCGGCGAGGTCAACCAGGCGGTCGTAGCAGGGCTCGGGACAAAACGCAAAGTCGTAGGCATTGCTGCACAGGGTGCTAGGGAGTTCCATGCGGTGTCCAATCCATTCAGTAACCAGCGTGCGGAAGGTTTGATTCTATACGGGCAAAGCGCAGTCGAGACACACAACGCAATTGCGCCTAAGCTCTTCCGCGAGATCGGCGCGAGAGCGGTTTCCGGATACGAGGTCTTGGATCCAGACGTTGACCATGCAATCTAAATAGATTTTTCTTGAGGCAATCAATCATCGCTGTCCAGGCGTCTAGATGCCAGGTCGAAAACCTTGCCCTTGTCCCTTGCACCTATTGCGATGATTTGAACTACTTCGACGTGCCCATCGCGGATGCGATAAATTACGTGAATGCCATCAGTGCGAAACTTAAGTTCCCTACAACCTGCAAGAAGACCCGAAAGTGGCTTACCAATTTCATCGGCTCGAAGTGCAAGACGCGCAATACCTTTGTTCACCATAGCGCGGACCGAGCCATCGAGTGACAGATACTCTTTCTCGGCAGTCTTGTCGTAAAACTCAACTTTAAACCTAGCCACGCTCACTCGAACAGCTCCTCGTCGGAAATGGGATCGGTCGCCTCGGCTTCTAGCATGGTCTCGAACCTCTCACGTCCCACGGTATAGGAGAACGGGATGCCCTTGCGATTCGAATCAGCGTCGCCCTGCGCGAGCCTTGCAGCGGCTATGGCGTGCAGGCGCTCCTCTCTGAGCTGTTCGAGTTCAACCGCCATCGCTTCGAACTCGTCGAAGCCGACGATAACAGTATCGATGCCATCGTTCCTGTCTGAGACAAATTGCGGCTCCCTTCGAGCGCGACGTCTCGCTTCGCCAAAATTTTTGCTTGCCTGCGTCGAGGTCAGCACCTGTTCGCGTCCGAAAACGAGTTTGTTGTCTATTACGGCAACCATAGCAACCTCCTTCAAAATGTGTCTCTAATACGTATTATAGACCCATTTAAATACGTATTGAAAGGAAAGATAAACAATAATAATCTTAGTATTTAGATTACGGATGAACAGGGTTTCGAGTCGTACTCTATGGCGATCGGTTGCCAGACAAGGTCTTCGATGCTGCAGTGTAAGGTTTTTGCGAGCGCCAATGCCGAGGATATTGTGCTCGGCGACCTCATCCTGCTCGATGCTTTTGCGGAAGGGCAGGTGCATGTGCTCTGGCGGGTTGGTGACGATATCAACCTTTCGCCCAAGTGCCTTGTCGAGCTCATGGGAGAGTTCGTAAAGCGTGCCGAACGTCATGGTGTTGCCGCAGACTAGGTGCAAGTCAATATCGCTATCGGGCGCTTGCTCGCCTCGGGCAAACGAACCAAATAAATATGCCTCGCTGACGTCCTATTGAACCAGCACGCGGGAGGCCGCAGATGATATGTCAGCAAGTGAAACCATGTCTCAATTGGGCGTTTAACAGTAGAACTTCAGCGAATCATCACCAAAGGTTTCGCACCACTTGTCACATATGAATTGATGATTCATGGTGATTAGTTTTGAAAGATCCCTGAGATCCTTAGCCGGAATCTTGCTCTCGTTGTTGGCAAGTTTGCATCCACCGTCTTTCGTCAGCCAAAACTTGGTCGAATTAGCAGCCGCCCTCTTTACACCTACGTGTATGTGAATTGGTTCTCCGTTTTCCGCAATCCAAAAGAACAGAACGTACTGCCCAAAAATAAGAACTCGAGGCATTATGCCACCGCCGGTCCGCCTTTTTGGCGTTCGGCGAGCTCGAAGATAAACGGGGCGTTTGATCTAACGAATTCGGTCAAGAAATTGAGGTCATCAGCAGTAAATCCTTCGACGTTGAACCATTTGACCGCAGGCAAGAAGCATTCCGCATGGTCAAAGCCAAAGTCAACCGGGCGCTCGACGGCCAAGCGAACGGTTCCGTCTTCTCTTGTCTCTGAGTAGGCAAATTGAGTGCCATCATCAAGCTGAACATAGCTCCAAAACATGACTACCTCCTTAGTGGTTATATTCGAGTATAAGGAGCAGTCTAGACGTAACGCGGCGTGAATTAAATTATTCCTATAAGACACGAACTCTGACAGCTGGCCTTGTCCAGAAGTGGTGGGGGCCGAGTTCTGCCGACCAGACCCCGGTTTTGCGCTTTCGCGACCTGCAGTTTTATTAACAGAATTTGGCTTGCGCTCGGCGGGCTCCGGTTTTCCCGCACATCCGGAAATCGAGAGCATCAGCAGCGGCGTGCAGCTTTGAGAACCACTGCTCCCAACACGGACAGCAATGCGGAAACGTCAATCCAATGGCTGTCGCTGGTTTTGCGGAGTGATGAGGAGATCGCGGTGTTGTCCTTGGGCCTAGAGGCCTTGGCGGCAGTGGCGTTGACCACAGCGGTCGTGGTCACCGTCTTAGTCGCGGCCGCGGGCTTTTGTGTGGGATTCGTCGACGGATCCGCAGCTGGCTCGCCGGCAGCGGGGTCGGTACCAGGGCCGGACGGACCATCGCCCGGCACGTCGTGCCCACCGGTCTCCCCCGCCGGCGCCGTGGCATCCACGGGCTCGATCGTCTGTGTTTCGTCAAGAGGATTTGAGCAAAAAGATCATCGGAAATTGAGCAGCCTGAGCATCGGAAGCGCGCACGCTTTTTGAGCGGCTAGCCCTCCTGCATGAGGGCATGG
>NZ_JBQKDE010000028.1:0-5506 GCF_052121995.1 Collinsella sp. LCP19S3_A7 | reverse complement strand
GGAGGCTTCAAGTTCGATTGGTGCGGCGTATAGGATTCCGCGCATCCGCTTCGCGGATCCGCACCGGCTTCGCCCGCCTGCCGGCGCGCTCGCCCGCTCGCTAAAAACGCTTCGCGTTTTCTTTACGCTCGCGCCTCGACCGAGGTTCGAATCCATGCATGGCTTCCAAATAAGAAAAGCCCCCGTTGCCGGGAGCTTTAAAGTCAATTGGTGCGGCGTATAGGATTCGAACCTATGACGTTCTGATTCGTAGTCAGACCCTCTATCCAGCTGAGGTAACGCCGCAACGCACGGATTATTATGCACGCGAGGCCCCGACGGGTCAAGCGACAATTTGAAAAAATTTTACGATGTGGTGATTATGCTGCTCGCGCCTCGACCGAGGTTCGAATCCATGCATGGCTTCCAAAAAAGAAAAGCCCCCGTTGCCGGAGGCTTCAAGTTCGATTGGTGCGGCGTATAGGATTCGAACCTATGACGTTCTGATTCGTAGTCAGACCCTCTATCCAGCTGAGGTAACGCCGCAGCGCAAGACATATGAAACCATTTTAGTTAATTGGAGTCAAGCACAATCTTGATTTTTTTCTAGACCATTTTCCTCATGCAGCTCCGCATGTATCACCGTTTCCCATACGATCGATCGGCTTTTCAACCACATCGAACCCAACACCGAGATCCCTCAATAGCGAGCGCACCCGCTGGGCGCAATCATACTCGGCAAACGAGATACTCAGCATGCGTGCCACCTGGTTAGAAGTCCCGACTCCATAAAACCGTTCGAGTGTTGCAAGCCCTTCGTGCGTCACAAAGGTCTCAACTACATGTGGCGACTCCTCAAAGCACCATTGGGTCAACGGACCCTCACTCGTTTGCCTCACCACCAAGCCACCCATACCCGATGGCTCACACGTAACTAGCAGGTGCTCCCCACCTTCATCGCTCTCAAACAAAACTACCCGCTCATCAAACAGGTCCATCACATCCCCCTTCTCTCGCTCGTATCTAGTAAAAGCATAGCAGGTAGACGACCGTATACAGAACATTTGTTCGTGTATTTTCTATTGAGCTGTCCGCGCGACATGGTAAGGCTCAGCGCACAAAAAAGGCGCCCCGGATAGGGGCGCCCCCGCAAATCGCTTATGCAGCAAACCTACGCGACCGGCTCGATCTTCTCGAGGCCGCCCATATAAGGACGCAGAACCTCGGGGATCGTAATGGTGCCGTCGGCGTTCTGGTAGTTCTCCAGAATGGCGGCCATGGTGCGGCCAGCCGGTAGACCGGAACCGTTAAGGGTGTGCAGGTAGCGCGAGCCCTTGAAGTTCTCGGGATCGCGATACTTGATGTTGGCGCGGCGAGCCTGGAAGTCGCCGCAGTTGGAGCAGGAGCTAATCTCCTTGTAGGCGTTGTAGCTCGGCAGCCAGACCTCGATGTCGTAGGTCTGACGGGCAGAGAAGCCCAGGTCGCCGGTGCACAGGCTAATCACGCGATACGGAAGACCCAGCTGCTGAAGCAGGAACTCGGCCTCGGCGGTCATGCTCTCGAGCTCCTCGTCGGACTCCTCCGGCTTGGCAAACTTGACCATCTCGACCTTGTCGAACTCGTGCTGGCGGATGATGCCGCGGGTGTCGCGACCAGCAGAGCCGGCCTCCTCGCGGAAGCAGGGGGTGAAGGCGGTGTAGCGGCGCGGCAGGGTGTCGGCATCGAGAACCTCGCCGGCGTGCAGGTTGGTAAGCACGACCTCGGCGGTGGGGATCAGGAAGTTATCGCCCGAGACATGATAGGCGTCGTCCTCGAACTTGGGCAGCTGGCCCGTGCCAAACATGGTCTGGCGCTTGACGACGATGGGCGGCCACCACTCCTTAAAACCACGGCTGGTGTGCGTATCGAGGAAGAAGTTGATGAGGGCGCGCTCCAGACGGGCGCCGGCGCCACCGAGAACGGTGAAGCGGCTACCGGAGAGCTTGTTGCCGCGCTCGAAGTCGAGGATGTCGAGGTCGGTGCCCAGATCCCAGTGCGGTTTAAAGTCGAAGTCGAACTCACGCGGGGTGCCCCAACGACGGCGCTCGATGTTCTCGTCCTCGTCCTTGCCGTACGGGGTGGCCTCGCAGGGAATGTTGGGCAGGTGAGCCATAAAGTCGTACTGCTCCTGCTCGAGAACGGTGCGGCGCTCGGCCAGACCGTCAATCTTCTCGTTGACGGCGCGCACGGCCTCCTTGGCGGCCTCGGCCTCGTCCTTCTTGCCCTCCTTCATCAGGGCGCCGATCTTCTTGGACTCGGCATTACGCGTGGCCTGGAGCTCCTCGACCTCGGTGATGACGGCACGACGCTCATCGTCGAGCTCAAAGAACTTCTCGCGATCCCAAGACGTCTGGCGGTTAGCCATGGCGGTATCGATGGCATCGGGGTTCTCGCGAACAAACTTGATATCAAGCATTAGATCCTCCGGCGATATACATTCCATTTAGGTTGCAACCTTGTACATGTATGGGCAAGTATATACTTATGAGCGTTTACGACCCAACTCAACTACGCAAGAAGGCACCCAATGGACGCAGTTTTTTCCTTTTTGTTTGGCACCCGCACCGGTTTTGCCATCCTTTTCGCCGGCGGCATCCTGCTGTTTGCGATTCTTGCCTTTGTAATGGAGAAGCGCACCCATAAGCTCTACGTCGACCGCGGGCCCAAATCCGAAGAAGATCAAGACAGCTTCTGGGACTAACCTGCCATTTAGGGACAGGTTTATTTTGGTCGGTTTTATCTGGGCAAACGCAAGCGCCCCGCAACCGGTATCAACCCGGTTGCGGGGCGCTTTTCGCTATAGAGATAAAACCGCAGGAAAAACCTGCCAAAATAAACCTGTCCCTAAATGGCAGGTTTACTGAAGGGTGGCGTCGATGGCCTTGACCAGGGCGCTGCGCATGCCGGCGTCCTCGAGCGCGACGACGCCCTTGATGGTTGCGCCGCCGGGCGAGCACACGGCATCCTTCATCGCCGCAGGATGCTGCCCAGTTGCAAGCTGCAGTTTCGCCGTACCCAGAACCATCTGGCTCACAATGCGATAGGCGTCGGCGCGCGGAATGCCGTGCTTGACGGCCGCGTCGCCCAGGGCCTCAATCGCCATGGCAACAAATGCCGGGGCGCAACCGCCCACGGTACCGCCCACAAACAGCAAGCTCGTATCGAGCTCAACGACAGTGCCAAGCTTTCCGAGCAGGTCGAGCACCACGGCACGCTGCTCGCCGTTGAGCGTAGAGGACTTCTCGCAGGCGATGACGCCCTCGCCCACCGAAACCGGTGTATTGGGGACCGTCGAGATGTGCGCGACACCCGGCAGGACCTGCTCCCACTTGGCACTGTCCCAAGTCCAGGCGACCGAAAGGACGACCTTATCGGCAAGAGTATCCTTGAGCGGAGCGAAGACCTTCTCGATCATGTACGGCTTGACCGCAGCAACCACGATATCGGATACAGCGACAACCTCCGCCGCATCACGACAGGCAAGTATTCCACGCGCCTCACAGCGCTCAACCAGGGCATCGTAGCGGCCCGCGCAGGCACACATGTCGCTCGCAGCCACACCGGCGGCAATCCAGCCATCGGCCATAGCGCTCGCCATATTGCCAAAACCGACAAATCCAATCTTCATATCTCATAGTCCTCTCAGACAGGTTCTTCAAATCGAGAGCTATTGTCCCACGGCATTGTTTCGTGTTGCCGACCTATTTGTGATACGGCTCACCACGGCTAATCTTGCAGGCGCGGTAGACCTGCTCCAGCAGCACCACGCGCGCCAAGTTATGCGGCAAGGTAATGCGTCCAAAGCTGAGCATTTCGTCAGCTCGTGTGCGAACATCGTCGCTCACGCCGTCCGATCCGCCAATCACAAAGGCGATGTCGCTGTTGCCTCGCAACATAAGATCATCGAGCCGCGCCGAGAGTTCCTCACTCGAGCGCTCTTTGCCCTCAATGGCCAGCAGGATCACATGCGCTCGGGGCGGCAGGGCTGCAAGAATCGCCGCTCCCTCCTTGTCGCGCGCGGCATCCACGCCGCCCGCCTTGGCCGGGTCGATATCGGCCACCTCGCGCATATCCACCTTGGCATAGGCGCCCAGGCGCTTGGTGTACTCGGCGCAGGCATCCTTCCAAAAACGCTCTTTGAGCTTACCGACGCATACAACGGTGCACTTCACGCGCGCCTACTCCTTCGAATCGTTTTGAACTTTGCCGGCGGTCAGCATCTGCTCGAACATAGAGGCCGACTGCGAAAAGTCGCTCGGCAGCACGACCGTCGATGTTTTACCCGTGCGAGCGAACTCCGTCATCATCTCGGACCATTGCGTAAACATGAACAGCTGGTTGGCCTCATCGTTGCCGACGCCCGTCTCCTGGATAATCTCGAGCGAATCCTTGATACCCAGCGCGATGGCCTTGCGCTGGTTGGCGATGCCTTCGCCCGCCTTTTCCATTGCCTCGGCCTCGGCGGTCGCCTCGGTAACGCGCTTGATGCGGTCGGCCTCAGCGAGCTCCTGCGCAGCAGCGCGCTTACGCTGGGCGGCGTTGATGTCATTCATAGAGTTCTCGACCTCGGTCGGCAGCGCGATCTTGGTGATGAGCGTCGACACGAGGGTAAAGCCGTAGGCGGCCATCTGCTCGGATACGGTGGCGTTGACGTCCTTGGCGATGTCATCCTTCTTGGCAAAGACCTCATCAAGGGTATAGACAGGGATGGAAGAGCGCAGGGCATCGGTAATGAAGTCGCGCATCTGGTCGACGGGCTCCTGCAGCATGTAGTAGCTCTTGTAGATGCCCGAATCTGCCGGGCCGGCTCCCATGTCATAGCTCACGTGGTACTGAGCAGAGACCTCAAGGCCGATAGTCACGTTGTCCTGGGTCTTAACGTCGATCCCAAAACCGTTTTTCATGGTGCGCAGACTCACCGTGGCGGCCTTGCGGTCGATCACGGGCACCTTCATGTGGAAACCCGCGTTGACGATGCGGTCAAACTTGCCCAGGCGCTCGATGATCACAGCATGCTGCTGTTCAACGACATAGCAGGCGTTGGGAAGCAGTAGCAACAAAATGATGATGGGAAGTAGAAGGCTCGTAAGGGCAGCGATAATACCGGATAACAGCATGGTCTCTCCTCCGATGGGCACACGTTGGCACTAGGATACCCGCACAAAGCAGCCATGTGACACCATCAGGAGGCCCATAACAAAAAAGCTCCCATTGCTGGGAGCTCTTTCAATCAATGGTGCGGGCGAAAGGACGTCCGCGTATCCGCTGCGCGGATCCGCACCGGCTTCGCCCGCCTGCCGGCGGACTCGCCAGCTCGCTAAAAACGCTCCGCTTTTTCTTGACGCTCGCTCCTTCGCAGGTTCAAGTCCCTGCGATGGGCCCATAACAAAAAAGCTCCCATTGCTGGGAGCTCTTTCAATCAATGGTGCGGGCGAAAGGACGTCCGCGTATCCGCTGCGCGGATCCGCACCGGCTTCGCCCGCCTGCC
>NZ_JBQKDE010000027.1:0-5853 GCF_052121995.1 Collinsella sp. LCP19S3_A7 | reverse complement strand
AGTCTGCGAAGCAGCTCCTGCATATCGATGGCGCCGTCGTCGAAACGGGGCATAGCGAGCATGTCCGGCGTCGGGTCTGATAAGATTTCCATAGCGGTCTTCGTCCTTTCCCAGAACCTGTTGTTGTGGTGATTTCAGATTCTAGGACGAAGGCCGTTCTTCGTTAAACGAGCGCTAGGGTGTCACCCTTACACCAACATTTTCGACGCGATCGAAAGTGCAACACAGAGCCTCCTCAGGGCCCAATGTTGGAGGCTTACGACATGCGACACGTCGAAAACAATAGGGCGCGTTGGCACCGCCGCGCTCAATGAGTTGCTCGCGTGGCCCCTCTTAAAGGGAGCGCGTATAACGATGGCGGACGGCGAACGCTCTTTCAGACGCAGACGGGCAAATACTGAATGATTGGCCGATGCCTATATCACAGGAACATGATCGCGCTCTGGCTGGATCAATGGATGAAAACGGTATTCTATTCAAACTGTCTGTTTAACGTGTAAGTCTGAATTGGAAACCCGCTACAGCCTACAAAACGAGTCAAACACATTTGGAATTAACTTTTTAATAATCCCAACCAAAACAAAACTTGAAAACAAAACAGCCAGAAAGCCTACACTACTGCCCCAAACAACATCGTCAAGCGGAATGAAACATCCGGCAAAACATATAACTAGCTTATGGAATAGATAGACACCCATCGTAAGAGATGCAAGATGAATCCATGGTTTTCGTGAAGGGCGCAGAGCCTCCACGAAAACGAACAAAGCAGAGCACCATACAACACACGTAACGCTGTCGTAAAAATACTCTGCATGCGCGGCGCAGGCTGTCTCTGGCATAAGAAAAGATCCAGCAAACAACTGCCATCCAACCGCAACAATTGTACTAACAGCTAGAAACATCCCAGAGGTCCAAACACGCACCCCTTTCTTGCAAAGCGGATATATTAATCCACCAAGCAAAAAGTATTCAAGCCATATCCAAATTCGAAATGCCTGTGGAACGAGGGCTTCCAATGGCATTCCAACAACGCATGAAAAAATATGAACCAAGAGACCCAGAGATACCGTCACACCGAATATAAGTCGTTTCCGACTCATTGAAAGTCGTGAGAGTGTCGGTAATAGGATATATATAAAAGAAAGAGACCATAAAAACCAACAATGAGAGAGCAACCCACGCTGAAGTAAAGTACCTTTAAAGGTAGACAAAAATAGCTTTGGAATAGCAATTAATTCCTCAGCACCAAAGACGTAACCCCCTACGCCAATGCAAAACGAAATAACAAGAACCCAACGAATCAAGACAGCTGCTAATTGTTTTATCTTTCTAATAGAATAGGAATATGTAACCCCCCCCCCTATTTAAAAGGAAGGCACCACTAGCCATGAAAAACACCGGGACAGCGAAGCCACAAAAATAGTAAGAAATGCTTGAAAATGTTGTCAAACCATTAGAAAAAGTATGTAAACCTACCACAGCACAGCAAGCAGCGACACGAATTAAATCAACGCCACAGTCACGTTCCCTAGTTACTGCCGAGCCTTCGACGGACTCATTGCACTTTTCGCTTAAAACCATGTACTTAGTCTCTCTTAAACAGGTCCCTGGTATAAACCTTGTCCGCCACGTCCGCGAGCTCGTCGCTCCAGCGGTTGGCGACGATCACGTCGCAGCCGGCCTTGAAGGCCTCTAGGTCGTGGGTCACCTCGGAGCCGAAGAACTCCGGCGCGTCCAGCGTGGGCTCGTATACAACCACGGGCACGCCCTTGGCCTTCACGCGCTTCATGACGCCCTGGATGGAGCTCGCGCGGAAGTTGTCGGAGTTGGACTTCATCGTCAGGCGGTAGACGCCCACGACCGGCTTCTCCTTGCCCTCGTAGACGCGGTCCCACACCATCTGCAGCACCTCGTCGGCCACGAAGTCCTTTCGGGTGCGGTTGGCCTCCACGATGGCCTCGATCAGGTTCTGCGGCACGTCCTTGTAGTTGGCGAGCAGCTGCTTGGTGTCCTTGGGGAGACAGTAGCCGCCGTAGCCGAAGCTGGGGTTGTTGTAGTGGGAGCCGATGCGCGGCTCCAGGCACACGCCGTCGATGACGTCGCGGGTGTTGAGGCCGCGGACCTCGCAGTAGGTGTCGAGTTCGTTGAAGTAGGCCACGCGCAGCGCCAGATAGGTGTTTGCGAAGAGCTTCACTGCCTCCGCCTCGGTGGTGCCCAGCACGAGCTCCGGGATACCCACGGTGCCGTCTGCGTTCACACGATCGAGCTCCGCGGGGTCGGCACCCTGAGCGAGCAGACGGGCGAACTTCTCGGCTGCCGCTACAGCATCGGCATCCTCCTTCGGCGCACCCACCACGATGCGGCTGGGATGCAGATTGTCGTAGAGCGCCTTGCTCTCGCGCAGGAACTCGGGGCTGAAGAAGATCTTGCCGTCGCCCAGCCTCTCTCGCAGGCCCGCGGTGTAGCCGACGGGGATCGTCGACTTGATGACGATCCAGGCGTCCGGGTTCACCGAGCGCACGGCGGCGATGGCGGCCTCGACGGAGGAAGTATCGAAGAAGTTCCTGTCGCTGTCGTAGTTGGTGGGCGTGGCGATGACTGCATAGTCGGCGCCCGTGTAGGCCTCGGCCACGTCGACCGTAGCGTGCAGGTCGAGATCGCGCTCCCCCGCCTTGGCCTCCGCCAGGAAGCGCTCGATCTCCTCGTCTTGGATGGGCGAATTATAATTATTGATCTTATCGACCTTCTCAGGCACGATGTCCAGTGCGTGCACCTCATTGTGCTGCGAGAGCAGAACGGCGAGAGACAGGCCGACATAGCCGGTACCTGCGACAGCGATTTTCATAGCGGATCCTTTCTAATGAAATACAGTCGCTAAGACCTCTACAGAAAAAATTAAATAGACTGAAGATGCAAGAATTTATATACATACATTCCATTAAGGAAATTGACATGACTCAAAAGGCGTTATCACAATGTGCCTCAAGCTGTCTCCTCCGGACAATCTGAAAAGGACATTCTCGTAATCCAACTTGCACGGGAATCAAAAACGCTGCCAAGCAAAAGAAGAAAAGTACAGTAATGCAGATCCAACAATTGCGGATCGACAATTCCATGAGTAGCAAAGACCACCAGCGCGATTCCGACCATAGCGCCGCCACTTTGTGTAGCTCTGAATGAGATCACCGACAGGGCAGTGAGCATAGCTGAAAAGAAAAGCCAACCATAGTTCAATAGTTCATTCAAATAAGAACAATCGACATAAAGATACTGGGAAGCGGTACTAGCCCCACTAGCGATACTCGACTGAGTAACCCAGCTAACAATTCCGCCGAATAGGCTAACGTCGTATAAAGAAAAGGCTCGTTGCGTATATATCAACCTGAACGACAAAAGCTCATTGAGCATTGAGCCGAGCGCGGTATAGGGACTAACGGTCAGATACAGCAACGCCGACACGAGGGCACAAACGGGAAAAGAAATTGCAACAAGAAAGCAGCCAATTTTACCAAAATGCCAGTGCGCAGTTTTGTAAATAACCCCGACCACAGCCAAATAAACCAGTACAAGAATAAAAGAATTCCTCGCACCAGTCGCTTTAAAAATAAGGATATCAACCAGACCCATAAAGAGCAGTTCGACTAATTTGATACCCTTACCACGCAAAACTGAATAGCCTGTGACCAGTAATAAATAATAGTGAGAAAGAAATGTAGTCCAGCCGAAACCCAAGCTACCGTTCCCGCGGTTGTAATCAAAAGTTTGCCCGATAATACCGACAAAAAACGAAATAGTTACGAATAGAACAGAGATTGCCGTACACACCATTGCCGTGAATAAAATATCCTTAAAGCAAAATCTTCTCGCGGTGAAAGCAATTATTAGCATGTAGGCGATATCGTTTCCCCCAACACGCCATAGCAAAAAGCCAAATACGATAAGACATGCAATAAGCAATATCTTTCCTAAGTCGATTACGGCATTAAATAACTCAGAGAACACGCACAGACAGATGCCTAGATATAAACCCCATCCCAAAAACGAAGCAATAAAACCGCCGTTGTAGCCATATCGCGAAGTTAAAAGAATTCGACAAAAAAGCCAAATCGAGAGCCCGGATAGAAATATAACTTTATCGGCTTCCAATCTGCCAAACATCTTCCATGATAAGGATGAATCTCGTCTCACTATTTCACCAGCCTTCCAAGATCTTCGAGATCACAGCCCCCTGCAAGAAACTCAAAAGTACCTTTCAGCAACGCAGCACTTCTGGCCCACCGCGCCGAGATGCCACCCGTACCAACCAGTAGGCATTTCATTGCATCTTTAAAGTTGAAAACGATCTGCCTGACGGCATCTCCCCAGCCATGGTGATAACGCTTCACAATGAGATTGTTCCTGTAAAGTCTATGAAAGTTCGCGATCCTAACCGGATCATCCTCGTTCTGAATGTTCAGGCTTTTTGCGTTGACGCGCTTATGCAAAACGGAACTTTTCCCCACCAGATAGGCAGGACCGAAATGATGCGTCAGCCGCGTCGTATATTCTGTATCATCTCCCCAGATGAAAAAACTCGCAATTGGAAGACCCAATTTCTCCACAGCACGGGCGTTTATGAGGAGAGAGACAAAAGTCGCACATTCAATCTCGACCATTCCGTCAGCCAAGCCAAGGTACCAGTTCGGATAGCCATTCTCGGTCGGTCTCGAATCCAAAACAGGCACGTTCATGGGCTCGCCATCAGGACCGGCAACGCTGCTCGCCAAAAAAGACGGCACGCCGCCCAGCCTCTCAGCAACGGGAAGCGATTTCACGAGTTCGGATAGGGCATCTGGTCGCGCAATACAATCGTCATCCATGAGCCATATCCAGTCGCAGCCCATTTCCATGCACCTCTTGATGCCCTCCTTGAAGCCACCGGCACCACCAAGGTTTTCCGACATCCTGAAATAATGCATGTCAGGGATACTGGCGAGTTCGCCGCCATCCCAAAAGAGTTCCTCGGTACCATCGGTGCTCGCATTGTCAATGACAACGACTACCGAAGGTGCGAAACTCTGTGCGGTAACCGCAACAAGACATTCCGCGAGGAGCGCTTTGCGGTTGTAGGTCACCACCAATGCGGCGACACGTATGTTGGACTGCTTCATTCCGAAACTCCAATCTTCTTCATATCAGAAAATGCCTTGAAGGCGTGATGCTCGCCGGAAATTACAATAACCGCTGCGTAAACACCTACAAGCAGCAACACGCGCACGAACGCTGGGTACCGTCAAGATTCTTTCGCAAATTGATTTAGCCGTCTCCGGCCCCGTCCTCTTCTAGCCCTCCGCCTTTCCCCTCAGCTCGTCCATCTCCTCCAGCTTCGACATGTCCAAGTACCTCCTCTTGCCCCACTCGTGCTCCACTATGTACTTCAGCCTCGCCGTCACCAACATCAGAGCCGAATTGCCGTCTGGGAAGGTCCCGACGACCCTCGTCCTCCTCCTGATCTCGCGGTTGATGCGCTCGATCCCGTTGTTCGTCCTGATCCGGCGCCAGTGCTCCGGTGGGAATTCCGTGTAGGCAAGCGTCTCGGCGAACCCGTCGCGCACCGTCCTCGCGGCCGCCCCGAGCCTCATCGATTCCAGCTCCTCCGCCACCTCCTCGGCTTTTCTGGCGCATGCCTCGCGCGATTCCTGCGCGTGGATCGCCTTCAGCATGCGCGCCGCGGCCTTCCGCCTGGTCACGGGAACCCTTCCCAGCTGTTTGTGTCAAGCTCGGGCTTTCAATTGAGGCAGCGGTTCTTTTCACACGTGGCAAGGAAAGGTTTCAGGTTTGGCAAAGGCGTGCCTCTTTCTCTCTTTGGCTTTG
>NZ_JBQKDE010000026.1:0-10715 GCF_052121995.1 Collinsella sp. LCP19S3_A7 | reverse complement strand
GCAACGGTAGGCCTAGCTGGTCGGCATGCCTTTGCCTTTTCTGAAATTTTTCGTTTCCGTAGATGAAAAGAATGGGTGCCGCACTAGCAACAATCAGATTGCCCTAAACACCCGCAGTTCCTAAATGTGTTTCTGGGTCAGATGTCCGTGGTTGGCCCCAGGCCGCCGCTGCCGAATGAGGTTGCGGAGTATACGGAGTACGACCTGCAACGTTTGGCAGTGAAGCCCGGCATCACCGGCTGGTGGCAGGTTACCGAGCGCAACGACACCGATTTCGATGGCATGGTGCAACGTGACCTGGAATACATCGCCAAGAGAGGCGTTCTAACCGACATCAAGATTGTGCTGCTCACGGTGGTCGAGGTCATTACCGGCGGCGGCGCTAGTTAATTCCCTTTAGTTATTGAAGATAGGTTCTTGAGAAATGATTATCACTCGCACACCCTTCCGTATGTCGTTCTTCGGCGGCGGCACGGACATGCCTGAGTTCTTCAACGAGTACGGCGGCTCGGTCATCTCGACCACGTTCGACAAGTACTGCTACGTCACGGCGCGCCACCTGCCGCGCTTCTTCGACTACTCCACGGAGCTCATCTACTCCAGGATCGAGCGGGTCTCCGACCCCTCCGAGCTCGAGCACCCCGCGGTGCGCAACGCCATGCAGATGCTCGACATGCGCGAGATGCGCATCTCCTACGAGGCCGACCTTCCCGCCCGGTCGGGCCTGGGCACCTCCTCGTCCTTTGCCGTGGGCATGCTCAACGCCTTCCACTGCATGAAGGGCACCTACGCCTCCAAGGACCGCCTGGCCAGGGAGGCCATCAGGCTCGAGCGCGATCTGTGCGCCGAGGCCGGCGGCTGGCAGGACCAGATCGCCGCGGCGTTCGGCGGCCTTAACCGCATCGACTTCGCCGACGGCGACTTCTCTGTCCGCCCGGTCGTCATTTCGCCCGAGCGCAAGCGCGAGCTCAACTCCAACCTGATGATGTTCTTCACCGGCTTCACCCGCTTCTCCTCGGACATGCAGAAGGCCAACCGCGTCTCGGACAAGACCGCCCAGCTCAAGGAGATGCTGGCGCTGGTCGACGTGGCCGAGGGCGTCCTCACCGACAAGTCGGCGGACCTCTCCGAGTTCGGCCGCCTGCTCGACACCACCTGGCGCCTCAAGCGCGGCACGGGCTCGCAGATATCCACAGGCTCCATCGACGCCCTCTACGAGCGCGGCATGAACGCCGGCGCGCTGGGCGGCAAGCTGCTGGGCGCCGGCGGGGGAGGGTTCCTCGTCTTCTACGTGGAGCCCGACGCGCAGGAGTCCGTGCGAAATTCCATGTCCGACATGCTCTACATACCGTTCGAATTCGAGGACGGCGGAACCTCCGTCGCCTACTACGGGCCCGAGGACTACGACCTGGAGGGATCACGCTAATGGATACCAAGTGCCCCCAGACGGGCGACGAGTGCCTGTCCACCTTCTTCGTCAACTACCCCGAGATGCTGGCCTGCGAGGCCGAGGTCCGTGCCGCGCGCGACCTGATCGCCGGGTCCTTCCGCGCGGGCAATAAGCTGCTCGTCTGCGGCAACGGCGGCTCAGCGGCCGACTCCGAGCACACGGTCGGCGAGCTCATGAAGAGCTTCCGCTTCAAGCGCCCCGTCGACGGGGCCTTCTCCGAGGCCTACCGCGAAGCCAACGGCTGCGAGGCCCCTTCATGGCTCGAGGGGTCGCTTCCCGCCATCTCGCTCGTCTCCCAGACGGCGCTCTCCACCGCGTTCGGCAACGACGAGGCGGCCGTCGGCGTCTTCGCCCAGCAGGTCTACGGCTATGGCGAGCCCGGCGACGTGCTGCTCGCCATCTCGACCTCGGGCAACTCCGCCAACGTCGTCGAGGCCGCCAAGGTCGCCCGCGCCAAGGGCGTGCGCGTGGTCTCGCTCACCGGCGCTAGAGAATCCAAGCTCACCGGCATCTCCGACGTGTGCGTCCGCGTGCCCCGCGACGAGGTCTTCCGCGTCCAGGAGCTTCACCTTCCCACCTACCACGTGCTGTGCGCCGCGGTGGAGGCCGACATGTTCGGGGGTGCCGAGTAGATGCGCCCCTACCGCGAGGCGATCGTGCTCGCCGGCGGCTTCGGCACCAGGCTCGCCCATGTCGTTCCCGACGTGTGCAAGCCCATGGCGCCCGTGGCCGGCAGGCCGTTCCTGCGCTTCATAATGGACCAGCTGGCCGCCGCCTGTTTCGACCGCGCGGTCGTCGCCGACGGCTACCGCCGCGAGCAGATCGAGGGCTTCTTTGGCCCCGCGTACCGCGGCACGGCAATCGAATACAGTCCCGAGGAGACGCCGCTGCTCACCGGCGGCGCCGTTAAGAGGGCCTTGAGTAGGTGCGAATCGGACTGGGTCTTCGTCCTGAACGGCGACACCTGGCTCGATGTCGACTTCGAGGCGATGGAGGCCGCTGCGGTCAATGTGCCGGATTCGGTTTCTGCCGTCATCGCCGTCAAGCGCATGCGCGGCTTCGAGCGCTACGGGACGGTCGACGTGGACGCCGGCGGCTCCCTGACAGCGTTCCACGAGAAGCGCCCGTGCGAGGAGGGCCTCATCAACGCAGGCGTCTACCTTCTGCGCAGGGACGCCCTGAATAACATGCCCGAGAAGTTCTCCCTGGAGAGCGACTACTTCGAGCGCGTCGTCGGCGACGGGGAACTGCGTGCGGTGGAGTGCGCGGGCGGCTTCATCGACATCGGCGTGCCCGAGGACTACGAGCTCGCACAGACGATGCTCGCGCCGCTCGCAAAGTCGTGGAAGCTCGCCTTGTTCGACCGCGACGGCACGATCAATGTCGACACGGGACATCTGTACGAGCCGGAGAAGCTCGAGCTGATCCCCTCCACGGTCGACATCATGCGCGGCTACTCCGACGACCCCGACTATAAGGTCGTCGTAGTGACCAACCAGGCGGGAATCGCCAAGGGCCTCTACACCGAGGCCGACATGCGTCGCCTCCATCGCTACATGGAAAACGAGCTGGAGAAGCTCGGCGTTCATGTTGACGCTTGGTACTTCTGTCCGCACCACCCCGACTACACGGGGCCGTGCGAATGTCGCAAGCCGGCTCCGGGGATGCTTCTGTCGGCAATGATAGATTTCGCTGCTCTGCCAGAAGATTGCGTCATGTATGGCGACAAGGTGACTGATAAAAATGCCGCTATGAAGGCTGGGATAGATTTTGAATGGGCGGGGGTGTAGTGTGCTCTTGACTGAAAATGCCAATAAGAAAGTGCTGTTCATTACTTCAAGACTTTTTTGGCCTGCTGACAGCGGGCGAAAAGTATCTCTTTATTACTACTGCAAAGGTTTAAAGGAACAGCTCGGATATGATGTGTATGTCTATTCCTTTCTTGAGGGAGGACAGAAAGCTGATGAGGCGAATTCTAGACCAGAATTTCTAGAAGATGTTCGAGTGGCATCCCCTATTTCGTCTCTGATTAAAGTCAAAAATCTTATTAGCGCAGCGTTCAATAAACACATGCCTCTTCAATGCGCTTTATATCAAAGCGAAGATAATAAGGCAGCCTTACGCTCCTTTTGCGCGACCATTAATCCTGATGTCATCATTATTGACATGATTAGATTTGCGCCCTATATCGATGCTCTGGATGATCTTGGGTGTCCTGTTGTACTTGATTACGATGACTTGCTGTCTAAACGATATTTGCGCCAGATAAACGAGAAAGGGGGCAACTTTCTCGGAAATTATGCAGTGCAGTCTCCTGGAATTGTTGGCAAGCTTGCAGCTAATGGGGTTGTTGGCAAAGTAGTTTTGTCAATAGAGTCCGCGCGCGTAAGGGAAGCTGAGGACTGGTATGCTCGTAAATCCTCAGCCGTGCTGTTCGTTTCTCCCAAAGAAGCACAGGAGTTAGATAGGAGGCTCGACACTAACAAATGTTTCAGCGCAACCGTGGGTGCAAAAATAGAATCATTACCACAAGAACCGCTTGCAAAGAAATATGACCTTGGTTTCGTTGGCAATTTCAATACTTCTGCGAATCAGGCTTCTTTACACTATATCTGTAATGAGATTCTTCCGTTAGTTCCAGATTTGAGTTTCAGGGTTATCGGAGTTTGTCCGAAAGATATTGAGGAATCATATCGAACCCTCAGCCAAGTTAGCTTCTCTGGCAGGGTTAAAACGATTAGCGGTGAGCTGCTTAAGTGCAAAATGATGCTTTGTCCTTTTGCTTATGGGTCTGGAATTAAAACAAAAGTACTTGAAGCCATGGGCATGGGTTTGCCGGTGGTGACCAATTCACTTGGCGTTGAAGGATTGACTTGCGAGCCTGGCGTTGACTTGCTTGTTGCTGAGACGCCGCAAGCGCTTGCGAGCGCTTGCGAAGAGCTGCTCGGTGATGGTGGCCTGAGACAAAGCATAGGTTTTGCAGGTCAAGAATATGTTCGTATGAATCATGATTGGAAAACAAGCGTCAACAACTTGGGCCGATGCTTGGATTATGCGATGAACGTACCTAATGCATAGGCGGAGAAAATGGTCGTTAAGAAATCAGTTAAAAGAGCATTAGAAGGTCTGCTGTCTAAGGACCCTATAGTGAGCTACGAAGAGTTAAAGCGTGCCGTGGACTCTCACGATCTCATTTCCTTCGATGTGTTCGACACGCTGATTAAGCGCAACGTTGGTGACCCTCATGATGTCTTCGATTTGGTCGCTAAGCTGTATTCATCGCGCGGATACGGTGATTTTTCCTCTTTTCATATTGCGCGCTGCTGTGCCGAAGTCAGCGCGCGCGGCGAGTCGAAGTGCGAGGAGGTTACGCTAGACGAGATATACGAACAGCTCGATGTGGAAGAGGATTGCAGGCGGGTTTTAAAAGCCCTTGAAGTGGAAGTCGAGCTGGATGTTTGTGTTGCCTGCTTGCCCATGAAGGCTGTTTTCGAGTATGCCGTTGCGCAAGGCAAGAGGGTCGTCATAGTGTCTGACATGTATATGTCGGCTGCTGTAATCACGAAGATTCTCGATAGGGCAGGATATTCTGGCTATTCGAACCTCTATGTTTCGAGTGAGTACAACGCTACCAAGGCAAGTGGAACGCTTTACACCCTCGTGAAAAAAGAAGAGGGGATTGACGGGGACAGGTGTCTTCATATAGGAGACTCTATTCGTGCCGACTATCTGAAGTGCAAGTCTGCTGGATTTGATTCCTTTTTGATTTCACGCGACTACGGCAACGTATTGCCAAAGCGCTACTGCGTTCCTTCCCGAGATATGGCTAGCGTCTATTCAGTTGCCCGTAATATCGTTGGTCCAGAAAAGGATTTCTATTGGCGTTTCGGGGCCGAGGTGTTTGGACCGGTCCTCTTTGGTTTTTGTAGGATGATTAAAAAGGTGGCAGAGCGAGAAAATGCCGACTCCATTTTCTTTTTGTCGAGGGACGGGTATCTCGTTAAAAGGGCGTTCGATGCCATGTATCCCGACTTTAACGGAAAAGAATCCTATCTCCACGTGTCGAGGCGCGCTTTGAGGCTTCCGTGCTGTCGCTGTGGGAAGGACCTCGAAGCTGTTTTGCCGAACACTAAGTACGTGACGTTCTCTTCTGTTTTGGATGCTCTTGGTATCGATCGGTTGCGTCGTGGTTCGTTTTCCACCGGCTTGTCACTTGACACCGTTTTGGAAGATGCCCACATTCTCTCCGAAATAGGGGAGTATGCAACTACATGGGAGGTTCTTAAGGCTGAGGCGCTGTCTGCCGCGAGAAGAGAATTCGATGCTGCAGTAAGGTACTTTGAGTCCAGTGATTTGTTGGGCAAATGTCTTGTGGTTGATATCGGCTGGCACGGTAGTCTTCAGAGGTCTCTGGAGCGCATCCTTGGCGAAGCCGGCATTGATGCGAGACTGTTTGGTTGTTATTTGGGCCTTGATGTTCCTAATGATGAACTTGACTTTAAAGCCGAAGGCTATTTGGGTGAGTATTTTCCCGGCGCATTTCTCGGACTGGTCGAGACGTGCTTCCTTGCACACGAAGGGTCAACCAAGCGTTATGTTGCGTCAGACGACGGTAAAGTGATTGCTGAATTGTATCCATATGAATATGGAGATATATCGACCGATGAAGAATCTAACGAGTCTGAGCTTGTTGGGCAAATTCAAAACGGTGCAGTTGCATTTGTGGCTGAGTACTCGAGATTTGACAGCAAGTATGATTGCGATATAAAGCCATCTGCGCTCTTCGAGCCTCTGCGATGCTACGGACTCAAGCCCACCTTGGAGGAGGTGGATAGATTCGGCTTCTTTCGTTTTATGGACGATGGATCGACCGTTATGCTGGCGAACCCAGATTCTCTTGTCCATTACTTATTGCATCCGGGGCTTTTTAAGAAGGATTTTTTTTCCTCTCGTTGGAAGGTGGGCTTCTGTAAGAAGTTGTTCAAAATACCGTTTCCCTATGACGTTGTTTACGGCGTTTTGAAAGGGGATTGCTGATAATGGCTGGTCGTGGGAGGTCGGCGTTTAACCATCGAAAAAGGCACGTGGTTTTCATTGCTGACATTGCGACTGTCGGGGGTGCTGCCGAAGCGTTGGAGGAACTCTGCCATTGCCTTATTGGAACAAGTGAATATCGGTGCACGGTCCTCACTGCTCAGGACTCTCCGTTTAATAAGCGGCTTGAAGATGCGGGCGTTCGTACTGTTGTGACGCATCACGGCGAGTTTCTGGTCGCTCGACCGCAGGCGAATTGGAAGGTTCCCGTCAAATGGACGCTTTGCTTAGCGGAGTATGTTAGAGGACTCATGTCGGCTGTCCATGAGGCCGAGAAGGCCGTTGACTTTGATGATGTTGATGTCATTCATACCAATGTGCCGCGCAATGATTTGGGCATGATGCTCGCGAGCAGGCATTCAATCCCGCATGTTGTACATCTGCGCGAGTGCTCGTTCTCTCATTTTAGGTGCTGGAGCTATAGACGGGATCCGGTCGGGTACCTAGCTCGTGGTGCTGACGCATTCGTGGGAATCTCCCAGTACGTCACGCGATACTGGGCCAAACTTGGGCTTCCGAGTGAGCGGATTTGCACCGTATATGACGGGGTTCAGATTTCCGAGAGCTGCGATATCGCTCATTACGAGTGCGGTGAGGTAATACGTCTTCTTTTTCTCGGCGGCTACGTAGAGGCCAAAGGCACGAGGGATGCAGTGGTTGCTGTCGCATTGATTGAGAAGATGTTCCCCGGACGAGTCACGCTCGACGTTTACGGCGGTGGCTTGATTGAGTTTAGAGAAGAGCTTGAACGATTCGTTCGTTCGGAAGGACTTGACGGAGTTGTTCGCTTTCATGGCGAAACGGAGAATGTATGGGCCGTTATTCCCGCGTTTGACATTGGCTTGGCATGCTCGGTCGATGAAGGGTTTGGACGTACGGTCATTGAGTTTCAAGCTTGTGGTGTCCCGCCAGTAGTCTCTGACTCTGGTGCATTTCCTGAGCTTGTACAAGACGGGATCAACGGGCTGGTCTATGAGAAGGCCGGTGGTGCAAAGGCGCTTGCGAAGCGGATTTGCGAGCTGGTCGATGATCCTTTCTTGCGGCACAGGCTTGGGTTGGAGGCTGAAGTATCGGCGCAGCGTTTCACTGCTGAGAAAAGCGCTGAGGGCGTCATGGCTCTTTATGACGATCTGTTGGAAACTGATCATTATGAGGTAGAGGTAGAGTGAAAGAATTCGTAGATGGGCTCGTCTCCATCGTGGTTCCAGTTTATAACTCCGAGGCCCATTTGGCCGATGCCTTGGACTGTCTTGCTCGACAGTCCTATGACAACATAGAAGTTCTAATCGTTGACGATGGCAGCAAGGACGACTCGCGCGCTATATGCGAGAAGTATGTTGCTTGCGATGAGCGTTTTCGTTACATATGGCAGAAGAATACTGGGGCAGGAGCAGCGCGTAATCATGGGATGGATTTGGCGCGCGGAGAGTATCTGATGTTCTTGGACGCGGATGACCTCTTTGAATTTGAACTGGTGGCGCGCCTTAAAGCCGCAATTGAGCGCGATGGTTCGGATGTGGCGGTATGCAGGGCCGACTGGTTTAAAGGACAGTACGAGCCTGATGAGAGCCGGCTTCTTAATGATAGCTCATCGATAAAAGTGGGAACTTTCCGTCCCGTAGACTTCGCTGATGAGTTCTATCAAGTTGTCACGTCATGCCCATGGGACAAGATCTACCGTGCAGCGCATATTCGCGAAAATAATTTGCAATATCAGAACTTGCGTTACAGCAATGATAACTATTTTGTACTTATGTCATTGTTGACAGCCAATAGAATAACCTGGATTGAAGACATTCTTGTCCACTATAGAATCGGACAAGGCGGTAGTCTGCGCGACAAGATGTATTTGGACCCACTATGCGATCTGGATATGTTCGATGCTTTGCGAAGTGCAGTCGCGAAGAGCGACGTGGCACATGCATCAGGGCTTATGAAGAGTCTTGATGCGTTCACTGTAGACCTATTATTCGTGAATTATGCTACGCTGGCGTCACAGTCGGTGGAGGCATGCAAAAAGTTTCACAAGCGACTGACGCGATTCTGTTTTCCTGCTTGGGAAAAGCTCGAATCTACAAAACTCCAATGCGGCTCTTTTAAGTCAAAGATTAGACTTTGGGCGCTGGGGTCGGTTCAACCAGATTCTATGGCATGGGCCGTAAAGCCGTTTGGTAAAAACGGAATGAGGACTGCCGGGCCAAAGCAATGGCATATATTGTATGCACGGCTCTTGCCCTCGATGCTCTTTGGCCGTTCTGTGGGCAAGGAGCGGAGGTCCGCCAATGACAACTAAAGCTAAAAGTAGCTCCATGCTGTCGGCCTTGGGTATGCAGCTCGTGTCTAAGTACGCGAACGTCGTAGTGCAACTTGTCATCAATATGGTTTTGGCACGATTGCTTACTCCTAGGGAATTTGGCACAGTCGCCATAGTCACTGTGTTCTCATCTTTCTTTGCCATACTTGCGGACATGGGTGTCTCGACCGCTATCGTGCAGTACAAAAACCTTACAAAGAGCGACTATGATGCATTGTTTCTCTTCTCCGCTATCTTGGGAGCTGTGTTGGCCGGTGTTTTCTGCCTGCTGTCTCTGCCCATTTCGTCTGCGTATGTTGACAGGGACCTTATCCCGCTTTGCTGCTTAACATCGCTGTCGGTGCTCTTCAACACTCTAAACATGGTGCCAAATGGAATTCTTTTGCGTGAAAGGAGATTCAAGACTATCAGCGTGCGACTGGTGGTGGTGAGCGTTTTCGCCGGCGCGGCGGCTGTTGCTTTGGCCTTTTTGGGTTTCGGCTGCTTCGCCTTGGTTTGGAATGTTGTGCTTACCTCGCTCTTTGTGTTTGTGTGGAACTGGACTTCGACACGAATTTCGTTCACGAACCCTCATTTCATTGTTCCGGTGCGGCGGATCATGAGATTCTCGGGATTCCAGGCGGGCTTCGGTATCGTTAACTACTTTGCGCGCAACTTGGATAACCTTCTTGTCGGCGCGATGATGGGCTCGGCTCAACTGGGTTACTACGATAAGGCCTATAAAGTGATGCAGTACCCGCTCAACTACCTCACCGGCATCTTTAGCAATGTGCTGCAGCCTTATCTTTCAGAGTATCAGGACGACAGACGTAGGCTCTACAAGAGCTGGCTTGCTATCTGCAGGGTGTTGGCTGTCGTGGGAATGTTCGCGACGGCGCTGATAGTCACCTTCCCTCGGGAGATACTTCTTATCATGTACGGGGATCAATGGCTTGTGGCAGCACCTGCGCTTGGCACATTGGGTCTTTCCGTGGGAATCCAGATGGTCAATTCGACCTCTGGGGCAATCTTCCAGAGCGCGGGCCGCACCGACACGCTGTTTCGCTCGGGTTTGATTTGTACGGTCATTTCCGTTGTCGGAATTCTTTTGGGCATCGCTGCCGGATCACTTTGGGTCTTGGGCCTTGCGATTTCCGTCGCGTATGTGCTGCATTTCATGGTGACAGCTTACTTGCTTGTTGGAAAGGTGCTCGGGGAGCCTCCCCTATCTTTCCTAATTAACTTTGTGCCTTCCGTTGCCGCAGCAGTGTTCTCCGTTCTTGTCGCAAATATGGTAGTGCCGTTTCTAGATGTTGTGCCAGCTGCGGCGGCAGCGTTCGGTGACGCATAATTTCTTTCGCAAATTGACAACCGCATAGCGGAACACGGCCCGCGCCCCGTCATATGATTTCTAGCGACTAAACAACAAATCACCGACGAAGGGGGGCACGGGCCGTGTCTGCGAACATCGTATCAGTCGACGAGGAGTCGCTGCGCAACGACATAAAGAATCTGGTGAGGAAGACCGTCGAGGAGACGCTCAACGCACTGCTCGACGAGGAGGCGTCCGAGCTCGTCGGGGCCGAGCGCTACGAGAGGACGGCGGGCCGGGAGGCCTACCGCAGCGGCCACTACACGAGGAGGCTCGTCACGGGCGCCGGGGAAGTCGAGCTCAGCGTGCCGAAGCTCCGCGGGGCGACCTTCCAGACGGCCGTCATCGAGCGCTACCGCAGGCGCGAGACCTCGGTCGAGGAGGCCATCGTCGAGTGTGTTTCGTCAAGAGGATTTGAGCAAAAAGATCATCGGAAATTGAGCAGCCTGAGCATCGGAAGCGCGCACGCTTTTTGAGCGGCTAGCCCTCCTGCATGAGGGCATGGC
>NZ_JBQKDE010000025.1:0-13198 GCF_052121995.1 Collinsella sp. LCP19S3_A7 | reverse complement strand
CAAGGGTGCGGAGCTGAGGAAACGCGAAGCGTTTTCCAGCGCAGCACGCAAGGAGCGGAGCGACGCAGCGGGGCGCGGCCGCCGGAAGGCGGACGCGGAATCCCTCCGTCCATATCAACAACGGGCTCTCCGTATCTCAACCGGCACTTGGGGACGTCCCAAAGTGCCGGCACTAAAGGAACGTCCCAAAGTGCCGGCTCATCCACCCTCAAAAGACAGACGCCCCAAGCCCGAAAGGACCAAGAGCGCCTTACATCTAGAAAATATCAGCCCCGTTCCGAAAAGCGAGCCGCCATCTACAAAATGGCGCGTGGCCCCGGCGGGCCGGGCATTAAGTTTGTCGCGAGTTCCGCACGCAAAGAAGGCCACTTAATGTGGCCTTCTTCTTGCGCAGGACTGTAGAGCAGCAAACTTAATGCCCGGCCCGCCGGGGCCACGCGTCCCTAATTGTTCAGCATGCGGTCGAAGCTTCCCGAGTCGCCATCCCGATAGTCGGCGGTCATCAGAATCTCCTGCGGAATGCGACCGCCCTCGCGCAGCACATTGCGGAACTGCACGCGCGTGACCATAGGCAGATCCTTGATCGTCGCCGCCAAATTCTGCGGCACACCCTGATTGGCAGCCGCAGGCTCGCACTCGCCGCCAGCTTTCACGCGACGCTTGTGCTCGGCGAGCATGGCACGATACATGCCGGCATGCAAGCGAATCTCAACCACATTGGCATTGCGGGCCTGCTCGACGATGCGCGCACCCTCTCGGTCGATATCGCCCACGTAGTAGACATAGTTAAAGCGATAGCCGATCTCGGCCAGATAATCATCCAGTGCGTGCGAGACGCTCGCCTTGCAGCCACCGCCAAAGATCACGCCACCCACCTTGGTGCCAAAAAGCTTAGCGTGCTTGCGGCCGCGCAAGAGCTTGACGATCTCGTCATAGGTGTCCAGGTTCTCGACCATAATGAACGGCTTGTCGGCGCCCAGCGTAAAGAAGCCCGTAAAGTGCACGGGGCGGTTGGGGGCGACCTTAATCGCCTGCATGCTGATGCCCTTTTCGGCCATACGCCTCATCAGGCGCTCGCCGTGTTTACCGTCAAAGGCCTTCTCATCGTTAAAAATCTGGTAGGCGCGCTGGCGACGCGAAGCGACCGGCGTGTCGGCACCGCGATTCTGCTCAATCCAAGCCTGGATGATCGCAATCTCCTCGGCAATCTTGCGGTTGGACATCTCGTTGTGCTGAGTGCGCTGCGAAACCTTTTTGCCGTCCTTGCCCTCAACCTTAACGATTTGAGTCTGTTGCTCCTTAATCTTGGAGAGTGCAGCAGGTGTGGGAACGACCTTGAGCAGCTGCCTGCCCAGGACACGGGCCAGAGCAAACGCCGAAACCTCGCCATGAGCGGGCGGCTCAGGCTGCTGGGAGGCCGCATCGTTTGCAGTCGGTTTGGGCTGCGTCTGGGATTTGCACTTGGAATCTGTCCGAGTATTGCGCTCTTGCTTTGGCGCGGACGAGCCCTTTTGCGAACGCTCAGGCTTGTCCCCCTTTACTGGCTGGCGCTTGGACTGCTCCGCCGGGATCTCAGTCTTCGCATCCTTGTTTTGCCCCGCTGCCTGCTCGGCCACGGATTCGGCATTTGAGCCACGGCCGCCACGGTGACGACGACGGCGAGGCTTGCTCGAAGCGCTCTCCCCCGCTTTCTCCCCCGCTTTCTCGCCCGCAGACTGCTGGCCTCGGGGCTCGACATCGCCCGTAGGCCGCGGCTCAACAGGCTTCTGCTCACGGACCATCGGCTCGGCAGCCTTCTCAGCCTTCTCCGCTGGTGCAGCGGGAGCCTGGTCGGTCTTTTCTTGACGCCTTGCGGGATACGCACGACCCATAAAGCCGCGTCCGGGACGGCATGAACCCGGAGCCTTCTTGACGGGCTCCTCGGGTGCACCAGCAGCCTCGACGGACTCCTGAACGTCGCACACAACACCTCCCTGCTCGGCCTTAAAGTGAGCACCGCGGCGACGCTTGGGCTCCTGGACCTCAGCGGCGCACTGCGGCTCGGTAACAGCCTCATCCTCGACGGGCTCGACATCCGTCGCATCCTTTTGAGCCACGGCGCGACGGAAGCGCTCCTGCTGGGCACGGCGCTGCGCATCGCGTTTACCGCCCCCGCCAAAACCGCCGCGGCCCGCCTTGGCCGTAAAGGCGCGAACGACGCTCTCGTCAAGCAGCTCATCGGTGTCGACGTTCTCGCGCGGAGCCGTTTCCACCGCAACAGGCGCCTCGACAACGTCCTCGACGGCCTCTTCGGCAGCCTCGGCAGGCTGCTCCTGGACATCGCGAATCTCGGCATTAATGGTATAGAACGCTGGGCGCCCGTTAACGCCGCTGCCCTCGATCTTGGTAACGATCTTTGCCGCGATAAGTTCATCGCGCATCGCCTTGGTGTCACATTCCTTATCGACGGAACGGAAAATCTGTGCCAGCGCACTCGACTTGATCTTGAGCGCCTTGCGGCAGAGCAGGTCGTAGGCAACCAGCTTGGCACGCTCGGCAGAAAGCGACGTCTGGCTGCTCAGACGCTCAGCCAGGGCATCGACGTTGTTTTGGTTATCGGAATATACCGTCTTGGCCACGGGGCCCCTTTCATATGTACACATATACGTCTATATGGTACAACGCACGCCCCTATCCACGCAAAACATCTGCGAGAACACCCGGGCACACTAGCTATTGCATGGAAAAAAGGCCGAGCCCGCGCAGTTGCGGACCCGGCCTTTCCGAGTCATATAGATGTGACGTTCAATCCGTTAGGTCGATTAGGCCTTGGCGGCCTCGGCGTTTGCGGGAGCCTCAGCAGCAGCAGCGCGACCATACTCGGCCTTGCCCATCTCGGACCACTCGGGCTCCTCGTCGGGCATGGAACCGGCCTCCTTGCCGAAGAGCTCCTTGAGGCAGTTGACGGCAACGATGAGGCCCAGGATCATCAGCAGGACGGCAAAGACGAGCTGCAGGCCCTTGGTGGCGGCGACGGAGACGGCGGCCGTGGTGGCGGTAGCCGGGATGGTACCGAAGAAGCCGTAGGCCTGGACGGCGGTCATGCAGCCCATAGCGCTCTGGACCAGCGAGGTGAAGGTGCAGCAGAGCAGGAAGGCGACGGGCACGTAGAGCATCCAGCCCTTGCGACCGGTGCACTTGCAGAACACGGCAAGGGTGATCATGGTCATACCGCCGAGCAGCTGGTTGGAAGCACCAAAGAGCGGCCAGATGTTGGCATAGCCGCCAAAGGCGAGGGCGAGGCCGGGGAGCAGGGTGACAACCGTGGCGAACCAGGGGTTGCCGAGGACCTTCATGTAGCCGGCCTTGGACTCGATGGCCAGGGCGTCGTTGGTCTGGGCAAAGAACTCGGAGAACGAGGTGCGGGCAATGCGGGCGACGGCGTCGAGCGAAGTCAGGGCCAGAGCGGAGACGTTCATGGTCATAAAGACGGTAGCGAGCGTGCCGTCAACGCCGAAGGCCTGCATACCGCGAGAAATGCCAGCAGCGAAGATCTGGAACGGGGTGGAAGCGACGCCGGCGTTGAGGGCGCCGGTACCGGCAGTGTTCATGTCGGAGAACATGATGCCGGCGACGATGATGGCGAGGATGCCGACGAAGGACTCGACGATCATGGCGCCATAACCGACCGTGACGGCGTCCTGTTCCTTCTCGACCTGCTTGGAAGAGGTGCCCGAAGAAACGAGGCTGTGGAAACCGGAGAGAGCGCCGCAGGCAACGGAGACAAACAGGACCGGGAACATCATGCCCGAGGTATTGCTAAAGCCGGTGAAAACCGGAGCGGTGATGGTGGCCTGGCCGTTAACGCCCAGGACGACGATGCCGAGGACAGCACAGACAATCATGACGATCATCATGATGGAAGTGAGGTAGTCGCGAGGGGTCTTGAGCATCTGGATGGGCATGGCACCGGCAAAGACCAGGTAGACCATGACGACGGCGAACCACTGGAACTTGTCCAGGTAAACCGGGAACTGCATACCGACGGCGAACATGAGGACCATGAGCACCACGCCGGTGACGAACTCGGCAGCGCCGGTGAGGTTGAACTTCTTCTGAGCCCAACCAAAGGCCATGGCGACGAAGGTGAACAGGATGGAGATGGTGCCAGCGCAGCCAGCGGCATAGGACTTGGTGAAGTCGATGGCACCGGTGGCAGCGCCAGAGGCGTCAACGACCGGGGTGAACATGAACGTCTTGCAGACCATGTCGGTAAAAGCGGCGATGACGATGATGCAGAACAGCCAGCAGAACAGCAGGAACAGGCGACGGCCGGTCTTGCCGATGTACTTCTCGATGAGCTGAGCCAAGGACTTGCCGTTGTTCTTCATCGAAGCGTACAGGGCGCCAAAGTCGTGAACGGCGCCAAAGAAGATGCCGCCGACGAGGACCCAGAGCACGACGGGCAGCCAGCCGAAGGCCATGGCGACGATCGTACCCGTAACAGGGCCAGCACCGCAGATCGAGCTGAACTGATGCGAGAACGCGGTGAAGGCTGAGACGGGCGAGAAGCTCTTGCCGTCCTTCATGCGCTTGGCAGGCGTGAGGGCCTCTTTATCAACGCCCCACTTGTTAGCCAGCCAGCGGCCGTAGCCCAGATAGCCGCAGGCGAGCACCGCCGCGGCCACAACCATGAGCAAAACTCCGTTCATTACATTTCCTCCTCTAAAAAGAACTTCCTAGACATAAAAAATGAGGGCCGTCGGTTGCGCTCGACGGCCCTCATCTTCATCAGCCGCCCGTTATCGTACGGGCTAGCTGTATGTGCTAACCCGCATCAGATAATTACTACGCTGATAATGTTTAGCTGATGCGTGAACATGTCTAAGAAATCCTCTTCAATCATGATGCGAACGATCCGTGCGTGTTCACATCCCCCAGTGAATGAAAAGGAGTATGAAACTTTAGTTGCCTAAAGTCAACGCAAATATGTAATGAATTTTCAACTTTTTTTGAATTTCTCGGTATAAAACGTCACTGACCTCGGACTTTACCCCACGACAGTTTTTGCTTGAGAGATGCTCCTCGGGGGCGGGGCGGGCGCCTGCCGCCATATATGAACTTTCCTGCTCGGGCAGTCCTGCTCACGACGGAGGCCACATTAAGTGGCCTCCTGTTCGTGCGGAACTCGCGATAAAGTTCATATATGGCGGCAGGCGCCCGCCCCGCCCCCGAGGAGTTCCCATCCCAAATCTCAACTCTGTTATCATAATTACGATAATATCCTGATAGCTCAGGAGGTAGCTGTGAATATTAGGCCGGTCTCAGATCTTAGAAATCACTACCCGGATGTTGAACGCGAAGTCGAACAGGAGGGTCCGGTTTTTCTAACTAAAAACGGGCGGGGCTCTATGGTCGTCATGAGCTTTGAGCAGTACAAGTCGCTGAGCAATACAATCGAGAGCGCACTTGATGCCGCTGATCGTCAGGCTGCCAGCATGCAACTTCGCTATACACACGACGATGTCTTTGGCTCTGTCAGAAAAATGCTCGACGGCGGTCTCGATGAACAGGCACTATAAGCTCCGCTATCTTCCCCTATTTTGGGAGGACCTCAGCCAAGCAGCGTCATATATCGCCTTTGATCTCAATAACCCCGCTGCAGCAAATAGGCTTGTCGACAATGTTGAAGCAGGCATACTCGAGCATCTCAAGAATCCAACCATGTCACCAACATACCCTTCGACAAGAAGACGGTCGCACCCGTATTACCGCTTCTACGTTGGCAACTACATGGTTTTTTATGTCGTCATCGACGACGTCATGGAAGTCCGCCGACTGCTATATAAAAGCCGAGATATTGAGTCGATTATCAGGTAGGTTTCTCTCAGCTAAAGCACGCCGTAAATTCGACGCAGGCTGGCTAACCTTGCCGGACGTTGTCGACGCCGAACCAGCTCAGTAGCTGCATCGATACAGAAAGGTTCCCGACCGGAGGGGCCGGATATAAGGTTTATCGCGAGTTCCGCACGCAAAGAAGGCCACTTAATGTGGCCTTCGTCTTGCGCAGGACTGTAGAGCAGGAAACCTTATATCCGGCCCCTCCGGTCGGGAACCGCGCCCATACGACTACAGCGTCATGTTTGGATCGGCGTCGACGTCGAACGGCGAGATTTCACCTCGGTCGAATTTGCGGCGAGCGACCTCCGCAATCATGGCGGCGTTGTCAGTACAGGCCGAGAGAGGCGGCACCGTTACGCGAATCCCCTGACGCCCGAGTTTCTTAATCATCATCTCGCGCAGATGCGGGTTGGCCGAGACGCCGCCGCCGATGCAATACTCCTTGCACCCGGTGGCGTGCAGGGCGTTCTTGGCCTTCTTGTACTGCACGTCAAAGACCGCCGCCTCAAACGAGGCCGCAAGGTCGGGCAGGTGAATCGTGCGCCCAGCCTTGGTCTCCTGCTCAATATAGAGCGTCACCGCCGTCTTGAGGCCCGAAAGCGAGAAGCGGTAGTCTCCCCTGCTGTTAAGCGCACGGGGAAAATCGATCGCGCGGGGATTGCCCGTCTCGGCGAGCTTGGAGATGATGGGGCCACCGGGATAGCCCAGACCCAGCGCCTTGGCAACCTTGTCGAAGGCTTCGCCCACGGCGTCGTCCAGCGTCTCGCCAAGCACCTCGTAGTCGCCCCATGCCTTTACGTGCACGAGCATGGTGTGCCCACCCGAGACAAGCGTAAAGATAAACGGCGGCTTAAGGTCGGGCTGCGCCAGCAGGTTGGCGAACAGGTGACCCTCCAGATGATTGACGCACACGAGCGGTTTACCGGCAGCATACGCAAAGCCCTTGGCAAAGGCGACGCCCACCACCAGGGCACCCACCAGGCCTGGGCCTTGCGTCACACCCACGGCGGCAAGCTCACTTGGCGCAATCGCTCCACCCTCAAGGCCAAGCGATACCGCGGCATCTTCAAGCGCCGCATCTACGACACTCACAATCACCTCGACATGCTTGCGCGAGGCGATCTCGGGCACCACGCCGCCAAAGCGAGCATGAAAATCAATCTGCGTCGACACCTGGTTGGCCAGCATATTGCCGTCCGCATCGATAATCGCAACAGCAGTCTCGTCGCAAGAGCTCTCGATGGCAAGAACTAGGCGACGGCGCTCGATTTCGGCACGCTCCTCGGCGGTGCGCTCGGGCTCAGGCAGCGGCCAGACGCGCTGCTCGGCAGCCGTTGGCTCGGGCGAGGCATTGTCGAGAGGAAGCACCAGGGGCAGCGACGCCGTCATGACGATGGCATCCTTGCCGACGCCGTAGTAGCCACGGCGACGACCCGCCTCGGTAAAGCCCAAGGCGCTATAGAGCGCAATCGCACCCTCGTTGCCGTCCTCAACCTCAAGCGAAGCAGTGGTGCAGCCGAGCATCTGGGCGTCATAGCTCACGTGCGACAGCAGCTTGCGGGCAATGCCCTCGCGACGATGAGCAGGATCAACCGCGACGTCCATAATCTGAACGTCACCGTCGACGACCATGCCGCCGGCAAGTCCCAGCAGCTGACCGTCGTCGTGCGCCACCCACCAGCTACGCGGCGCGGCAACGCCCTCGCCCAGCTCGGACAGGAACATGCCCGGCGTCCACGCCTCGTGTCCGGCGCCTTCAAAGCAGGCGGCCTCCAATGCGCTCGCGCCCTCGGCATCCGCCGCGCCCATGGGACGGAACTGCAGATGGCGGCCGGCGAGCTCGTCGGCAACACCCGTAATCTCGCTCTGGGCGCTCTCGGCAAGCCCAAGGCGCTTACGCTCATTTTCCTCGGCATCCGAAAGACGCGTGTAGATCGGCAAAACGCGAGCCGGATTACCGTCGCCCGCGGCGTGCGCCATCAGAAGGCCCTCGCCCGAGGGCCACCACAGGTCTCGCTCCACGCAGCGCGCAGTCTCGTCCTCACTCAGCAGCTTGCCATAACGTACGAGACCGTCACCAGTCAGCTTAACCTGGCTCCAGTCCGCGGCCTGGCGCCACTCATCAAGCGCCACGGCGGCTTTGACCACGTGTTCGCGCTCAAACAGACGCTCGGGACCTTCGTCCCCCAGCACGTACAGAGCCGGATACACCTCGCCACGCATGGCGTCGGCAAGAACACCAAGCTTGCCGCGCACGCCAGCCTTCCACGCCGTCCAGGCGCAAGCGTCAAGTGTCGACACGCCCAGCAACGGCACGTTGGCACCGCGCGCCAGACCCTTGGCGGTCGAGATGCCAATGCGAACGCCCGTAAACGAACCCGGGCCGCGTCCAACCACATAACAGCCGACATCGCCGCGATTCAGCCCGGCCTGCGCCAACACGCCATCGACGGTATTCACAAGTTCCACGTTGGCATGGCGACGACACAGATGGTCCCCGCTCACCAGCTTCGCCTCGCCCGTCTGCTCATCAATCCAGCTTGCCGCGCAGGCAAGCATGTCGGTCGAAGTATCGAGCGCCACTACCAGCGCGTTGTCGTTATGCAAGCTCATCTTGTACAGCCTTATCAATCAAATCGAAAAGCTCCGTCGCGCGCTCGCCGTGCGCCTCGAGCGCGATCGTTCGCACGTCGCTATCGTCCTCATCGCGCCTAAGCGTCACCGAGAGATACTCATCCGTCAGCTCGTCCTGAAACTGCTCGCCCCATTCCAACAGGCAAGCGCCCTCATAGCCGAGCACGTCAAAAATGCCCGTATCCTCGAGCTCGTAGGCATGCTCCAAGCGGTACAGATCAAAATGGAACAGCGGAATACGCCCCTGGTCGTGAACGGCCATGAGCGCGAACGTAGGACTCGTGACCATATGCCCGTCGCCCAAGCCGCGCGAGACGCCCTTGGTAAAGTGGGTCTTTCCCACGCCCAAGCCGCCGGTCAGTATCAGCACATCGCCATTTTCTAGACACGGTGCAACCAACTCGCCAAAATGCTCCGTATCGGCAGTACGAGCCGTTTTGTAGGTACCTAGCCCCAGGCGCTCCAGGGACATATACGCTCCTTATTATTCCGAGGCGCCCTCTGGCGCGGGGTGTCGCACCAGATAGTCGCCCAGCATCTTAAAGTCTTCCTCCAGCAACTCCTGCCACGCCGGATTGCGTAGCGCCGCCGCGGGATGAAACGTCGGCATCACCACAAAGTGCCCCATCTGATGGAACCTGCCGCGCAGCTTGGTAATGCCAATCTCGGTCTTGAGCACAAAGTGCGTCGCGGGATTGCCGAGCGTCACGATGATATCGGGCCAGATGCTTCGAATCTGCTCGCGCAAAAACGGTGAGCAAGCAAGCACTTCCTCGGGACGCGGATTGCGGTTTCCCGGCGGGCGACATTTAAGCACATTGGCGATATAGACATCTTCACGCTTAAGGCCCGCCAGGGACAGAATGCCGTTGAGGTCTTCACCCGCCGCCCCCACAAAGGGCTCGCCCTGTAAATCCTCGTTACGGCCCGGCGCTTCACCAATAAACATCACGCGAGCGCGGGGGTTTCCCACCCCAAACACGATATTGTGGCGCGACTGGTAAAGCTGGCAAAGGCGGCAATCACCCAGGACGGCCTCGATCTCCTCGAGTGCAACTTCGCGCGGCGCCTGATGGCTATGGCCGGGGATGTGCATAACGCCCATAGCGGCCCCTACACGTAGACCTTGTCGAGACGCATGCCAAAGCCGCAGGCGACCTCGTAGTTAATCGTGCCGCGCAGGCGCGCCATCTCATCCATGGTAATCTCGGCATCGCCATCGCGACCGATAATTATCATCTCGTCGCCATGTTCGGCCTCGGGAATCTCGTGAGCCGGGTTGGACTGAATGGCAACCATAAACTGATCCATGCAGATATTTCCGACCTGACGCACGCGCTCACCGCGATACAGCACGTCCATACGATTGGAAAGCGTGCGCGAAAGGCCGTCGGCATATCCGATCGGCAGCGTGCAGATCTGAACGCGTGTGCGCGGTACGCGGTAGGTAAAACCGTAGCCTACGCCCTCGCCCATCGCAGGATGCGCCACGCGCGTCACGCGCGCATGAACGCTCATAACGGGATCAAGCTGCATCACGCGGCCGCTCAGCTCGCACGGCTGCATGCCATACAAGCCAACGCCAGCGCGAATCATATCAAAATGCATCGAGGGGTCGAGCATCGAGGACGGCGTGTTGGCACAGTGCACGATACCGCACTCAAAACCCGCATCCTTAATGGCCTGAACGGCCTCGGTAAAGCGCTGGCACTGCAGCTTGTAGTCCCAACCCGATGGTTCGTCGGCCGTGGCAAAGTGCGTAAATACGCCGTCGCACTGAATACCGCGATGGAAATTAATACCGCGGACAAAGTCGAGCACCTGCGTGTAGTGAACGCCGATGCGGTTCATACCCGTCTCGATGGCAAGATGATACTTGCCCACCTTGCCCGCCGCGACGGCACATTCACCATACGCAAGAGCAAAATCGGACGTATAGACCGAGGGCATGATATCGAACTCGAGCAATGAAGGAATAGCCTCGATGGGAGGCTCGCTTAGAATCAGGATGGGTTTGGTGATTCCGCCCTGGCGCAACTCAATACCCTCGCTGACCGTCGCCACGGCAAACATGTCGGCACCGGCCGAATACATGATCTTGGCGCACTCGACGGCTCCATGACCATAAGCATCGGCTTTAACCACGCAGCACAGGCGCTGACGCGGATCTAGCAAGTTCTTATAGGCCCTCGTATTGCGGCGGAGCGCCCCGCGGTCGATCTCGACCCAGGACCAACGCGTCAAATCGGCTTTATTCATGATTAGTCATCCGACCCTTCGTCCATGATTCCCAGATCATCGAGCGCATCCTTTGCCGCCAATTCCATGGCGGGACCGATCAAGTCGATAAGATCGGTCGCGATAACGCTCTTCTCGCCATACTCCGTCGCCGCAGCAAAGCCGGCATAGCTGTGGAGTGCGACGGCATACGAGTACAGCAGCTCCCAACGGTCCATCTCGTCACGCATGGTCGCAAGCGTTCCTGCAAGGATACCTGCGAGGACATCACCCGAGCCAGCGGTCGCCAACGACGCTGGGCCCGAAAGCGGCAGCAGCACGCGCTCGACGCCGCAAATGGCCGTCGTCGGGCCCTTAGCGATAACAACGAGATTATCGGAACCGGCAGCCCAGACAATCTTTTGAGCAGCGGCAATCGCAGTGCCAAGATCATTGACCTCGTCGCCGGCAACGAGACGCGAAAGCTCGCGATAATGCGGCGTCATAACGAGCGGCTGCTCGCGACGGTACATCTCAGGATTACTGTCGATGCCGTCGATTGCAATCTTGGCAAGGCAGTTGAGCGCATCTGCATCTAGGATAAGCGGCACATCGAGCTCAAGCAGGCCCGAAACGACTTGCATCGATCCGGCAGACGTCGTCATGCCAGGCCCGCACACAACGCAGCTGTACTTCTTAGCAATCTCGCACACTGTCATACGCGCAGCGGCACCAAAAGATCCACGGGAATCAGACGGAATGGCGAAAACGGGAATCGACGGGAGCGCCATACGAATAAGGTTGGCGCACGCATCGGGCGTCGCAACGGCCACATAACCGGCACCAGCACGAGCGGCAGACTTTGCGGCCATGATGGCGGCACCAGGATATTGTGCCGACCCGGCAACGATGAGCGCGGAGCCGCGCGAATACTTATCGATATTCGTGGGCAGCGGGGCAAAGTAGTCCACCAGATCACCGGGCTCAACGATCTCGGCAGCATGATCGACATCATCGATGACTTCGTCGAGGCGGTCGTACAGACCGCCACACACCAGGTCGCCAGCATACTCCGGACCGTCAGCGCTGTAGAGGCCGATCTTAGGGGCAATCATCGTCACGGTACGCTCGGCACGGATGCAGTCGTCATCCACAACGCCCGTCTCGGCATTCAGGCCCGAGGGAACATCGATAGAAACAACGTGATCGGCGCACTCGTTAACCGTAGGAATCCAAATAGAAAACGGCGCACGAAGGTTGCCGTGAAAACCGGTACCAAAAATAGCATCGACCACGACATCCGCTTTGTTAATGAGAACCTCTAGCTCGTCTCGCGAAGGCCCAACGCACACATGAACGTCGCGACCGGCGGTGCGACGGGCAACGTGACGAGCAAGGGCAGCAGGAATCTCATCCGGCTCAACTGGAGAAACGATATCAACATCAACGCCCTTATGGGTCAGGATATCCGCAGCGACCCAACCGTCACCGCCATTGTTGCCAAAGCCGACCAGCACAAGAACGCGATCAGGGTTGAGCTTTAAAATCTCGTTGGCGGCAAATTCACCTGCCAACTCCATGAGCTCGGCCTTCGAGGTGCCCTCGCGCTCGATGATATCCTCGAGGCGAACGACTTCCTCGGTACTCAAAACCGGTTTCATCTATGCTCCTTGCGTATCTTGCGGATCATCGATCAAATGCTCCGACAAAGCAGATTGTTGCAGCTGTTCAAGCTCATCCAATACAGAACGAGCCTCTTTAAATGTCTGGGCAACGCGCTCCTTGGTGCTCATTTTTTCTTCCTTAGGCTTAGGTCGAGCATCCTCGGTGATCGCAATGGCATTAGCGACAGCCAAGTCACCCGTAAGGGTAATAGAAAGAGCAACCTCGACAACACCCAAATCCTGGGCGATTTCGAGAGCGCGACCAGAAAGCAGAGCCTTTGGCTTGCCGAGCCTATCGCGTGTTACGGAAACGTCCTTACGTCCAACGCCCTGACTAAACCCCGTTCCAAGTGCCTTAAGTACCGCTTCGCGAGAGGCAAAGCGGCTGGCATAATGAGCGGCAGGGCGAGACGACGCATCGCAATACGCACGCTCTTCATCGGTAAACACGCGCCGGGCAAACGACGGCGTCTTCTCAAGGATTGATTTCATTCGGGAAATCTCGACGATATCAACGCCGATACCAGCTTCAGCCATGTTCACCTCCATGCTACACAGACTACGATATTGTAGCCCGTTCAAAGAAGATGCGACAAACGAGGGTTATAAAACACAGCTACTATGTGAGACAAATTGCCTGAGAAACGAAAAAGGGGGAGGCCTCGCGGCCTCCCCCTTCTCAGTCCAAGCGCACGGCTCGGTGCCGTCCACCGGTCAGCGGCGCCCTGGCCTCCCACGGGCTGGCCCCGCAGTACTCTCGGCGCGATGGGGCTTAGCTTCCGGGTTCGGAACGGGACCGGGCG
>NZ_JBQKDE010000024.1:0-26854 GCF_052121995.1 Collinsella sp. LCP19S3_A7 | reverse complement strand
CCGACGGGTTTCCCTCTGAATGCATTCCGCAGCACGAAGCCCTTTCCAAACGCGCGAAGCGCGCCATTATTCCCCCAGCAGTAATCCGCCGAAGACCGGACATCGCAGGGCTATCGATTACCCCGTGTTCTGCAGACCTGCCGAGACGCCGGTCACAGTTGAAAGAATCAGGCTCATGTACTCGGCTTTCTTCTCCTCGGCCATCTCGTCCTGGTTCATACGCACCTCGCGAAGGGCGCGGACCTGGGCGATGGACAGGGCGTCGACGTAGGGGTTACGCACGCGAACGGCACAGCCGAGCACGCGACGACGCTGCAGCGGCCACTCGTCACCGACGATGGCAAGGACCCACTTACGGGTGAGCTGCATCTCGGTAAAGACCTTCTTGGACAGATCATCGCGGTCGCCCAGATGCAGATACATCTTGGCAATGCGCTGATCGGTCTTAGCAATCGACATCTCGATGTTATCGATAAAGGTGCGGAAGAACGGCCACTCCTGGTAGGCAGCCTTGAGCTGGTCAAGATCGCCCAGCTGCTCGCAGGCGGTGCCCAGGCCGTACCAAGCGGCCAGGTTAATGCGTGCCTGGCTCCAGCTGAAAATCCACGGAATGGTACGCAGGTCGTCGAGCGACTTGGCACCCAAGCCGCGCTTGGCGGGACGCGAGCCGATCGGCAGCAGACCGACCTCGGTCAGCGGCGTCACAGTCGAGAACCACGGTGCAAAGTCCTCGGTGTTCAGCAGGTCCAGATAGCGCTCGTGGCTTGCGGCGTTGAGTTTCTCGGCCATATCCCAGAACTTCTGCGTGGTCTCGGTGTTGGTCTTCTCGACGCTCGGGGCCGACTGCAAAAGCGTTGCGGCGGCAACGGACTCAACATGGCGCTGAGCCAGCGTGCGGTTGCCGTAACGGGCAAAGATGACCTCACCCTGCTCGGTGAGCTTAAAGAAGCAGTTGACCGAACCCTTGGGCTGCGCCAGTACGGCCTTGTTGGCCGGGCCGCCACCACGGCCCACGGCGCCGCCGCGACCGTGCATGAGCACCAGGTCGATATCGTTCTTCTCGGCCCACTTGGCGATGCGCTCCTGCGCGGAGTGCAGCGCAAGCATGGCCGTGGTAGGACCGGCATCCTTGGAGGAGTCGGAGTAGCCCAGCATAACCTCCATGCGGCGGTTGGTCTGGGCAAGACGCTTCTGCACCACGGGCAGCGTAAGCATCTGGTCGAGCACGTCAACACAGCCCTCGAGGTCCTCGAGCTGCTCGAACAGCGGGATCACGTCGAGCTCGGGAACGTCCTCCTCGTGTGCGAAGGACAGGTGGGCCAGCTCAAAGACGTCGGCCACATGCTGGGCACTCTTGGTAAACGAGATGATGTAGCGGTGTGCCATCTTCTTACCGTAGCGCTTTTGGATGGAGCCGATAGCGCGGAAGGTGTCGATGACCTCGCGCGTCATGGGCTGCAGGTCGCCATGGATACCGTTTTCGTGGATATCCTTAAGGGCGCGGGCATGCACCACGGAGTGCTGACGGAACTCCATCTCGACCATATGGAAGCCGAAGGACTCGACCTGCCAGATGATGGTCTGCACCGGGCCGTAGGCGGCACGGACGGCACCGCAGGCAGCCAGCGAACGCTGGACGACGCGCAGGTCATCTAGGAACTCGTCGGCGCTGTGATACATGGTGTCGGTGATACGGCGTACGGTGGCGTTCAGACGGTCGGCCATGACGAGCATGACGGCGCGATGCGGCTCGTGCTCGGAGATAAGCTCGGCGCGGGCCGTGTAATGGGCACTCATCTCGACCTGATGGTTCCACAGGTTGATAAGCTCGGCAGACGGCTTGCTGTAGGTGGCCTCGAGCGTGAGGTTGCGGCCGATGCGGCGGCACTTGTCCTCGAGCTTGAGCACCATGTGGGTGAAGTACTTGGCGGCGACCTCACGGCTCACCTTGGCGGTAACGTTGGGGTTACCGTCGCGGTCGGAACCGATCCAGCTGCCGGGATGGAAGAACGCCGGGCACAGCGGCGGCACGGTACCGGCCTTGTCACCCAGCACCCAGTCGTCAAAGCGACGATAGATGACGGGGATGACGTCGAACAGCGTGTTATCGAAGATGTCGATGATGGTATCGGCTTCCTCGACCGGCGTGGGCTTCTTGAGCGCGATGGGGCTCGTACGCACCAGGGCGTCGATCTCCTGCAGCATATGGCGCTCGTTCTCCACCAGGTCGGAGCCGCCCAGACGCGGACGCTCCTCCAGCAGGTTAGAGATACGGCGAATCTTGCCCTCGACGGCCTTGCGACGGGCCTCGGTGGGATGCGCGGTAAAGACGGGATGGAACTCAAGCTTGCCGAGCAGCTCGTTGGCGCCCTCGACACCCATCTCATCCACCAGCTGGTGATAGGCGACGGTAAGTTCGTTGGCGGGATCGACCTCGGTATCGGTCGATGCGCCGGCCTCACGCTCGCGCAGCTGCGTCACACGGTAGTTCTCCTCCGACAGGTTTGCCAGATGGAAGAAGCTCGTAAAGGCACGGACGATAACCTGCTGCTTATCGAGCGGCAGGCTGTCGATCAAATCGACGACCTCGCGAAACGCCACAGCAGTGGGCTCGTCGGCGGTGGGCACGCCCTGCTCGTCGACGGCCTCGTCGGCGGCACGGCTACCGGGGTTGCCGGCATTGGCCACGATCTCGGCCGACAGAATCTTGTCGAACAGGTCCGCGATCTCGGGATCATACTCGCTAAGCACACGGCGCTCCAGGCGCAGGAACAGCGCAAGGTTGTCGCGCAGCTCCTCGGGAATCTCAATCTCGGCGAGACGCTCCCTGGACTCGGCATTCGAGCCGATTCGGTTAACGAGGCGGTTGACCACGGCAGCGACGCGCGCCGCGGCTTCGGGTACAGACTGGTTGCTCAGGTTCTCAGCCACGTTTCCTCCCATTCCTCCTTCTATGCACGTAACATGCGGTATTCATTATAGGCACTTGAGAAACACTTTCGATACTGATTGCGCTTTACCACACAAAAGTATTTTCTGCATTGCAAGGCTTTTTGCCCCAAATGGTCGTATTTCTCGGTGGGCGGCATATGCAAACGGGGACATTCCGCATAAAAGCGAAACACCCCCGTAACAATCGTTCGCCGCGAGCGGGACGCGTTAGCGGACCTGCAGCTCAAAATGATGCCCTACAGGCGCTCGCGCACCGCCTCGACAACGTTGGCCAGATCGACCAGTACCTCGTCATGGCTCTGCATGTCGCGCACCTTGACCTTGCCGGCGGCAAGCTCGTCGCCGCCCAAGACCAAAATGAGCTTGGCACCCACCTTGTCGGCCTGCTTAAACTGAGCCTTGAGCGAACGACCCTGATAGTCTGCCTCGGTCACGATGCCTGCGGCGCGAAGCTTCTGCGTAATGGCAAAAACGTTCTGACGCAGTTCCTTGCCGGCGTTGGCAACGTAGACACACGGAGCCTCATCGGCACCCAGGTCGCTGCCAAAGGCCTGCAGGGCCAGCAGGGCGCGCTCAAAACCGACGGCGAAGCCGACACCGGCCGTGGGCTTGCCGCCCTCGAGCTCGACCAGGCCGTCGTAGCGGCCGCCGCCACCGATGGAGCCGACGCCGGCGCCGGGGGCCTCGACCTCAAAGACGGTACGGGTGTAGTAGTCCAGGCCGCGCACCAGGGTGGGATCCTCGACATACTCGATGCCGGCGGCATCCAGATAGCGCTTAACCTGCTCGTAGTGCTCGCGGCACTCGTCGCACAGGTTGTCACCCATCAGCGGGGCCTCGGCCATGATCTCGCGGCAATGGTCGTTCTTGCAGTCGAAGGCGCGCAGCGGGTTGAGCTCGGCGCGCTCGCGGCACTCATCGCACATCTCGTCGGCGTGATCGAGAATGAACTGCTTGACCTGCTCGCGATAGGCCGGACGGCACTGGACATCACCCATCGAGTTAATGAGCAGACGGAGCTTGGAAAGATCGAAGCCCAGACGCTTGTAGAACTCCATGAGCATAATGATGCACTCGGCGTCCGCAGCCGGATCGGGAGCACCGAGCCACTCGATGCCCACCTGATGGAACTGACGCAGGCGGCCCTTCTGGGGGCGCTCGCCGCGGAACATGGCCTCGGCATAGTAGGCCTTAAACGGCGTGGAGCCCTGGGGCACCAGGTTGTTCTCCACGACGGCGCGCACCACGCCGGCAGTGCCCTCGGGACGAAGCGCCAAGCGCTGTTTGGGCTTGAGCTTGGCATCGGTGCCCTCGGTAAAGACACGCTCCAGGTTGGCGCCGCTAAACACGCGGAACATCTCCTTGCGCACGACATCGGTCGACTGGCCGATGCCGTGGACAAACACGTCCACCTGCTCGATCGCGGGCGTCTCGATGGGCTTAAAGCCAAACGGCTCGAACACGCCGGCAGCGATCCGCTGCATCTTTTGCCAGGCGCGCATCTCGGCGCCGATAAGGTCGCGGGTTCCCTCCGCCTTCTGTGCCTGCATGGGCAAACACCTTTCTTTTAGTATCGCGTCATAGGTAGTGGTCATTATACGGCACAAAAACAAAACGCGGCGACGCGTCTGACCGAACGAGGGTATGGGGGCTCGTTCGGCCAGACGTGCCGCCGCTGCAGCCGATCCGCTTTCCTCCGCCCCCTTCGAATCACACGATCTGTTGGGGACAGAGGAAAACGGATTATTTTGTATGCCCGTGGCCGCCTTGGAAACCGAATGATGGTACGAGCATCCATTCGGCTTCCAAGGCGGCCACGGACAGAACACGGGGCGAACAGAAAAGAGCGACGGACGTCTACTCCCCCGCCACGCTCGCACGCAGCTTAGCGGCGATGGGCTCGGATGCCAGCAGGAATACGAGCATGACCACAGAACACACCAGGCACACGATCCAGGTGCTCGCAAAGGAGCCCGTGGCATCGAACAGCACGCCCGAGACAATGGCACCCACGGTGCCGCCGACCATCTCGAGCGAGGTAATGGTGCCCGTGACCTTGCCCAGATCGGCCATGCCAAACTGCTTGGACGCGGCGATAGTGGGCGTGATGGTGCCCATGCACGTTCCGACACCAAAGCTCACGGCAGCCACGATGGGACCAAGATCGGTCGCGGGGAAGCACAGGGCGACGCAGGCGATAATGCACGCAACGGATCCCAACACGTTGCCAAAACGTAGGCCAAAGCGATCGTAAATGACGCCGAGCGAAATCTTGGCGATAACGACGGTGACCATATAGGCCGAAAGCACAGTGCCCGCCCACACGGGATCGTGACCGCCCGTGACGATCTTGGCGCCGTTGACGGTAACGCTCGTCATGTTGGTGATCTGGTTGGGCAAGATGGCACCGTTAACGAGGCCCATAAAGAGAAAGGCGACGACAAGCAGCCAAAACGCCGGGCTCTTCTTGATGCGAGACCAACCGACGTTAACCTCGGGAGCCGTGTGCTCGTCCTTGTCGCCAGCTGTCGAGACGGACGGATCGCCCGGGTTCTCGCCGAGCGGCTTAAGGCCTATCTCAGAAGGCTTGGTGCGGAAGGAATAGGCCGTGATGGGCAGCGCCGCCACCATGCAGATAGCTGCGAGCACCAGGAAGGCGGAACGCCAGCCAACGCTCACGATAAGCGAGCTCACGGTGGGAGACAGAACAGCGCCTCCAAAGCCCGAGCCCGAAAGTGCTATGGAGATCGCAAGACCTCGCTTGGCCGTAAACCAGTTGGCGGTAACAAGGCTAATGAGCAGGCGGGTCGAGGCGACGGCAAAGCAGCCCGAGACGGCAAAGAGCACGTAGACCTGCCACAGCTCACCGACAAAGCTCATCCCGGCAAGAACGGCAGAGGTGGCGATAACGGTAAGGGAACCCAAGATGCGACCGCTCACTTTGTCGGCAACATGGCCAATGACAAGCGAGCCGACAACGCTCACCACGGTTGAGATGGCGTTGGAGATGTTGTACTGAGCAAGGGAAATGCCCAAGTCGCTCACGATAAGCGGCTGAAACAGGCTCATGCAGTTAACGAAAATCGTGTAACACGTGGCCATGATGACAAAGCCGGAGGCCACGACGAGCCAACCGGGGAAGAATTTATGCTGCTGGGACATGGATTACTCCTTGTGGTCGGCGATATAGCCCAGGGCGACCGCCGCATAAGCCGCGGCGCCGAGCGGCAACTCGGCATCGCTAAAGCGTGCCTTGGGATGGTGCTGGGCAAAGTGCTCGTCCGTATCGGTCACAGCCGCACCGAACGTAAAGTACGCGCTCGGTATCTCGCTCGAGATAAGCGCAAAGTCCTCGCTCGCCATGGCATGGAACAGAGGCAGGAAGGCGGCCTTGGGCAACGTCGCACCCACATAGCCAAGCGAAGCCTGGGTCATATCGTCATCGAGCACGAGCGGGGGAACATCCGAGAGCGTCTCGATAGTCGCCGGCGTACGATAAGTCGTGGCAACGCCTTTGACGACCTCCGCGATGCGGGTCTTGAGGTGCTCCATGAGCTCAACGTCAAAGCCGCGCAATGTTCCCTCGAGCACGCAGGTGTCGGGAATCACATTGGCCGCTTGGCCACCGGCAAACTTACCCACGGTGAGCGCGACCTCCTTGGCCGCCGGCACCTCGCGAGCAATAAGCTCCTGGAGCGCCAGGTGCACATGCACGCCTGCCGTGATGGGGTCGATGCAGATCTCGGGGCTCGAACCGTGGCCGCCCTTGCCCTGCAGCGTGATGCGGAAACCGTACACGCCCGAAAGCGCCGGGCTGCCGTAGAGCACCAGGCCAAGCGGCGACTGGCCGTTGACATGCATGGCAAAAGCCGCCTGAGGACGCGGGTTCTCGAGCAAGCCGTCGGCGATGGCAGCACGTGCCCCCTCAAAGGTCTCCTCGCCCGGCTGGAACAACAGCTTGACGGTGGCATTGGCGTCGACAAGCGCGGCCTCGCGAGCCTTGAGCAGGCGCGCCGCACCAAGCAGCGCCGTCGCGTGCATATCATGACCGCAAGCATGCATGCAGCCATTGGTAGACGCAAAGGGCTCGCCGGATTCCTCGACAACGGGCAGGGCATCCATGTCGCCGCGCAGCATAACGACCGTACCGGCCTGTTCGTCCGTGCAGACGCCATTGCCCTGGGCCGCGGGGGCAGCGGCACCGACAAGGCCCACAACGCAGGAACCATCGACGAGCGTGGAAAATGGGATGTCCATCTCGTTCAGGCGCGCTTGGATATACGCAGAGGTCTGTGGGAGGTCGTTACCGAGTTCGGGCATCCGATGCAGATCGTGACGCCATGCGGCAAGCTCATCGGCAAAAGCCTGAGCCTCTTTGACCAGACCGTCGCCAATGGCGGCTTGCGCCGCCGCTGAGGTCTGAAGCGCTGGTTGTGGTTGGAAATCGGACAGAGCTGGTGCCATAGATGCCCTCCAGTAAAGTTTTAGCAGCAAGCACTTTCATACTCTAAAGTGCAGGGCATAACTTTAAAGGCGACGCATAAAAAACGCCGCCCCAGAGGGACGGCGCAACAGATTGTTTACAAACGCGCTCGCGGCTTTTTACGCAAAAAGCCAAAGTGCGTCTCGCTCAAGATAATCGACAGGAAGATGAGCGCAAATCCGGCAAGCAAACGCGAGGTGAGCACCTCCCCCATCAGCAGCACCGAAAACAGCACGCCCGATGGCGACTCCATCGAAAGCAGTAGTGAGCCCGTCGAGGCCGGGACATGCGCCAAGCCCACGTTTTGGATGAGCAAACCCACGCATGTGCAGCCTACCGAGAGAAATGCCATCACGCCAATAAAGCTCGGCGTCCACACGGATAAAGGCGCCTGGGTCTCGAACGGCAGCGAAGAGATCAGGCACAGCACACCGTTGCCCGCAAACATCCAAAACGTGATGACGTTGATGTCCATCTTGCGACCGTACTTAGCGGCCACCGCCATCTGGATGGCAAAGAAGACCGCGCCGCCCAGCGTAATAACATCGCCGGCATTGAACTCGACGCTATCAAGCGCCACCAAGCCAATGCCCGCCAGACACAGCAACGCGGCGCCCAAGTTGTAACGGGTAAGTTTTTCGCCGCTTAGGACATAGCTCGCAAACGGAACCAAGATACAGTACGTGCCCGTCAAAAACGCGCTTTTGCCTGCCGTGGTCTGCGCCAGGCCAATCGTCTGCAAACCGTAGGCACCCCACATGAGCGCGCCCATGCCAAGTCCAACAATCAGATTTCGAGCGTTGAAATGGGCAACAATGCGCTTGTGGAAGACGGCAAGCATGACCAGCGACGCCGGAAGAAAGCGAATGTAGAGCAGCTCGAACACCGGAATGGTATCGAGCGCGTCCTTCATGGTGGTAAAGGAATAGCCCCAGATGACCGCTATCGAAAGCAGCAAGACCTTCCAGAACAGCGGCGAGCGCGCACCGGCACCGCGAGAGGCACCGCCGGCACCCAGGTCTTCGCGGGCTACAGGGCTATCGGGCATATTTTCGATTTCAATAACGGCATGATGGGCCATAGGGCATCCTCGCGCTCGGTCTGGGCGTGGTGTCCGCACGCGCGCGACCGCATGCCGCCTCATGGTCAAATAAAAACGAGACGCGCCGGACCCCCGGCACGCCCCGCAACTGTAGCAACAATCAAGCAGCCCACGCAATTCAGCCCACTAAAGTATCGAACAGAAAAGCCTCGATGCTCCGGCAATGTCAGCGTTCACATTGTTGCGCTAGATTAATTTAGTACTCTCCAGCTTTTCGATAATCCAGTCGTTGGCTTTGATGACCGGACGACGGAAGACCACACCCAGGGCCAGCGACGGAATCAGATAGCTCGCCAGAATACCCAGCTCAACCCAGTACTCCATATGGTAGGCGCCAGCCATGGCGGCATGCATGGCGTTGATGCCATGGGTAAACGGCAGGAACGGATAGATCGCCTGGAACACGGGGCCGGTCATCTCGATGGGGAACGTGCCTCCCGAGCCACCGACCTGCATGACCAACAGCACGACAGCGAGCGCCTTGCCGATATCGCCAAACGAAACCGTAAGCGTGTAGACGATATTGGAGAACACGAGACTCGCGACCCAGCCCGCCAACACAAACTGCAGCGGGTTGTCGCACTGGATTCCAAAGAACAGGATGTCGCCCGCACACACGAGCGTCGCCTGCAGCAGAGCCAAACCGCCAAAGAACAGGTAGCGACCCAGGTAGATTTCGTGCAGGCGCACGGGGACGAGCTCGTTGATAAGCTCATCGTCGACCGAGACCTTCATCATGGCTGCCAGCACAATCGAACCCACCCACAGCGACAGAATCGTGTAGAACGGCGCCATGGCCGAACCGTAGTTGCGGATCGGATAGACCGGCTTGCGGTCGAGCGCGACGGGGCCGGAAAGCGATACGGCCAAACCCTCGGGATCGTTGCCGATCATCGTCTTAATCGTCGCAAGGTCATCCGACATCAAGGCACCGTCGAGCTCGTCCTTAAACGCGCCGATCTTGTCCGACGCCTCGCCCAGCTGATCGGAAACCTTGTTGACCAGCTTTGCAGCCTTGGAGAGGCCCTTTGCCAGCGAACCGGATGCGTCGGTCAGGCCGTCTACGGCGCTATCCAGATCGCCCGAGATACCATCGAGCGAGTCTAGAATGCCCGAGACGGTCTTCTTGAGCTCCTTGGCCTTAACCGAGAACGTGGAATCGTAATCGGATTTGGCGCCCGCGATGCCGGCCTTGGCATCGGCGATGGCCTGATCGACCTCGGCACGCGTGCTGTTGACCTCTGCCATGCTGTCAGAAAGGGACTTAGCAGTTGCCGTCAGGTCCTTGGCGTTGTTGCGATACTCCACCGCGATCCTGCCCAGCGATGTTGCTACAGACTTAAGGCTCTCCTGGAGCTTTTCGTCACTGACCTGCTCGGCAAAGCCGCGGAGCTGGTCGGCCGTGGCGTCGATATCGTCGGCACGTGTATTGAGCGCCGCCGCGGCATCGTTGAGCTGGGACACCGTAAGGTCCACATGCTGGTTTGCGGTGTCGAACGCCTTCGCGAGCTCGGCAGACACATTGTCGAACGAGCCCGCGCTTCCGTCAATCGCCGCGTCAACGGCATCGTTGGCGGCCTTGAGCGCTTCCTTGGAATCATTGATGCCGCTCTTGGCGTGTTCCATCAACTGCTTGGTCGACTCATCGACGGTACCCGTCTGCTGGAGCATACCGCTCGCCGACGTCAGCGAATCGGACGTGGAGCTCAAAATGCCCGCAAGCGACGTTGCGCTGGCCTGAACGCCCTGCAGGTCCTGGACCGAATCGCCGAGCGTCGAGGACAGGTTGGCGATAAAGTTGCTGACCTGGTCGGTGCTCATGTAATCGAGCAGGCTGGACACCGTCTTAAGACCGATGCTCGTAATGGTCTCGGTAAAAGTTTCGTTAACCTGGCTTTGAACGGCGTTCGAACCCTTCTCGGTCACGATCTGCGCGATGGCGTTGGCCTTCTGGTTCTCGTAAAACTCGATATCGGCGTGCTTCACCTCAGTCGAGAAAAGCGTCATCATGTCGGCGCTAAACGTTTTAGGGATAACGACGGCAGCGTAGTACGCGCCCGACTTAACGCCCTCGATCGCCTTATCGCGGTCGTTGAGGACAACCCAGTCGAAGTTCTCGTTGCCGCGCAGGGTGGCGGTTACGTTTTCGCCCACGTTGACCTCGACGGGAATCAGATCGCTCTCGTAGCCCTCGTCGGTGTTGACCACGGCAATCTTAAGATTGCCGGTGTTGCCGTACGGATCCCAGCTGCCGGCGATGTTAAACCACGCGTACAGACACGGCACGATAATGAGGCCCATCACGACAATCAAGCCGATCACGGAGCGAGACACGTTTTGGACATCGCGCTTAAACAGATGCAGGATGTTCTTCATTTATGCCTCACCTCCTTTGGAGTGCTTGCCAAGCGGGGTGGTGTCCCCGTCGTTTCCGCTTACGTTGTCAACGCCGTCGGCATCTTGAGCCTTACGATGCGCACCGATATGCGGCAGACGGCTCGTGGGCTGTTCGCTGTCCTTGGTGCCCCGCTCACTGGCGTTGAGACCGAACATGCGACGGGCGGCAGGGATGGCAGCCGTGTGCTCGCGCATCTCGCGGCGCAAGTCCTCATCCGAAAGCGCCGAGATGCGCAACTGGGTATTGAGGCTCGCGCGGATATATTCGATATTGATAAGCCAGCCGCAGATGGCAATAACCGAGATGATCCAAATGACAAGCAGGATGATCTTGCCGTTATTGTCGATATCGAGCACCGTCGAGAGCACAAAGAGCAGGACCTGCACGCCTACCACGGCGGCAAAACCGCCCTTGATGTAGTACGGGTAGCGATGCTCAAACGCCACGGCATGATCGAGCAGCTCGCGACGGTACGAATCAGAATCGAGCATGACGCGCATGGCCGTGCGCAGCGAATAGCGCTGGCGCGGCAGGTCATTGGACTCGCAGATCATGAGGCCCGTCGTGGAAAGCTGCTTATCAAAGAGCAGGTTGAGGTTGAGCAGCAACGGGCGCAGCTGCAGGCCGATAAAGAGCGCGATGATAAGGAACACGCCCAGGATGCACAGGTTGAACAGGTAGTTGAACGAATACATGCCACCGACCGTCTCGCGCAGCAGGTTGATGCCATAGGTGAAGGGCAGCAGCGGATGCAGCCACTGGAAGAAGCCGGGCATCATCTCGATGGGATACATGCCCGACGAGCCGGGGATCTGCACAATGACGAGAATGACGCCAATGGCTTTACCGATATGCTTAAAGGTGGTGGACAGCGCATAGATGATGTTGACGTAAGTGAACGAGATAGCGATGCCGCCCAGCACGAACAGCAGCGGGCTGACGCACTGCACGCCAATCACCAGATCGCCTACCGTAACGATAATGGCCTGGAACGCGCCCAGGATCACCAGTAGCAGCCAGCGGCCAAAGTAGCCCTGACGCGCGGTAAAGCTGCCGATGCCTTCGCGGTCGACCTCGAGCTTGTAGATAGCGATAAGCACGTAGCCGCCCACCCAAAGCGCCAGATTGGTGTAGAAGGGCGCGATGCCCGAGCCAAAGCTCTTGACCGGATAGATTGACTTGGACGTCAGCTCAACCGGAGATGCCATGAAATCTGCCACGTCATCGACGTCGACGTCCATGAGGTCGGCCAGCTCGCCCATGGACTCGGAGGTCTGCAGCGCCGCAATGTCGTTGGCGGCGGTTGCGAGCTTGTCCTGGACCTTGGCAAGCGAGGCATCGGTCTGGGACAACGTGGTCTTGGCCTGACCGAGCGTAGCGTTGAGTTGCGAAAGTGTACCGCGCGCACTTGCAATAGCAGGCGTGAGGCCAGACACGATTCCCGTCAGATCACCCGAGACGGCGGCAAATGAATCAAGCGCGCTCGAGGCCTTCGGCAGCGCGTTTTGACCCAGGTCCGTCTGGGCCTGGCCAAGGTTAGTCGCACCGGTCTGGATTGCGTTATTGATAGCGTCGCTGGCACCCGAGACAGCCGCGGCGTCATTCGCCATGGCGCTCGACTGCGCAGACAGACTATCCTTGATGCTCTGAAGCTTTTCATTCTGCTCGCGGAGCAAATCGATGGTCGATACAATGCGCGCGTCAATTTCCTCGGAACCTGTCGACGTGTCATTAACGAGAATTTCCAAGTGCCCGATAACGGCCTTATTGTGGTCGATCGTCGCCTGGAGAGACTCAAGCGAGTTGTCGATACGGGTGATCGTAGATGTGACCGTGCCCGTCAGCTTGCCAATCGCAGCGTTCGCGGAGGCTGACGTCTTGGTGAGCGCAAGGCTGCCTTCCGAGAGCGCCTTGGAGAGCGAGGTGATGGAATTACCCGCCGTGGCGCGCGCCTCGCCCAGCAGGTCGTTGCCCTGGGAGATCGCCTGCGTCAGCGACGGCGCCTGACCCTGTAGACCGGCAAGTGCTGCATCTGCCGAGGCAATGGAACCACTCGTCTTATCGATGGCGGCATTCATGTCGCCAATCGAACCACGCACCTCGCCCAAGGTATCGGATGCTTCGGACACCGAACTTGCCAGCGAATCCTGGGTCTGGGTTGCCTTGTCCTTTAAATCGACTCCGGCATCCTTGGCGATACCGGCAACAGTCTCGCCCGCCGTGGAGACAAATTCCGAGTTGATCTGCTCCTCGATGGTGCTTGCACCGGTGTCGGTAACCTTGGGCGCAATAGCGCTCTTCTTCTCATTGACGTAGTACGTAAGCTTGGGCTGATGGTAGTTGCCGTCGAGCATCGAAACCAGGTTATCCGAGAAGTTCTTGGGGATTACGATGGCCGCATAGTACTCACCGCTCTCGACGCCCTCTTTAGCATCGGCCGCCGAATCGACGAAGGTCCAGCCCAGCCGATCGTTCTCCTTGAGCTGATCGACGACCTTATCGCCCGCGTTGAGCTCGCCCACCAAGTCGTTTTGGGTGCCCTGATCGTTGTTGGCGATGGCAATCTTGATACCCTGGGTGTTTCCGTACGGATCCCAGTTTGCCACGATGTTGTACCAGGCATACAGCGAGGGAATAACGCACACGCCGAGGGTAACCACCAGGGCGACGGGATTCACAAGCAGTCGCTTAATGTCGCGCTTAAATATCGCAAAGGAGACCTTTGCATCGGATAGTTTGCTGCCGAGACTCACGCTTGGACCGTCCATCCTGTCGTTGAATCGAATCGTACTATCGATAACCATTGTACGAAGGCGTTTTAACGTCTCGATGCACAATGGTATTGAGTTTTGCGGGTAGCAATATACTACGAAGATGAGTTAGCGTACAGTTGTACAGTATCTTTAATTTCAGCAGCTCCCAAAACCACAACCCGCACAAATTAGCAACCCAACTAGTCATTGGGGACGTTCTTAAACGACCAGTCAAACAAGAACGTCCCCAACGACTAGCTTGGACCACGGTAACGTCGATGTTTTGGCAATGCCAGCGAGCGGGCACCAGAGCGAACAAATTGGCATGAAAAGAGGACGGCATAGACCTTCTGGTCATGCCGTCCTCTTTGAATGACAAGTTGTCGCTCTGGTGCCCGCGCAGCGTCGAGCCGTTCCGCCGTTCGGCAGAACGGCGGAACCAATTACATAAGCTCGCAGACAGCCGCCGCGAAGGCAACGGGGTCCTCGGGCAAAATACCCTCGACGAGCAGAGCCTGGTCATAGAGCAGGCCGGAGTACTGCTTGATCTTGTCGGCGTCGCCCGCCTTCTGAGCAGCGACGAGCTTGGCAAAGACCGGGTGCTTGGCGTTGAGCTCGAGCACGCGTTGGCTCTTGGGCATACCGTCGGGCGCACCCTCGGGACCCTTCTGAAGCACCTTCTCCATCTCGAGCGAAAGCGGACCCTCGGTGGTGATGCACGCGGGAGCATCGGTCAGGCGCGCAGAGACGGCGACCTTCTCGACCTTGTCACCGAGTGCCTCCTTCATGGCGCTAAAGAGGTCCTCGTTCTCCTTAGTGGCGTCCTCGGCCTCCTTCTTCTCGTCCTCGGTCGCCAGGTCAAGATCGCCGGTAGCGACATTCTTGAGCTCCAGGTGACGATCTTCGACCTCGGGCTCGGCACCGTCGGCAACAGCCTTCTCGGCAGCCTCGCGGGCAGCGTCGTCCTCGTAGATCTTGGGCATATCGACGGCAACGTACTCACGCATAGCCTGGAACGTGAACTCATCCACATCCTGCGTCAGCAGCAGCACGTCATAGCCGCGGTCGAGTACGCCCTTTACCACGGGCATCTTGGTCAAGCGCTCACGCGAGTCGCCGGCGGCGTAGTAGATGGCCTTCTGATCTTCGGGCATGCCCTTGGCATACTCGGCCAGGGTAATCATCTTCTGCTCCTTGGCAGACCAGAACAGCAGCAAGTCGGCGAGCTCATCGGCCTTCATGCCATAGCTCGAATAGATGCCGTACTTAAGGCCACGGCCAAAGTTCTCAAAGAACTTCTCGTAGGCCTCGCGGTCGTTGTCACGCATATCCTCAAGGTCGGCGGTAATCTTCTTTTCCACACGCTTGGCGATGGCCTTGAGCTGACGGTTCTGCTGCAGCGTCTCGCGCGAGATGTTGAGCGACACGTCGGCGGAATCCACGACACCACGGACAAAGTTATAGTAGTCGGGAAGCAGGTCGTCGCACTTCTCCATGATCAGGACGTTGGAGCTGTAGAGCGCCAGGCCCTTCTCGTAGTCCTTGCTGTACAAATCGAACGGCGCGCGGCCCGGCACAAACAGCAGGGCGTCGTACTCGAGCGTACCCTCGGCGTGGAAGCTGATGGTGCGCGCAGGATCGTCAAAGTCGTGGAACGTAGACTTGTAGAACTCGTCATAGTCCTTCTGCTCAACATCGGAGCTGCGCTTCTTCCAGATCGGCGTCATGGAGTTAACGGTCTCGAGCTCCTGGTAGTCCTCGTACTCGGGCTTGTAATCCTCCGGCGCGTCCTCGGGCTTGGGTTTCTGGCGGCTCCTGGAGACCATCATTTGGATCGGGTAGCGCACATAGTTGCTGTACTGCTGAATCAGGCTCTTGAGGCCCCACTCGGTCAGGAAGCGATCGTAGGTCTCGGCCTCGCCATCGGCGTCGAGCTTCTCGTTCTCGCGCAGCGTCAGGATGACATCGGTGCCGTGCTCGGCGCGCTCGCCGTCCTCGATGGTATAGCCCTCAAGACCGTCGGATTCCCAAACATGGGCGACATCCTCGCCATAAGCGCGGCTGACCACCTTCACGTGGCTGGCGACCATAAAGGCCGAGTAGAAGCCCACGCCAAACTGTCCGATGATGTCGACATCCGAGCCCTGCTGCTCGGCGTTCTCGGTCTTAAACTCCTCGGAGCCGGAATGGGCGATGGTGCCCAGGTTGCGCTCGAGCTCCTCGGCGGTCATGCCAATGCCGTTATCCGAGATGGTAATGGTGCGGGCGTCTTTATCAAAGGAGACGCGAATAGCCAGGTCGCCCTGGTCGAGCTTGACGCTCGGATCCTGCAGGCTCTTAAAGTTGAGCTTATCGACGGCGTCGCTCGCGTTAGAGATAAGCTCGCGCAGGAAGATTTCCTTGTTGGTGTAGATGGAGTTGATCATGAGGTCGAGCAACTTTTTGCTCTCGGTCTTAAATTGACGCATGTGCAGTCCTTTCGCGCTACCCCCGTCCGCAAAAACAGCCCGGTTACCCGAGCCGTATCGCAGACCTGCTATGTTCAGACTTAGATTTTATAACCCATTAGCGCGCATATATACATGCGGAATCGAAAAACTGTATGTCCGAGCACTCCGATGCGCCAATTGCCAAGGAGTGTCCCCAACTGCCGACAGGAAAGGAACGTCCCTATCTGCCATCTACGCGCTTGGCCATCCAGGCATGGGGCTGGCCCTCGTCTTCGTAGTCAACCGGGGCAATTTGTGTGTAGCCAGCCTTTTCATAGAGCGGCAACACGTATTCCTGCGCGTGCAGCTTAATAAGTTTAGCGCCGGCATCGCGTGCGCATGTATCGCTGGCCTCGACGATCGCGCTTGCCAACCCGCGACGACGCATAGCCGGCAGCACGGCGACGCGCCCCATAATGTAGGTCTCCCCCGCGGCGACGCCTTCGTCCAAGTCGCACGCCGGTGGCACCGGAGCCTCCGCATCTGCCGCGCGCTCCAGCTCCTCGGGAAACACGCGCGAGCAGCCGGTGAGTTGGCCATCCACATACAGCGTCACATGGATGCAGCCCGGGTCCTCGTCAATCTGGTCAAACTCGTTTTCATAGCCTTGTTCGTCCATAAAAACGGCGCGGCGCACCAGCGCCGCGTCCTCAAAGCAACCTGTCTTAAGTTGGATATCCAAGGCGGCCCCTTCATTCAGTAAGAACGTTAGGGACAGATTTTAGCGAAAATGAGCCCCGCGCACACTAAACTTCGCACGCGCTTTTGCCAGGCAATCGTAGTGGCCCACGTTATGGGCGTCACTCGCGATAAAGCTGTACAAGTTCTGATCGAACAGACGCTGCGCCGGCTTTTTCTCGCGGCCAAAGCGGCCGCCGGCGATAAAGTCTGCCGAAGCTTGCAGCTTGCAGCCCATATCGACCAGACGCTCGGCCACACTCACATCCTTTTGAACAGCGCGATATCGCTCGGGATGAGCGATGATCACCTGGTAGCCGCGGCATTGCAAATCGTAAATCGTACTCTCGTACTCTCTAAACGCATAGGAATCAGCATGCGTCGAAAGCTCGAGCAGGAACTCGTTGGTTCCATCGAAATGCAGGTACTCCGCAGCGTCGATGCCCAGCTCGACGAGCTTTCGGTGGTTGACCTCAAAGCCCATCTGAAGCGGAAAACCATCTGCGTTATCCCGCAATAGCTCAAAGGCATCCCACATCTTGTCGTAGTCAAAATAGGGATCTCGGCAATGCGGGGTGCAGACAATTCTGGTTACGCCAGCCTGCTTGGCAGCTGCAAGCATCGCCAAGCTCTCATCAAGATCGGCAGCGCCGTCGTCTACACCCGGCAAGATATGACAATGAATGTCGCGCATAGGTCGGCCTTAATCAACTAAACGTTTGCCCGGTTGGTAAAGATGCCCATTTTAGAAGCACCCTGAGCAGCGGAACCGTTCTTTACTTTCTTACCTTCCTTGGTGTAGTAAGAATAGTAATACTCGCTGGTCTCGGTCTCGCAGTAATTCATAACGGTACCGATGAGCTTGACCTTCTCGGACTTCTTAAGCTGAGCGATGGCGTTGAGCGCCTCCTCGCGCTTGGTGAAGTCCTCACGCACGACAAAAAGCGCACCGTCGGTCAGACTTGCGATCTCGGCAGCATCGATGAAGGTGCCGACCGGGGGAGCATCAAAGATGACGTACTGGAACTTGGCGGACAGTGCCTTTACCAGCTTGGCAAAGCGGTGAGAGACGATGATGTCGGCAGGATTGGGAATATGCGGCTCGGCATCGAGGAAGTAGAAGTTCTTCTGACCCGTCTCGACAATCGCCTGGTCAATAGAAACCTGCTCGGACAGGACTGCGTAGAGTCCGCCGCGGGAGCGGACGCCGAGCATATCGGCAAGGGACCTGCGACGCATATCAGCCTCGACCAGCAGGACGCTCTTGCCGCTGGTGGCGATAGCCTGGGCAAGGTTGATGGAAACCGTAGACTTACCCTCGTTGGGAATCGAGGACGTGACGGTAATGGTGCGAATGGGATCATCCACGCTCGCAAAGCGGATGTTGGCCAGAAGGGTCTTGGCGGCATTCTGTACAACGAGCTTATCGGTGTTCTTTGCCTTAGCCATGCCTATTTACCACCTTTCATAGCCGGAATTCGGCCAACAACGGGAATGCCCAGGAGCTCTTCTGCCTCTTCTGCACCGCGGATGCGGGTATTGAGCATGTCTGCCAAAACGACATAGGCAACTGCGATAAAGATGCCCGCGAGGAACGCGACAGCAACGTACAGCATACGCTTGGGACCGCTGGGGGCTTCGGGGGTCTTAGCCTCGTCGATAACGTTGATGCTCTGGGCAGCGCCGACGTTCTGAGCGACCGTACTCACCGAGCTAGCTATGGCCTTTGCGACCTCAGCCGTCTCCTTGGCATCGGTGCCGGTAACCGAAAGCGTAATGACACGCGTGGTGGTCTCGGAGGAAACAGACACCTTGTAGTCATCCAGATCGGTGAGGCCCAGTTCCTTGGCGGCGCCGCTCTTAACGCTATCGCTATCCAGCAGCGTGGCGATATCGTTGGAAAGCATCTGGCTCGCCGAGAGATCGTTGTAGCTCATCTGACCGCTATCGTCGGTCTTGGCGAGAATGTACATGCTCGTCGTCGCGGTATAGGTGTTGTCCATCGCAACGAAGGACACGATGCCCATGGCGATCGCGCAGACCACCGGAAGGGTGATGACCAGCTTGAGGTGCTTTTTGAGCAGCTGGAACAGTTCGAGAAGGGTCATGCAGCTTGCCTTTCATTTCCCCAGTTCGGATTGACAAAACTGCTCGTATAATATCGCATATTTCTACCATGCCCAAGCTCTATACATAAGATACAGCGTCCGCGCGTAAGTTGCGCAACAATTCACGCGGTAGCGGAGGCGCGGGCGTACCGTCTAATCCTCGGTTTTTGCTATGCCGCTACGCGAACGGTCCCTCTTGTTGCACGGGAAACGTTACCGTAATGGTGGTTCCCACGCCCGGCTCACTCGACAGGTCAATCGCGGCGTGATGGTACAGAGCGGCGTGTTTGACGATCGCCAAACCCAGGCCGGTTCCGCCACGCGCCTTAGAACGACTCTTGTCCACGCGATAAAAACGCTCGAACACTTTACCCTGCTCCTCGGGCGCAATACCGATACCCGTATCGGCAACAGACAGGTACGGATGACCCTCGTCATTGGTCCCGCAGCGCAGCGTGACCGTACCGCCAGGTCGGTTGTAGCGAATGGCGTTGCTTGCAAGGTTGTAGATCAGCTCGTCAATCAGGCGCGGCACGCCTTCGATCACCATGGGCTTCGTCTCGTGCCCAATGGTCACATTCGACTGCCGGGCAACTTGCTCAAGACGCTGTTCCACCGTCAAAATGGCGCGAGAGAGCTCGATGGGTTCTGTGGACCCAATGGGCACCGCCTCGCCCTCGGATGCTCGCTCCGCCTCGTCCAAGTTGGAAAGCGTAAGAATGTCGTTGACGAGCGCTGCCAGGCGGCCCGCCTCGCGATAGATGCGGCCACCAAAGTTGCGCAAGTCGTCCTCGCCCTCAACCATGCCGTTTGCAATAAGCTCGGCATAGCCCGAAATCGCGGTAAGCGGGGTCTTGAGCTCATGGGTGATATTGGCCGTGAACTCGCGGCGCATTCGGTCGTTGTCCGCTAGCACCGCCATTTGGCGCTTGAGTTCCTGGCGCTGCGACTCGATACGCTCAAGCATGGGAACCATCTCGGCATAGGCGTGCTCATAGCTACGGCGTGGGTGGTCCAAATCCACCTCTTGCAACGGCGCGATGATTGCACGGGACTCGCGGCGCGCCATAAAAAACGAGAGTACTGCACCCGCTGCTGCGATAAGCAGCATCGGCGCCACCATCGACAGCAAAATCGCCGCAACGCCAGGCTGGGCTTGCGCCAAGCGGACAACCTGGCCGTTATCAAGGGCGACGGCGCGATACAGCATAATCTCGTCGAGCGTAGAGCTTGCGCGCTCCGCGGAACCCAAACCACTCTCAAAGGCCTCGATGACCTCGGGGCGATCGCCATGGTTGGGCAGTGAGGAAGGCGACGCCTCGTTGTCGTAGGCAACCGATCCATCCTTGTTAATCAGCGTAATGCGCAAGTCCTCGCGATCGAGGCTACGCAAGAACGGGATGGGCTCCTGCTGTTCGTCGAGGGCGGCAGCAATGAGCTCGGTTTCCTGCGCCAGATTGGCACTCGTGGCATCCGCCAAGGTGTTTTGCACAAAGAACGCACCCAGCACCGTAAACGCCACGATAACCGCCATGGCGCAAACAAAGATCGTCACAAAAACGCGGTGCGACAGCGTATGTTTTCCCTGGGGGGCGAAGACCACGGGTTACTCCTCCGATGCGGTGGCCGCGGTGTCGTCACCTTCGGCACCGTCACCGGCAGAAGGCTCGGCCAAACGGTAGCCCACGCCGCGCACGGTCTCGATGGCGCTGGCATGCTCGCCCAGTTTTTGGCGAAGCGTCTGCACGTGCACGTCAACGGTGCGCGAACCGCCGTCGAAGTCCCAGCCCCACACGCTCTGCAGCAACGACTCGCGGGTAAAGACCACGCCGGGCTTGCGCATGAGGTACTCGAGCAGGTCGAACTCGCGCAGGGTGAGCTTAAGCGGCTCGCCGGCAACGGTCACCTCGCGATGGCTGGGCGAAAGCACGATATCGCCCACGCTGAGCACATCGCTCGCCTGCTTGACCATGCCGCCGCGACGCAGCAGTGCGCGGCAGCGGCTCGCAAGCTCCATGAGCGAAAACGGCTTAGTCAGGTAATCGTCGGCACCGCCATCGAGCGCCATCACCTTGTCGAGCTCGGTATCCTTGGCGGTAAGCATCATGATGGGCACCGTCTCCGTCAGGCGATCGGCACGCAGGCGACGCATAATCGCCAAGCCATCGGTATCGGGCAGCATGATATCGAGCAGCACAGCATCGGGCACCCGTCGCGCCACGGCAGCCTTAAACTCACCGTCGCACGAAAAGCCTTCGGCCTCGATCCCCTGCTTGCGCAGTGCATAGACCGTCAAATCCCTGATGTTGTCATCGTCCTCGACGTAATAGATCATGTTGAACCCCTTTGCGGCCGGCATGACCGCATCTTAATCCTAAAGGTACCTTTACTAGATGGTATCAGCCAAAACGTCCCGTCAAGTAATCCGCCGTACGCGGGTCAGTAGGATTTTTGAAAAGCTGAGCGGTGGGCGCGTGCTCCACCAACTCACCTAGCAAGAAAAACGCGACGGAATCGGATATGCGCGCCGCCTGCTGCATATTGTGTGTAACGACCACGAGCGTGCAGGTCTCTTTGAGCTCGCAGGCCAGCTGCTCCACCACGAGCGTCGACACGGGGTCGAGCGCCGAGGTCGGCTCGTCCATCAGCAGAACATCGGGCCGCACGGCAAGCGCACGGGCGATGCACAAACGTTGCTGCTGTCCGCCCGAAAGCCCCAGACCAGACTCCTTGAGTTTGTCCTTGACTTCGTCCCACAGGGCAGCGCGGCGCAGGGAGTCCTCGACCAGCTCATCCAGCACAGCGCGATCGCGCACACCCATACCGCGAGGGCCGTAGGCGACGTTGTCGTAGATGCTCATGGGAAACGGGTTGGGGCGCTGGAACACCATGCCCACGCGCTGGCGAAGGCGGCAGATGTCGTAATCGCCCAGGATATCTTGACCATCGAGCGCAATCTTGCCCTCGATGCGGCAGTCCTTGATGCCGTCGTTCATGCGGTTAAAGCAACGCAGCAACGTCGACTTGCCGCAGCCCGAAGGACCGATAAACGAGGTAATCTGCTTGTCGCGGATCTTGATGGACACATCCTTAAGCGCGTGGTGATCTCCATAGAACAGGTCGAGGCCCTCGACATCGATGCGCGTCGGCGAGGCAGCAAGGTCCTCTGCCGTGGGGCGAGTCGCATCTCCAATTTCGCGCTCATGCGCGGCCTCGGCCTGCGCTTCCATTAGCTCCTCGAGCTCCGTGGGCCCCACAGCCGCAGCAGCCGTCATACCGCATACCTCCACATCGATATCAAATCAGCAGTATCGATAGTAAAAATCGCAGCTCATATATGCGTGAGCGTATTGTCAAGTATTTGTAAGGACCTCCTCGATACGCGACGGGCAATCATATCGACCGTGCACACCCAAGCGTCCGCTCAGACACGAAGATAAACCGCACGCGCCAAACCCCAAGCGGCACAGCCGGTAAACGATATACTCTAGAGCCAAAGGAGACCATCCCGTCGAAAGCGAAATCAGTGAAGCATCTTACTCCTCTTGTAAAGCGTTCCGCGCAGCTGACCGTTGGCCTTGCCTGCGCCGTCGCCCTTGTCGCCGGCATTCCGTCCGTCGCCGGCGCCCAAGTGCTCACGACCGATAACATCTGCGGCAAAGCCGCCGATGCACGCGGCATTGCAGCCGAAGACCTGCCCGATATCGATGCCTCCAATGCGTTTGTCATGGGTAAAAACGGCACCGTCTACTATGCCCGTAGCGCCGACGAGCAAGTCAAAATCGCCTCGATCACCAAGGTCATGACTGCAATCCTCGCGGTCGAGAACTGCAAAATGGACGAGAAAATCACCGTGAGCAACGCGGCGGCAGCCGTAGGCAACTCGACCGCGGGACTCCTCGAAGGCGACGAGCTCACCGTCGAGCAAGCGCTGCGCGGCCTGATGATCCCCTCGGGCAACGACGCCGCCATCGCGCTTGCCGAACACGTGGGCAAAAAACTTGACCCCAAGACCAAAGATGCCGTCGCTACGTTTGTAAAAGCCATGAACGAGCAGGCCAAGAAGCTCGGCTGCACGGGAACGCTCTTCGAGAACCCGCACGGGCTGGATTTTGACGAATGGGCCGGCGATATGCATTCAACCGCACACGATGTGGCATTGATGATGCAAGAGGCTATGAAGGACGACACGATTCGCGAAGTCATGGCGAGCAAAGATCCCTGGATCGAAGTGACGGGCGCCGACGGCTCCGATCATTCGCATTCCATGGAAACGCACAATGTTTTATTGGGCCAAGACGGCAATATCGGCGGTAAGACCGGCACCACCGACGATGCCGGATACTGCTTTGCAAGCGCCTACAATCGCGATGGCGACGAGATCTATACCGTTGTCTTGAACTCCAGCACCACCGACCAGCGTTTTGCCGATACGGCCACACTTGCTAGTTGGTATTACGACCACAAGGTAACGGTCGAAATCGCCAATACGCAAAAGAAGACCGCCAACGGAAATCCGCTGATGGCACGTGTCAGTCAAACCGACTGGACAGACAAAACGATCGACGCCACGCTTGCCGACCCCACCGCGCAGGCAACGGTGTTCTCACTCGCCGGCGAAGTGACCGAAAAGGTTAGCTACGATGACCTTTCGGGCACGGTGCATGTTGGCGATAAGGTGGGCAGCGTTACGCTTAAGCAGGACGGCACCAAGATTGCCGTCATGGACCTGGTTGCCGACGAGGAAGGAACAGGGCCCAATCCCATCGAGTGGCTGCTCGTGAAGCTCGACCGCCTGGGCCGCCGCATCGACAACCGCCCGCTCACAGCCGAGAGCGAGACCGTAGCCAAGGCTCCTGAGGTGTAGGGCCAAAGCGATATCACATCGAACCAAATGAGGCGTCCAACGGGGCGCCTCATTTTTTGAGGTTTCGAATCCCCAGCTAACATTCTTCTAATCAAAAAAGGGCCCCAAATGGGACCCTTCTTTCAAGTCATACTGGCGGAGAGCTGGGGATTCGAACCCCAGATGCCCTTTTGGGGCATACTCGCTTAGCAGGCGAGCACCTTCGGCCTCTCGGTCAGCTCTCCGTAACAGCCGTTCCATAGTAACCAAACACTCGAATCCGGGCAAGGGGAATTTTTGATAATTGGCCGGCAGGCTTTCCTCCCCCATAAATCAAACCCCTATCCCAACGACCGGCTGAGGGAGCCGAGCTCATCGTTTCCCATCGTGCGCCACATTTGGAAGATGCAGACGCGTGCCAGGAAAAAGAAACCGTTATCGACCAGCTGCACAGCCGCGTCTGCCAGCTGGTTGGACACGGCGGGCACCGGCGGCAGTTCGAGCCCGGCCTTACTGATGGTCTCAACCGCTTCCTCGAACGTCGGTGGCTCATTGACACCCATCTCGTTCATAAGGCCCTGCATTTCCTCCAGTGCATTGCTACCCGACTCCTCACCGCGCGGTACCAAGCGGTAGCACGCCAACGCCAGCTCGAGCTGATCGCAGTTCCAGTAGGCAAACGCTAGGCGATAGAACAGGTAGCCGATTGAGGAACGGTCACTGGCAATGCGCAGGCCGTGGCGCGCCACCTCAATGACCTCGTCATAGCGCTCCAGACGCGCCAGCACGTTGATGAGTGCAAAGTGTGATTGCATGGATGAGCGCGCCAGATCGTAAAGATGACGCACCTCGGGCAATGCCCGCTCAAAATCCTCCTGATCGGCGTAAAAGCTGCAAATCTCATGCTGGGCAAAGTACAGCGCATCGGGAGCGCGCAAAATACGAACGGAGCGGTCTTCCTCCATTACCGGCAGCACCATACGCACCAGTTGATTGTCGCAAAACAGCGTCTGGACCGGTCCTGTCGCCAAAAGCTCGGCAACGGCGCACTTGGCCTCCAGCTCCTCAACAAGACGGGAAAAGCCCTCAAACGCACCCGCGCGGTCGACTTTTGCCCGCTCGCGCAACTCAGCGACGCGCGCCACATACGGGTCATCGCCCTCCTCCATAACCTCAAGCTCATCAGCCGTATCGGCAAGCAGCAGGTCGCGCAACGCCGGCGGCAGCGAACGGTGGTCGTCACGCGGGCGAGCATGAACCTCAGCGGGCTCAATCGCATCCGGCGCGTCCGACTCATATGCCTCAAGCATGCGCTTGCACGGCATATCATCCATATCCATGCTTTCAAAATTCTTAGCGGCGGGAACGCAATTGGCCAGATAGGCCGCACGCCCAAAGGAATATGTTGCAATGATGCGCTCGCCCTGCTCGCCATCGGGAGCCGCAATCTGAACGTAGCAGCGCGTAATGCTGGCACCGGCAGCAAAACAAGCCGCTGCTAGCGTGAGCGCCACGCGCGCATCGTGCTCGGTGGCCCATGCTGCACGCTTAGGCTCATCCACCTCGCGCCAGGCATCATCTTGAGCATCGTATTCGCGCTGCGGCATAGCATCGACAACCGTGCGGCCAAATCGAACCAGCATGATGCCCTCGGCGACGTTCGCTCGATAGGTGTAGTCGAGCCGCGTGACCACGTTGAGTGCTTCTACGATACGTGCAAAGCGGGTGCGAACGTCCCACTCGCCACCCGGCTGGCACGCAACCGTCCCCGGTTTGGCCCACGGGTTGTCATTCGACAGCGTTTCGAGCAGGCGAGGAACGTCGTTTGTCGTCTTGCTGATATGCCATAGGTCAAAGAGCGAGCAGCCCTCAAAGCTTGGCGACGAGGCAACGGGGCCCAACCCTGCCCCAATGCGCTCAAGGATGCCGGAGAGGCGGTTAAGACGACACTCGATAGCAAGCAGCATGTCAATCTCGTCTTGGTCCAGCAGGCTACGATCAAAATTGAGATAGAACAGCTTTGAGCGGTCGATACGCGCTAGGCCCATCTCGGACTTGGCAGCGATGGTGCGCAGTCGGGGCAAATCGACCTCGCTCATAAGGGCGGCGGCATAACGCTCGATACCGCTCGGATTATCGGCATGGTCAACGCGGTAGAGCAGCGTCTCGATAGCATCGGGGAGCGGTGCCGTGTTAAAGCCCAAAAACACCTCGACCGGCTCGGGCAACTTTACGAGTTTGATCTTGTTGGCGGTGTTTTTTATACCCTCATCGAGCTCGTCGGCAGGTACCGTGTTCGCAAGGGCGTTGTTGGGGTCGGCAAATATCACGTAGCGCAAGAACATCGAGGCCATAAACTCGCCATAAGGGAGAGCACGGCTCGAATTCCATGTCTCGTGGTCGGACTGCTCACGCATGGCCCCTTCGGGAGAGCCGGCCGTTCGCGCGCAAGCGCGCATTGCACCGTTGGCTCCCCGCACCAAAATCTCGCCAACACTGGAATCGGACTCGTCAAGGACCAATTTCATTTCGGGGCTCTTGGGCAATGGCACTTTCTGAACAGGGCCGTCAACCTTATAGACCTCACCTGACACGCTCACGTAGCCCAAAAGCGATATGTGGCTTTTGCCTACGAATTCGACGACGTAGCAAGACTCTTTAGGATCCTCGCCAAAAACTTTCCAGACAACACCATACGAGCGCCCCGCGGGTTGCTCTGGCATCGATGGAAAACGCTTTTTGGGGTCGAGAAACCTGAGCTTGTATGTCGGACGCTCTGCCACGAAATATCACCCTGATCGGTCGTCTAGCGAAGGAGTGGTCGCGGACGGACCGCGACATCTACTCGGAATCTTACACGAGTCGATAAGAAATAGTCTCCCGCGGGCGGAGACGCACGATTCCAGTCGAGTGTCTGGCGTCGAATGGCGGCGTAAAAGAAAAGCCCCCGTTGCCGGAGGCTTCAAGTTCGATTGGTGCGGCGTATAGGATTCCGCGCATCCGCTTCGCGGATCCGCACCGGCTTCGCCCGCCTGCCGGCGCGCT
>NZ_JBQKDE010000023.1:0-27153 GCF_052121995.1 Collinsella sp. LCP19S3_A7 | reverse complement strand
CGAGCCGTGACCGGAATCGGTGAAAATACGTTAGCGCAACCGGTGAAACCGCCTTTGCGCGAACGGCGCGCCTGTTTAGCGAAACTGGTGAAAAATAGATTGACGCTAACAGGTGCTCACCGACATCGCCAACGCGATCCGCGTCCAGAACGGCGGCACGGGCACCTACCTGCCCTCGGAGATGGCGGCGGCGGTTCTCACGCTCGACGGCACCAAGGCGGGTGCGCCTTTCCAGGCGACGCCGGGCGCCGGCGCGAGCGTGATCTCGGATGCCGTATTTGACGGCATCGCGGACGCCATCCGCGCGCAGAACGGGCTCTCGGAGACCTACAAGCCCTCCGAGATGGCGCCGGCCATCCTGGCGCCCGCATGGGACGTGGGCGCGGAGATGCGCGCGATCCTGCTCGCGGACGATACGCTCGAGTTTCAACTACCGCGACGGGCGCTCCTCCGACGTGCCCGGCGCGGTGATCCTGGACGCCTGGGAGGTGGACCCGGAGGGCTACTCCTCGGCGGGTGTCCGCCCATGGGACGACGTGAAGCTCTCCGTGACGCGCGTCGTCTTCGACGGCGACTTCTCCGAGGGCGGGCTCGCCAACGCGAGCTACCTCTTCCACGGGTTCGAGAACCTCGTGGAGGTGTAGGGCTTCGAGGAGCTCTCGGGAGCGACCAGCCTGAACCAGACGTTCGTGAGCTGCCCCTCGCTCGAGACGATCTGGACGGACGGGTTCACCTCGTCCGCCACGAGCGGGTCGCTCATGTTCAGCGGGTGCAGCAGGCTCGTGGGCGGCCTGGGCTACGTGCCGGGGCAGATGGACAACCACGCGAAGCTCAACTACGGGGTGGACGGTGTGCTGACCGACCCCGCCGACGACCGGTGCGAGTGGTTCCGCTGCTTCCTCTACGCGGACGGCGGGCTCGTGCTGACGGCCGCGACCGAGCCCGAGGCGGGGCGGGAGCTCGTCTCGTCGGGGCGCCTGTGCGCGAACGCCCGGTACAACTCGGTGGGCTACCAGCCGTGGTACGACCACCGGCACGACGTGGAGGCGGTGGAGATCGCCGCCGACATGGCGACCTACGACCACGTGAACACGAACTACTGGTTCTACGGGCACGGGGGGATCGCAAGCGTGACGGGCATGGGCAACCTCTGCGGCGTGCGCGAGATGCAGCACACCTTCAACAGCTGCGAGGGGCTCACCGAGATCGACCTTTCCGGGCTCGACCCGTCCTCGCTCGAGGACCTCGCCTACACCTTCGGCGGGTGCGGCTCTCTCGTGACGATCTGGGCGGACGCCGACTGGGCGCTGCCGTCCTCCGGCGTCTCCGGCTTCCAGACGTTCTACCAGTGCGCCTCGCTCGTGGGAGGGGCGGGCACGACCTACGCGAGCTCGCGGGCGGGCTACCAGTACATGAGGATCGACGGCGTGGGCGGTGCCGGCTACCTCACCGCGAAGAGCTCTTGACAGGCACCCCTCCGGATTACGCTGGGGACGAACCTGCCGTGCGGGCGGCGCGAGGGGCGGGCTGGGATAAATCGTTGGGATTACCCAGTTATATTATGAACGCGCTAGGCTGAGCTGCTCCTTGAAATGGCCAACCATCTTCGCCTTACCCTCTTCTGTCGCAAAGTCCTTTTCCGTCAGTTCCCCCTTGAATATCAGGGACATTATCCAGATATATGTTTCTCCCAAGGCGGCCGTGAGAGCTGCTGCTGTTCCTCCTGATATAGCTGCTCCGGTTGCACTTCCTACGCCGGGAATGAGTTTTAGAAGGTTTGATACTACCGTCTTTCCCAGCAGCGTTGCTCCTCCGGTGCCCAGCAACGATGTCAGCGTTGAGGTTATTAGGGACTTACTCAGATCTATCCCGAACACTGCGGCGATTCCGGCAATCATGGCAATCTGGATAGGAATCAGAATGGCACAGTCGGAAACCGGAATCGGAGATGCTCCCGCTGCGGTCGCCGCCGCAACGGAAGCGAGTACAACCGCCTGTGCCCTCTTTATTTTTTCGTCGAGGCTTACTATCTGTAGGTTTTGAAGCGTGTCGAGCAACTCATCCGGCAGAGCTTCCCCCATCACGCGAATTAGGACGTCTAGGCCAAACGATTTCGCCACGTAGTCCTCGTCTATCTCATAATCCTGAGCAAGAACCGGCACAACTTGAACTATGTTCAGATTCTCAGCTTCTATGGTTTTTCTCAGCTCTTGGCAGCCCTTTTTTGAGATGCACTGGGTAAGTACCACGATGATTGGCACTTGGGTAACCTCGTTCTCTTTCCCAAGCTCCCGTAGCCATTCGATTTCCTCGGGCTCAATCCGGTTTGAGGTGGCGTTCACGCAATACCAGATGCAGTGGATTGCGCGGCTGATGTCCTGGCAAGCAAACCCATCTTTGATGGTTTTCATAACCTCGTGCTTTACTTCTTGCTGGACCTGCTCGTTCAGCTCGAAGCCTTTCGTGTCGTAAACAACGAGGGGGAAGTTTTTCTTGCTGATTCTCCTCATGTGCTGGGTAACCGGCCGTCCTACGCCAGTTTCAGCAAGGTCCTCCCTAAACACGCTGTTTATTAAAGTGCTTTTGCCGACACCTGTTTTCCCAGCGATGATGATGTTGAGCGTAGTCAGGTTTGCGATTCGATCTCTGATGGCATCGAAGCACTCTTGGACAACCTTATCTGTATCTATCGCCATCTCAATCACATACTTTCAGTGCTCTTACGCCTATCAACTCTTTCCGGGCCCATGTCGTCGAAATCGATGTCCGACGTGTCATATCCCGACCTGTACTGGCGAATGGACAGTTTCCGTATTAATTCGGGCATGACGGCAAGCGCGACTACCGTGATGACGATGCTTCCTGCAACATAGCAGGCAATCTTTGTGCTCCTCTTCATAGCAGCTCCCAGATCCGATAAAGAACGTGCTTTTCCATCATTCTATCGCGAGGGATATAGAATCTCCTCGCCAACGGAAAGCTTAACGTGCGTTGTCTTATATCGACGAATGTGGAAAGGAGCAGCGGTTTCCGCTCCATCGCCTTTTCCTATAGTCTGTGAACTCCTTTGTGAAGCGACGGAAGGCGACGCTTCACAACATATCCGCAGCTAGACATGCTCGTTTGTGACCGCATCGGACACTTCTCCCAGAGGGCGGGGCGTCCCCGTCCGGGGAGGAGGCGCGCATGGAGTCGGTCGTCTCGGCGCTCGTGACGGGGGTGCTCACCCTCGCCGGGGTGCTCGTGCCCAACTCGCGCAGCCGCGAGGTCATGGAGGTCAAGATCGACAACCTGACGCGGCAGGTCGAGAGGCACAACTGCCTCATCGAGCGCACCTATGCCCTGGAGCAGGACGTCGCCGTCGTGAAGGCGGAGATCGAGAACATGCGGAAGGGGCAATGATGGAGGCTTTCCTGACATCCAACGAGTGGCCGTGGCGCCTGGCGCGAACGATCGTGCAGGGCGTGCTCGGCGTGGTCGTGGCCAACGTGGACATGCTCGTGGGCTGCGTGGTGCTGGAGCCCGAGTGGCGCGCCGTGGTGGTGGCGCTCGTGATGGCCGTGCTGTCGCCGGTGATGGCGGAGCTCGGCGCGGCGCTGCCGACGGGCGGTGAGGCCGATGAGTGAGCGCGAGTTCGCGAGCGAGGAGGAGCGCTGGGAGGCGCTGCACGGCGAGAGCGTCGAGGCGGCAGCGCCCGACGGCTGGGAGCCCGACGAAGGCGAGGACGGCGGCTTCGAGGAGGTGCCCGATGGCGTATAGCATCCTCTTCAAGCAGTGCGGGAGCGACCACATGACGCGCGGGCGCTCGCGCGCGATCGACCGCATCGTGGTGCACTTCACGGCGACGCTCGCCTCCGCGCGCAACAACGCGACGTGCTTCGCGCGCAACGAGGGGCAGGGCGCGAGCGCGCACTACTTCGTCGACGACATCACGCCAGAGATCTACCAGAGCGTGGCCGAGGGCGACACCGCCTGGCACGCCGGAGACTGGCAGATGAACTGCCGCGCGATCGGCATCGAGGTCGTCTCGGCAGGCGAGGACTTCAGCGCGACCGAGGTCGAGAAGCTGGGATGGCTGGTCAAGAAGCTCATGGCCAGGTACGGCATCGGCGCCTCCGGGGTCATCCGCCACTACGACGTGACGGGGAAGCTCTGCCCCGCGCCCTACGTGGCGGCGTGCAAGTGGGCGGCGCTGAAGGCCGCGATCACGGGCGGAGCGGCGTCCGGCGGGACGACTGCGGCCGCCCCGGAGGGCACAGTCGCGGAGCTCGCGCGGCGCGTCATCGCCGGCGAGTTCGGCAACGGGAACGCGCGGCGCGCGGCCCTGGGGAGCCGCTACGACGATGTGCAGGCGGAGGTGAACCGTATCCTGGCCGGGGGCTCCGGCGGGGGCGCGGCACAGGCGCCGGCTTCTGACGACGTGGACGACCTCGCGCGCCGGGTGCTCGCGGGCGAGTTCGGCAACGGCTCGGCGCGCAAGGCCGCGCTTGGGTCTCGCTACGCGGAGGTCCAGGCGCGCGTGAACGAGATGCTGGGCACCGGGGCTCCTCGGGAGGCTCGTCTGGCGGAGCCGACGTCGACGCCCTGGCGCGCGCCGTCATCCGCGGCGACTACGGCAACGGCGCCGAGCGCAAGCGCCGCCTGGGGTCGCTCTACGACGCCGTGCGGGACCGCGTGAACGAGATCCTGTCGTGACGCGCGAGGACGTCCGCTGGGGCGTGGCCACGGCGCTCGCCGTGCTGCTGTGCCTGGGTGTGCTGCCCTTCGTTCCGCTGCTCTGGCTCGCGGGCAGGCTCGATACGTAGCGTTTTGTCTCTTCACTAAGGAGTACACAAGGGAGAGGCCCTCGCCCCTTTGCCGGGGCGAGGGCCTCCGTCGCTACCGCCTCCGGCACGGGCCGTCGGAGAGCGCGGGAAGTCTCGGTGCCTGGGGCCGTCCACGAGCACCTCGTGCCACCACTCGCGGCTTCGCGGCCCGTCCGCTGCGAGGTTGTCGATCAGGCGGGTCTGGGTGACCTCGTCGAGCTCCGCGAACTCGTCGCGCATCGCGTTCTCGATGGCGGAGGAGCTCGCGATCATGTCGTGCAGGATCTGCTTCTTCTCCTCGAGGGTGAAGCTCTCGGGCGAGATGTCCACGAGCTCCGCCATGAAGTAGGCGTGGTCCTCGGTGTCCTCGAGTGCCTTCCAGTCGGTCATGCCTGTGCTCCAATTCTCTCATGTAGTGAGTTTTCCCCTTATCTGGGGTGGTACGAATTACGGTACGAATAAACCTGCTCGGAGCGTTTCAAGCCGTTGCGAAGTGTTATCCGAACCTCATTACGACACCTATATCTACCTACGAAAATGTTGCAATTTGTTGTCCGCTGTTTCGAACTGGGGTGCGCCTTCTGATTAGCTCCCAGCTAATGAATTCAAGTTTAATCCTTCCTACGATGTGCTGTGTACCGGCGCGGTAGCCGGATCGTAGGAAGGATGCATAATGAAAAAGCTCGAAAACGAAGTGCTGCTGAGCCGTCGCGCTGCACTTGGCGCATTCGCCACCGTCGCCTTGGGGACTGCCGGTCTTCTTGCCGGTTGTGGTAGCGATAAGGCGACCGTCACCGAGGACGCTGGCGATGGCGACAAGAAGGAAGAGGCGAAGAAGGAAGAGCAGCCTACGACTGACCTGGCGGTTGGCACGACGGTGACCACAGCTGCCGGTCTTTCCGTCGTCGTCGATTCCGTCCAGCCCGGCCTTACAAATTATGACGGTTCGACCATGACGGGCATTCACGTCACGTACGTCAACAATGGCGATGAGGGCGCAGATTACAATATCTACGACTGGAAGGGCGAGGACGCCAACGGCGCCCAACAGAATCAGGGTTACTACAGCGAGGGCTCCGATGAGCTGCAGTCTGGTACCCTTTCCGCCGGTGGCTCCGTGGCGGGCAATATCTACTTTGATGGCGATATCAAGAAGGCACTGTATTTTGCCAACATGTTTGATAAGTCTGCCACTGCAAGCTGGGTGCTGGCCTAGCATGTCGCTACCGTTGCGCCGGATGGGAGGTGAAGTCGTATGCCCGATAAAAAGCTGACCGAGGAGCTGCTCAATGAGCTTCTCGATGCGCCGAACATCGATGGCTATATCAGGGAGCACGACTTTGCCGCCCCGTCGCTTTCGGATTACCTGAAGCAGCTACTGCAGGAAAAGGGCTTGGAGCGCTCGCGCGTGGTTCGTATGGCCGATCTCAATGAGACCTTTGGCTATCAGATCTTTACCGGTGCGCGTCATCCGAGTCGCAATAAGGTACTGCAGATTGCCTTTGCGATGGCGCTGACGCTCAAAGAGACCAACCGTGCGCTGACGGCTGCCGGGGTAAGCGTCCTTAACTGCAAGGACCGCCGCGATGCGATTATCATCTTTTGCATCGATCGCGGGTGCAGCCTCCAAAAGGTCAACGAGGAGCTGTATCGCTTTGGCGAGGAGACGGTGAATTAGCCGCTGATATCTGAGCCGGCGGAGCTGTCGAACAACGATGCAAACGAACGGGGCGCGGATGCCATGGGGTGTCTGCGCCCTGCGCTATGATGGAGGCTATGGATACTCAGACCCCAACATATTCCAATGACGAGCTGACCGCAGCGCTTGCCGAGCACCTGGCGTCGCTCGATCGCGACGACAGCTATCGCGTGGAGCGTGTACTTAAGCGCTCGTCCGTTGAAACAACCGAACTCGTGTACTTTGAAGGAACCGGCGGTGGTTCGCTCGGTCCCTTTGTCCGTAAACGCATCGATGCTTCGGCTCAAATCGGCGGGGCATACGAGCGTCTGTTTGCCGCTCAGCGGGCAGGCAGGCGTTTTGAGCACCTGCCCAGAATCGTCGATTGTCGTCGCGCGGGCGACGAGCTCAACGTGGTTATGGAATACATCGAAGGGGAGACACTCGGGGCACTGGTGGACCGTCTGGGAGCCGCTCCCGATTATGCGCGTGAATTGTATCCTGTCCTTTGCGACGCCGTGGGCGAGCTCCATGCCGGTTTTGCAATGGCGGGGGAGGCTTCGGCGCCGGTGATCCATCGCGACCTCAAGCCGTCGAATATCATCGTGACAGGTGCCAACTATACGCCTGATGACGGCCTGACGTTTTCATCGCTGGTGATTATCGACTTGGGGATCGCGCGCGTGTGGCGCGATGGCGCCGATGCCGATACTGTCAAGTTTGGGACACGGCCCTATGCGCCTCCCGAGCAGTATGGGTTTGGACAGACGAGCGTGCGAAGCGACGTCTACGCGCTCGGTGCCCTGCTGTTCTTTTGTTTGACGGGAGTCGACCCTAAACCAGGGCTCGACATGCGCGAGCAATGCGAGGTGCGCGGCATTCCCACTCCACTTGCCGATGTCGTTTGCATGGCGATGGCGCTCGATCCGGCCAAGCGCTTTGCAAGTGCGGAAGCGTTGGGACGGGCGACGCGCGCGGCATACGATCTGAGTCGCCCCGTGCGGCCTCCTGCGCCTGCGCCTGTCCGTACTCCGGCCTCGGAGACGTTGTTGACGCCCCAAGGGCTCCAGAACCCCGCAAGGCTTCCTAGGCCTGCCACCTCCGCTGCATGCGGTCTGCTCTCTCGCGTTCCGGAGTCCCTGGGGCGCATTTGGAATACGCTCGTCTGCTTCTCGCTGCTTGTGTTCTTTGCCGGAAGTCACTTTGCCGTCTTTCAACCCACGGGAGCAAACCAAAGCTACCCGACGTGGCTTCTCATAATCGAGTATTTTTTCTTTGTCGATGGCCTTATGGCGCTTATGCATTTTGCGGTGCTCGATAAGCGCCGTCTACGTCGGCGATTCGCACTGCTCGACAGCTATCGCGGCAAGAAACTCGCGAAACTCTGGCTCAAGGCATTGGGTGTGCTGCTCCTATGCATGATCGTCATAGTCGCGGTTGCCAATGCGACCGGCGTCGTCGATACCTCCGCTACCTAAAAGAAAAGGGCCCCATTGGGGCCCTTTGCAGTTGTACTTAGATGCGGTTCATCTGAGCGGCGACTTTGTTGTACCAGTCCTGCCACGTGGGTGGGCAGTACTTTTTGGCCGCAGCCGGGGTAAGGGTGGAGCCGTAGTTGGCGCCCAGATAGGCAACGTGAGCGAAGATGCCCTCGCTCCAGCTGCCAAAGCTGCGCCAACCGCCGCCACGTGCACTCCAGCCCCAGGCGTTGTAAGAATTGGCGCAATAAGCACCCTTGGTGCTCTCGATGCAGGCGATGGCGGGGGACCAACGGGGGTCGACACCGGTATTCCAAGCGGCGACGGCAAAGTTATAGCCCTGGCCTGCCATAGGGGAGCCGGCGAGGTAATTGTCGATGCGGCTCGTCCACTCATTAATGAACGAATCGTAATCGGAACTACCGGTGTTGGCGTTGTTCACCGTGGTGTCGATGGTGGTGTTGGCGTTGGTGGCCTGGCTGCTGGAATTGCTGCCGCTCACGCCCTCGCCCGAGAGCTTCTCGGCGGCAGCGGCCTTATCGGCCTCAAGCTTGGCAAGCTCGGCGGCATTTTCCTGCTCGGCTTTTGCCTGTGCCTCGCTGCGGAGCTGCTGGGCCTGCGCCAGCGCATCCTCGGCGTTTTTCTGCTCTGCCTCAAGCTGAGACTTGGCCTGCTGGAGCTCGGCCTTGTTCTGCTCGAGTTCGGTTTGCATGTTATTGAGCTCTTCGATCTCGTCGACGCTCGAGCTTGTGATCTGGTTGGTGTATTTGCAGGTCGTGATGAACTCACCCAGGCTCTGTGTGTTGACCAGGAAGCTCACGATGGGGCTGGTGCCCTTCTGGTACTTATACAGATCGCGCATGGCGGAGCTTGCCTTGGCCTGCTGCTCGGGTAACTCGGCCTCAATCTTATCGATGTTCGCCTCGTTGGCGTCAATCTGCTTCTGCAGATCGCCGAGCTTGGTGCGGGCATCGTTGTAGGCGCCCGTGGCGGCTTCGATCTTCTGCTGGGCGGCGGCAAGCTGATCCTGCGTTGCCTGCGAGGCGGCATACGCCGCGACGGGGGAGAGCATCGGCGTGGCCGTCAACGCAACGGCGAGCGCGGCGCTCGTGATGATACGAGCCGGCTTCGACGCGATGAGCGCTGCGGTGCGATGATTCGAATGCTGCATCCAGTCCCTCTGCAATCAATCGTAGGTTATTGTTCCTCAGGTAGTCTACTACTGCTTTCGACCTCAACTTGAACCTTAAAGGTTTTAAAGGGTCAAGTTGAACTTGAGACTTTGGCTTTGACCTGCAGTTATATCGAATTGTTGAGAAACCATAGAGTTCAACTTTAACGTTACGGGGCCTGTTTGGGACGGGCTTTGGACTGTGAAAGCTATCTCAACGTTGGGGTTTGTGGCTATAAGGTCCCATCGCGGCGAGCTTGCCCTACTTCGTTGAGCGCCTGGGCGGGGGTGAACGAACAGGTGCCGTCGCCGAGTTTGATTGCCCTGATGTTGTCCCCGGCGTGGGCATCGGAGACGAGGCCAAACTGCTCGATGGCGGTATCGTGTCCGCCGGCGACGGGCGTCTTGCGCGTGCCTTTGTGCGCCGATGTATCGATGGAGGTGATGTAGGCGGCACCGTCGTAAGCGTCGTTTGCGGTGCGCAGAGGAGCAGTCGCTTGCGCGCTGCGCCAACTCGCGTTTTGCGGCATCGAGGATGGGGTTATCGGTTGGAAGGTCCTGGAGCACGCGTGCGCCTTTCACTCGGGGGTATCAATATGCTGAACCCTACAACAACGGTGGGTTCATTGCCGTTTGTCATACGGCGGTGAGTGCGGCCTTCATGCTGGATAATTGCGTTGATTGTCATAGATACAGTGGAGCTTTAGGAGGAAACGGTCCGGCACGCTAAAATAAACGGGTTGCATAAAGACCGCCCGTCGTGGGCAGTTCTAGATAGGAAGTTTCCATGGCATTGCAGTTTACAGAGCGCGAGTTTATCCCCGTGCTGCTCGGCGGCGACATCAACGCCTATTCGGTGGCGCGCGCCTTTTACGAGGAGTATCAGGTCAAGAGCCTGGTCTTTGGCAAGTACCAGACCGGTCCTGCGTACCGCAGCCAGATTATCGACTACACGCCCAATGTTGATATCGACACCATGCCGGTCATGATCGAGACCATTAACGGTGTCGCGCAGGCCAATCCCGATAAGAAGATTATTCTCATGGGCTGCGGCGACAACTATGTCGCGCTTGCCGTACAGGCTCAGGACGCCGGCCAGCTTGCCTCGAACGTCATCGCGCCCTATGCGCCCTACAGCATGCTCGAACAGTGCCAGAAGAAGGAAATCTTCTACGAGCTGTGCGAGAAGCACGGTGTTCCCTATCCGCATACGTTTACCTTTACCATGGCCATGCTCAACGCCCAGGGCGAGGCTCCTGCCGAGGTGCTCGACCAGATCGATTTTCCCTTCCCGATGATCCTGAAGCCTTCCGACGGCATCATGTGGTGGGAGCACGAGTTCGAGGGCCAGAAGAAGGCCTACGAGATCGCCGATCGCGCCGAGCTGGAGCAGGTCATTCGCGATGTATACGCGAGTGGCTACACCGATGACCTCATCTTGCAGGATCGCGTGCCCGGCAACGACGAGTACATGCGCGTGCTTACCAGCTATTCCGACCGTAACGGCAAGGTGCGCATGATGTGCCTGGGCCACGTGCTGCTCGAGGAACACCAGCCCCATGGTGTCGGCAACCACGCCTGCATCATCACCGAGCCCAATGACGAGCTCATGGGCGGCGTGCGCAAGTTGCTCGAGGACCTCAAGTTTACGGGCTTCTCCAACTTTGACGTCAAATACGACGAGCGCGACGGTTCGTTTAAGTTCTTCGACTTCAACACTCGCCAGGGCCGCAGTAACTACTACGTCACCAACAGTGGCTTTAACGTTGCCAAGTACGTAGTGGACGAGTATGTGTACAACCGCCCGTTTGAGCCCGAGTTTGTGACGGCGCAGAACGAGGCGCTGTGGATGGTTGTCCCCATGGGCGTGGTCGATAAATACGTCAAGGATCCCGAGCTGCGCGCTAAGGCGCATCGCCTGGTCAAGGAGGGTAAGGCCGCCGACCCCTCGTTTATGAAGGGCGACTTTGTCTTTAACCGCTGGCTGCGCATGTGGCACACCAAGCTGCGTCACTTTAAGCTGTTTAAGACGTATTACAAATAGGATGAACGTCGCGCCCGCCCGGTTTGTATCGGACGGGCGCGGGTATGATACGCGCAATGCTGCGAGCGTCACCAAGGAGGCGGCGATGGAAAAGCTGGGAGTTATCGGCGGTATGGGCGCCGAGGCCACGTCGTATTACTACGACCAGGTGGTGCGTCACACGGCGGCCGCCCGCGATCAGGAACATATCGACATGGTGGTGCTCTCTAAGTCGACCATGCCCGACCGCACGCTGGCCATTAAGACCGGCGACCATACCGAGCTGCTGGCGACCATGAAGGAATGTGCGCAGGCGCTCGAGACGCTGGGCTGCGCGCACATTGCCATTCCCTGCAACACGTCACACTACTTCTACGATCAGATTCAGTCGTTTACCTCGGTCCCCATCATCCATATGCCGCGCGAGTCGGTGCGCTATGCGCTTGCCGGCGTGGTGATGGGGGAGTGTGAGTTCGACCCCAACTTGAGCATGCCGGCCGAGCCGGTGCGCAAGATCGGCATCATGGGTACCGATGGCACCGTGGGTGCCGGCGTCTACGGTCGCGAGTGCGAGGCGGCGGGCGTCGAAGTCGTTTATCCCAGCGAGAAGCGCCAGGCCGATGTGATGTCGCTTATTTACGATGATGTGAAGGCGGGACGCGAGCCCGATATGGATAAGTTTGATCGTGTGATGTGGGAGTTTGCCCGCAGCGGCTGCGACCGCGTCATTCTGGCCTGCACGGAGCTTTCGGTGCTGCAAAAGTATCGCGAGATGCCCGAGATCACCCTCGACGCCATGGACGTTTTGGTACGCGAGTCCATCATCCGCAGCGGTGCCCCCTACCGCCTGTAGCCCTCGACCTGCCAAAAAGGGACAGGTTTATTTTGGTAGGTTTTATCTGGGAAAACAGTAAAGGCCTCGGCTCGTTTGTGCGAGCCGGGGCCTTTTGCATTTTGCGGTTGCTGCCAGCGATTGCTAGAACAGGAAGCCGATGGCGATAAGGGCGATGCTGACGATAAGTACGGCAATGTCCAAGCCTTTGATGGGGTAGCGCTTGTACGAGCTCGCACGCGTGCGCAGGTAGAAGCCGCGCTGCTCGGCGGCAAGCGCGGTGGCATCGGTCTTGCCCACGCTCGAGATCAATAGCGGCACGCACAACGGCAGCATGAGCTTGAGCTTCTTGATGGGATTCTTGGTGTCGTATTCGACGCCGCGTGCAGTCTGCGCCTCCATGATGGCATTCATCTCTTGGCCAAACACCGGCACAAAGCGCAGCGCCGTGGTAAAGGTAAAGGCGTAGCGATACGGCACGTGCAGCACCTCCACGCAGGCATTGGCAAGGTCGTTGAGCTTGGTCACCATGAGCATCAGGATGAGTGGCAGCGCTACGCCCAACAGGCGCAGACAGGCCTTCGAGCCGGTGATGAGGCCTTCGTCGGTGACGAAGCCCCACACCACGTTGCCATCGCGCATGAAGGCCAGCTGCAGCGCTAACATGATGAGTGCGAGCGGAATCAGCAGCTTGAGCAGCGAGAACAGGCGGTCGACGACGCCGGCGTAGGCTCCCAGCGCGAGCGTGAGCGCCAGAAACCCCAACAGCGCCACGTAGGTGTCGGACAAAAAGATGCCGATGATGATGGCGGCGGCGAGGCCCAGTTTGATGACGGGATTCAGACGATGCAGCAGCGTGTCGCCCGGCATATAGTCGATGACATTAACCACGGCGGACCATCTCCTCGGTAATGCGAACGATATCGGTGACCTCGCTCACCTGTGCAAAGGCGGGCGAGACGGAAGATGCCAGACGGCGTGAGAGTTCAATAACCTGGGGCGGTTCAACATAGGCACGCTGCATGAGCTCGATGTTCGAGAACAGCTCGTGCGTGCGGCCGCGATCGAGGATGCGACCGTCGGCCATCACCACGATGCGCTCGGCAAAGTCCGAGACAACTTCCATGTCGTGGCAGACTATGATAACGGCGCAGCCGCGCTCGGCCATGGTGCGCACCGTTTCCATCACGGTCATGCACTCGCGGTAGTCCAGGCCACTCGTGGGCTCGTCGAGAACCACGATCTTGGGCTCTACGACCACGACGGAGGCGAGCGCCACCATCTGGCGTTGACCGCGCGAGAGCGAGAAGGGCGCATCGTAGGGCGGCAAGCCAAAGCGGTCGATGACGAGCTGGGCGCGACGCAGCGCCTCGGCGCGGTCGATGCCGGCAAGCTCTAGACCAAAGGCGACCTCGTCGAGCACGGTGTCCTTGCAAATCTGGCGGTCGGGGTTTTGGAAAAGGGTTGCGACTTCGCGGGCGATGCGGCTCGTGGGAACGGCTGCGGTATCCAGTCCCGTGACGCGCACGCTGCCCGAGGTGGGCTTAAGCAGGCCTGTGAGCAGCTTGGTGAGCGTGGTCTTGCCGGCTCCGTTTTGGCCGACAATGCCCACGAGCTCGCCGGGATAGAGCGTCAGGTTGAGGTCGTGGACGGCGGCGCCACCATGGGGGTAGGAAAACTCAACGTGGTCAAACGTGAGCACCGGCTCGGCGTCTTTCGCATGCGGGCGCAGCGATGGTGCGTGCGGGGAGCCTGTGGGCGCCTGGGCGTCGCTTGTCGCGCGGTCGGGGTCGACGATGCCCGCGATCAGGCGTTCGGCCTCGTCGACATCCAGGCAGGGGGTGCCGCTTGCCAAGCCATCGGCCTCGAGGCTGTTGAAAATGCGCGTGACGCGCGGGCAATCGACACCGATGGCGCGGAGCTCGTCGGTGTGCTCAAAGACCTCATGTGGCTCGCCTTGCAGCGCGATCTGGCCGTGATTGAGCACGAGCACGCGGTTGCAATACTCCGAAAGCAGGGCGACCTTTTGCTCAACGACGACGATGGTGATGCCGAGGTTACGGTTTGCCTCGCGCAGCGTTTCGAAAACCAGTGTGGAGCTGACGGGATCGAGTGCCGCGGTTGGCTCATCGAGCACCAGCACGCGCGGGCGCATGGCGAGGATGGCAGCGATGGCCACCTTTTGCTTTTGGCCGCCCGAGAGGGTGGCTATCTCGCGGTCGCGCAGGTCGCTAATGCCGACGGCCTTAAGCGTCTCGCTCACGCGCTGCTCGATCTGGTCATGCGGAACGCCAAAGTTCTCCAGGCCAAAAAGCATCTCGTCCTCAACGACCGAGGCGACCATCTGCGTGTCGATGTCTTGCAGCACGCTGCCGACGATCTGCGATATGTCGGTGAGCGAGACCTCGCAGGTGTCGTGCCCGTCAACGAACACGGAGCCAAAGAAGGTTCCGCTGTAGTGGTGGGGCACGGCGCCCGACAGGCAGGCGGTAAGTGTTGATTTGCCGGCACCCGAAGGCCCGATGATGCCGATGAAATCTCCCTTGTTCACGCTGAGCGAAACGTGGCTAAGCGCCTGCTCGGCCTGCGTGCCATAGGCGAACGAGACATCGTCGACGTTGATGATCGTTTCCATGGATACCTTTCATAGTCATTGGGGATGTTCTTACATGACTAGTCGTTTAAGGACGTCCCCAATAGCTCGTTGTTTGGGACAGTCTTTGCTGGTGAAGCACGTAGACGGCTTTACGAGGTGCCCCAGGTTGGCGCGAAAGAGGAGCGAAGCGTACTTGGGTACGCGAGCGACGAATGAACGCCAATATGGGGTGGCTCGTAAAGCCGAGCGGGTTAGTTAAGCCTAAGGGCCTTCTGGATGGGCAGATAGAGCGCGCCGACCAGAATGGCGTTGAACACAGCGGTCATGGCGACGACGGGCAGCATAGCTGCGGCGAGTTCGCCCACTACGCCGAGCATGGCCATCTTGATGACCATGAAGATGACGCCCGAGACAAAGGTGGTCACGAACGTAGCGACGATGGCGACGGCAGGCTTAACTTGGCCATCCTTGGCGGCAGTGTTGACAATGACGGCCATAAGCATGGCGGCGATGCCCTCGGCGGCAAAATCGACAAACGGCGAGGTAGTGGTGATCTGGATTACGGCCGCCGAGATGAGACCGATGACGAGTGCCTGACCAATGTTGGGACGAACGACCAGGATGGTGAGGCAGAAGGCCGAGATGATGAACTCGGGGCTAATCATGCCGCCGGAGATACCCGAGATTGCCTTGCCGACGGTAAAGTTGAGGATGAAGCCGGCGGCAAGCAGGATGGCGAGCAGGACGAGGGCGCGGATATCGAGTTTGCCGCGGTCGGCGGTCTGGACGGTGCGGGGCTGGGCGCCGGCGGTGGTGTTCTGAGACATGGTGAAGGTCCTTTCAGAAAGGGGAGTGTAAGAGAAAAGCGGAGGCGCGTGATGCGAATGCGATCGGGCTCGAGATAGAAAAAGGCCCCCGGTCGAAACCGGAGGCCTTCCAATCACCTAGAGCGCAAAAACAGGCATGAGGGACTCACCGTCGACCGATCGTATTCGCATCACGCCACCACCAGTTGTTGAGAGACGTCATCGTGTTCTTCATGTTGGTGGCTCCTTTCGTGATGCCATGGCGCGGTCGCACCCAGTTGCTGTTGCGCTGCACTATAGCACAGCGAAGTGTGTGCGGGGAAATCTTTTTTGAAAAGAATTTCGGCGACGTTTCCTCCTATTAAGAAGAGCGGGCGGGGCAGCTTGTGCTGTCCCGCCCGCGCCCTGGGAAGTGTTACTTCCTGCGAGGAGTGTTACTCCTTGTTGCGGCGATAGAGGGCATAGCCGCCAGCGGAGATGACGACGACGCCAGCAGCGGCGAACGCGGCAACCACGCGGCCGTCAAAACGGTCACCGGTGGTGGGCAGGTTGCCCTTGGTGTTCTTCTTGTTGGTGGTCACCGTGGTAGAGGTGCTCGGCTTGGTCGGCTTCTCGGGGGTAGTAGGCTGCTCGGGGGTAGTAGGCTGCTCGGGGGTAGTAGGCTGCTCGGGGGTAGTAGGCTGCTCGGGGGTAGTAGGCTGCTCGGGGGTGCCGGGCTGCTCGGGCTTCTCGGGGGCCTCGGTGGCGAGGGCATCCTTGGCGTAGGTGATGGACACCTTGAGGCCGTTGGTCTCGGTGTTCAGGTCGCTCGGGGTGAAGGGCTGGTCGAAGTTCTCAGCCTTCAGATAGGCGCGCATCTCCTGGAGCAAGGCCTTGCACTTGACGTAGGTGTTCTCGGTGGCAGCATTGCCGGCCTTGTTTGCCAGGGCGGTACGGGCCTCGGTGCCCTCGGTGGCCTGCATGACCTCGTCGACTTCCAAGTTCTGCTCGACGAGCTCGTTCTGGAGGGCGTCGAGGTAGGTGCGGACGTTGACGCCGAGCAGCTCGGGATGCTCGAAGCAGAGGGAGCTGATGTCCATGAGGACGTAGTTGATGGAGTTCTCGGGCTCCTCGTTGTTCACGATGTCCGTCTCTCCGCAGTGATCGAAGGAGACAGTCTGATCGCTGAAGTACGGGCTGACCTCAGTCATCAGAGCGGAATACAACGGGATGGCGACGGAGTACGCGGCACGAGAAAGCATCTCCCACTGGATGGTTGCGACTTCGGGATCAAGGCCGCGACGAATCTGGAAGAGGTGGACCTCGGTGTTGCGCTCGGTGCCGATGGCGTAGGCGCCGTCAGTGTTGGCGTTAAGGCCAGGGACGTTCTCGCCGCGGTTGCCAAAGGCGCGAATCAGCTCAAAGGTACTCCAGCCAGACTTGTCAGGCTTGAAGAACAAGGGCTGGATCTCGCTGACGGCTGCGCCGACGCTGCCGTCGTTGACGATGGTGTAATCGGCGTCCTTAGTAAGCGGGTTCTTGAAGTAATCTCGACCCTGGATATAGCGGGTCCACTGATGCCTGCCAGTCTTATCGAGCCTCTCGCCATACGTTTGGGCGACATCGAATTTGCCGTCAGCGGAGTATTTGGCGATACCCTTTTCTTCGGGCATGGACTGGATTTTCTCAGAGTGGAGGCAATTTTCGGTGTCATCGAGGTCGACGTCGTAGTTAAGGTTGCCGATGTTGGGGTTGACCGAGGCGACGTCGTCAGCGAGCTTCATGGCAATCCACTGATGGCCGGAAAGCGCGGCGAACAGCCAGGTCTCATTGTTGTCGGCGATGACAATCTGGTCGTTGGAGCAGACGCCCTGCTCGTCGATCAGGCTTCCGATAAGCTTGACGCCCTCACGGGCCGTAGCGCTTTCGCCCAAGATAACGCTGGCGTAGCTGTACTCACCCAAGCCATCCGTAAGGGGGTCCACAGCTTTGACATCTGCATTCATGCTGGTGCTTAGCGTGGCGGAACAGGAGACGCCCTTCTCGTTGATGCCTGCCTCGGAGTAGGCGTCCCAACGCTCGTCCCACTGCGAGGGGTGATCGCGCACATAACTGTAGCGATACGTGGTTTTGTTCGAGGTGTATACGAATCCGGACTCATCGGAGCTGTAGGTGAAGCCGGGGGCGTGCGAATCCTCGATGCCAAAGTGCTTGAGGTAACGTTCGCCATAGTCCTCGGCGCGGCCATAATACGTATTGCCGTCGGCCGTAAGGTTCTTGCCCATGTAGATCTGGGTGCAGGCGAGCGCAGAGGTCGGCATGGACATGATAGTTGCAGCTCCAAAGGCGAGGCCTATGCCAAGCTTTTTGAGCGCGTTGACGGGGTGAGTTTTCCTCATAATCCCTCCCAGCGTGCGAAAGCCCTCTGTCGCCAGAGGGCTTCAGCCAATAAAGATACCCCATTAGCATAACGAGCTGGAAACAATATTCATCTATGAAAGGTACTTATTCGATAAGCGTAATGAAATATGCGATGAGCGGTTAATTATACTCAGTTTGTAGCTTTACTTTAATAAAGACGCCCTGCAATTACTGTAGCTCAATAAAGCGTCTGGAAATAACGAAATGAAAATCCCCCGCTGTTTGACAAATGCATAAACAGCGGGGGAGATGATAACCGGATGAATATCATACCAATGTGGAATTACTTCTTCCGGCGGTGGATTACGTTAATCGCGTAGCCCACGAGCATGGCCAGAACGATGACGATAAAGCCAAGGATAGGGTTGTCGTTCACGGGGTTCTCCTATTTTCCGAGTGGTGAGAATTCGTCGACGATGAGGTCGAGGCATTGCGGAAGCGCGCGGGCGCCAAAGACACCGGAGTTGCTGGAGATGATCTCGCCATCGAACTGCATGCCCAGCGACGGCGTGCAGGTAATCTTGGCTTCCTTGGTCTGGATAATCTTAAACTGCGGGCGGCCGAGCACCTTGCCGGCGGGGTCGAGCGCGGCGGTGATCACCGTGGGGAGCAGCTGCACCGTGCGCACGGGTTCAATAACGACGATGTCGACCATGCCGTCGTTCATGCGGCAGCTGGGGAACAGGTTGATGTCGTTTTGGATGACTGAGGTATTGCCCGCCATGCAGCAGATGCCGTCGAGCTCCTCGACCATGCCGTCGTGTTCAATGGTAAAGTGCGCCACCGTGGGGTTGGGCGTGGCGAGCGCGGAGAGGAAGTAGGCGATCTCGCCAATGTCGTTTTTGGTGGGAGCGGCCTTCATCATGATCTCGGCGTCGAAGCCCGAGCCGGCGATGATGATAAAGCCGTGGCGCTTCTCGTTACCGTTCTCGTCGATCCAAAAGAGCTCACCCATGTCCACCTTGACCGTGCGGCCGGCGCGGCAAGCCTTGGCAAGCGCCGCCGCCTCGGGGGCATTACCGATGTTGTTAAAGAACAGGCAGGCTGTGCCGGAGGGGAAGATGAGCGTAGGGACACCGCACCCGCGCATCTGGTCGAGCACGTTGGAGACGGTGCCGTCGCCGCCCGAAACGACTACGCGGTCGAACTCACGAACGTCCGCTACCGCGTCCTCGGGCTCCATGCCATCGCCGATAAAGCGCATTACGACCTCGTCGCCGCCCTGTGCAAGAGCGTGCGTGAACGCGTAGATTTCATCGGAGCTGGGACCCGATGCCGGGTTGTGGATGATAAGGCAGCGCATACTTACGTTCCCGTTCTGTGACTAACCGAGTATAGTTGTAGGGCAATGCCGATATCCTACCCGTGTTTTTCGGGCCTAACCTTATTCGATGGGTTGATATGTACATTTCCACACATCAGGCTCTACTCGACTTTTGTCAGCGCGCTCGTGAGTTCGACGCGATTGCCGTCGATACCGAGTTTTTGCGCGAGCGCACGTTTCATCCGCGCCTGTGCCTGGTTCAGATTGCCACCCCTGCCGAGAGCGTCGCGGTCGATCCTTTGGTGATCGACGACTTATCGCCGCTGGCCGAGCTTATGGCCGACGAGGGCGTGGTCAAGGTCTTCCACGCCTGCTCGCAGGATATGGAGGTCATGCTCCACACCGTGGGTGCGCTGCCGCGACCGATTTTTGACACACAGGTCGCCGCCGCCTTTTTGGGCGAGCGCCAGCAGATTTCCTACGGCGCGCTCGTTCAGACGTTCTGCGGCGTATCGCTGCCCAAGACCGAGTCGCTGACCGATTGGTCGCGCCGCCCGCTGAGCGATAAGCAGATTGAGTACGCGATCGATGACGTCAAGTATCTGATCGTCGCCTATACCGAGATGATGAGCCGTTTGCGCGAGCTGGGCCGCGTGGACTGGGTGCTCGACGAGTTGCGCCCGCTGGCAGACGAGTCGCACTACCGCGCCGACCGGCATGAGGCATTCCGCAAGGTCAAGCGCATCAACTCGTGTAGCCGCCATCAGCTGGGCATTGCGCGCGAGCTTGCCGCCTGGCGCGAGGACCGCGCCGAGCGCCGCAACATCCCGCGCAAGTGGGTCATGTCCGACGATACGCTGCTGGCGCTCGTCAAGCGCAATCCCGTGCGCGTTGAGGAGTTCCGCAGCATCCGCGGCACCGATCAACTGGGGGAGCGCGATGTGGACGGCGCGCTCATGGCCATCAAACGCGGCGCGAGCTGCCCGCACGATCGCCTGCCGCTCATGGTGCGCGGACATCGCCAGATCTCTCCGGAGCTGGAGAGCGTGACGGATCTCATGTACGCGCTCATTCGCCTGGTTGCCGAGCGTTCGGGCGTGGCGACCTCGGTCATTGCCTCGCGCGATGACCTGGCCGACTATATTGAGCATCCCGAGCAGAGCCCTTTGCGCGAAGGTTGGCGCTTTGAGCTTGTGGGCTCGCGCCTGGACGATCTACTTTCCGGCAATATGGGGCTCACCGTGAAAGACGGAAAGATTGAGTTGTTATAGGTATATAGTTACGCGGTTTCACCAAACCGCGTAACAGCTCGACGCTGCAAACGGCCGAGAGCGGCAATCTGACGTTCAATCGTCGCTCGCGTACCAAAGTACGCGTCGCTTCTCTTTCACGTCACCTTGCTCGCTCTCGGCCGTTTTCGCTGACATTGCCAAAACATCGATACTGTCTCGTTGGCTGGGCGAGTGGGTAGAATGCCTCCAACGTGTAACTCGATTCGGAGGAATTCGCATGCCCTATTACTATGGTTATGGCTTTGGCATCGACCCGCTGTACCTGCTGGTCGTCCTTGTTTGTACGGTGCTCGGTCTTGCCGCGCAGAGCTATATCAACTCGACGTATAAAACCTGGTCCAAGGTTCGCTCGGACGGCGACACGGGCGCTGCGGTCGCGCGCCGCATGCTCGACGCCAGCGGTTGCAATGCCGTGGGTATCAAGGGCGTCGCCGGTGAGCTCACCGACCATTACAACCCGCAGGATAACAACCTGTATCTCTCGGATGCCAACCGTTCGGGCGGATCGGTCGCAAGCGTTGCCGTCGCTTGCCACGAGGCGGGCCACGCCGCCCAGCGCCAAAGCGGCTATGCCATGATGAAGGTGCGCACTGCCCTGGTCCCGGTCGTCAACTTTACCCAGAACACCTGGACCATCGTGCTACTCATGGGCCTGTTCATGAACATTGCGGGACTCACGACCCTCGCGCTGATCTTCTTCTCGTTTAGTGTGTTGTTCCAGCTGGTTACGCTGCCGGTCGAGATTGATGCCAGCCGCCGCGCCGTGGCGTACATCGAGCGGTCGGGGATGAGCTCCAAGCAGGTCAACGGTGCCAAGAAGGTCCTGACGGCAGCCGCGCTTACCTATGTTGCCGCAGCGCTCACCTCGATCATTCAGCTGCTCTACCTGATGGCTCGCTACAACAGAAACTCCAACCGATAACAAATTGGCTTGACAGGCGCCGCGGGGATTTGTGTCCCCGCGGCGCTGTACTATGTGTTGGACTTGAATTTGCGCAGGGCTGGAGCCTTTGTGCACGATAACGAAAGGAGGCTGCGTGGCAGGCTGGAATCTAACCGGCAATGCTGTTTCCGCTGAGTTTGACGGCTCGGACGATCAGGAGCGCAAGGAACTCAGCGTGAGCCAGGCGGTGGAGATCGCCGCCGGTGCACTCGATGCTATTCCGCAGCTGAGTGTTTTGGGCGAGGTCACGGGTTTCCGTGGCCCCAATGCCCGAAGCGGCCACTGCTACTTCCAGATTAAGGACGATTCGGCCGCCGTTGACTGCATCATTTGGAAGGGTGCCTATCTCAAGCGCACGTTCGATCTGCGCGACGGCATGCAGGTGAGCTTTAAGGGTAGCTTCAATCTCTATAAGCCCACGGGCCGCATGAGTTTTGTCGCCCGCTCGTTTTCGCTGGCGGGGGAGGGTCTGCTGCGTCAACAAGTGGCGCAACTGGCCGAAAAGCTGAGCCGCGAGGGCCTGATGGACGAAGCGCGCAAGCGCCGCATCCCGGTGTTCTGCTCGCGCGTGGCGGTCGTCACCTCGCTTTCGGGTGCCGTAATCGATGACGTCAAGCGCACATTGCGTCGTCGCAACCCACTCGTCGAGCTCGTTTGCGTGGGTGCCAAGGTTCAAGGCGAGGGTGCGCCGGCAGAGCTCATTGAGGGTTTGCGTCGCGCCGCTTCCATTACGCCGGCGCCCGATTGCATTTTGCTGGTGCGCGGCGGCGGCTCCTTCGAGGACCTCATGACCTTCAATGACGAGGAGCTTGCCCGTGCGGTGGCAGCCTGTCCTGTGCCCGTGGTGACTGGCATTGGCCATGAGCCCGATACCTCGATTTGCGACATGGTGAGCGACCGTCGCGCCTCAACGCCCACGGCGGCGGCAGAATCGGTGGCGCCGGCTATGACGGAGTTGGCCGACGTGCTTGAGACGCGCCATCAGCGTCTGGGCGCCGCGATGGCATCGATGATCGGGTCGAATCAGGTTGATTTGGAGATGCTCGATCAGCGTGGTCGCCGCGCTTGGGACACCTATACGGCTCGTCTGGGCGACGCGCTCGATGCCGCCGCACGCCGCCCGTGCCTCAACGACCCCACATTTATGGTCGAGCGTCGCGAGTCTGAGCTTGCCCTGACGGCTGATCGCCTGTCCGGCGCCATAACGCGTTCGGTTGGGGCCTTCCGCTCCAACTTCGAGCGTCTGCCCGAGCGCTTGATCGCAAGTACCTCGGGGCTCGATGGCAAACGACATGCGCTCACGCTTGCGAGCTCCCGTCTGGAGCATCAGGGGCGCACGATGCTCAGCAAGCCCGCGTCCGACCTGGGCCGAGCTGCTGCGTCGCTCGATGCCCTGTCGCCGCTCAAGGTGCTTGCCCGCGGTTACTCCATCGCGTACAGCGAGGACAGTGTGGCTACGAGCGCCAAGACCTTTAAGCCGGGCGACGCTATCCGCGTGCGTATGGCGGACGGCAACGTGGCAGCAACGGTCGATACGGTCGATACGGTCGAGTAGACCGCCTTTCATAGCGATAAACCTTTAGGAAAGGAAACAGATATGGCAGAGAAGACCCCGGTCGAGCAGCTTACGTACAAGCAGGCCTCGCAGGAGCTGGAACTCATCATCCGCAGCCTGGAGTCGGGCGACATGGAGCTCGAGGAGTCGCTCGAGAGCTATACCCGCGGCGTCGAGCTCCTCAAGAGCCTACGCACCCGCCTGTCCGATGCCGAGCAGAAGGTCTCGGTGCTCCTTAAGGACGTCGACGGCAACGACGTGCTCGCCGACGGCGAAGCCGCCAACACCGACGACAACCTTTCGTTCTAACCACCTCGCAGCCTACTTTGGGGTAGTCTTTTTGGGACGGGGCTTTTTTGACTACCCTTGCGCGACGGCTCGCCAGGTGCCTGCGCTTGCGAAAAAGTAGTCAAAAAAGCCCCGTCCCAAAAAGACTACCTTGGTCTGTGAGAAAGGAACCAACCATGTGTGATTGCATCTTCTGCAAAATTGCCAACCACGAGATCCCCTCAACCGTTGTCTATGAGGACGATCAGGTCATCGCGTTCGACGACCTCAACCCCCAGGCGCCGGTCCACACGCTCGTAATCCCCAAGAAGCACTACAGCGACATCGCCGACAACGTACCGGCCGAGACCATGGGCGCCATGGCCCACGCCATTCAGGAGGTCGCCAAGGCCAAGGGCCTGGAGGACGGCTTCCGCGTCATCTCCAACAAGGGCGTCAATGCCGGCCAGACCGTCATGCACTTCCACATGCACGTCCTCGGCGGCAAAAACCTGGGCGAGAACCTCATCTGAGGGCGCTTCTTCCGTGGGATGAGGCGAAAGCTTGGGCATCGATAACTTATATATCAACGCAATAAACCCGAGCGCGAGGGCGTTTGGGTTTATTATTGAAGCGTATGTAACCTGGCGGCGCCACACCGCCTGTTAGTAGGGAGACACATGAACGTTCTGGTCGTCAACGCAGGATCTTCGACCCTTAAGTATCAGGTCATCGATACCAAATCCCACAAGGTGTCCGCAAAGGGCTCCTGTGAGCGCGTCTGCTTTACCGGCGGTACCTTCACCCACGCTGCCAACGGCTCCAAGAAGGTGACCGAGAACATCGAGTTCCCCGACCACAAGGTCGCCATCGAGGTCGTCCTGAAGGACCTCGAGGCTAACGGCGTCAAGATCGAGGGCATCGGCCACCGCATCGTTCAGGGCGGTTGGTACTTTGGCGATTCCTCCCTCGTCGACGAGGACGTCCTCGCCAAGATCCGCGAGGTCGCTCCGCTCGCCCCGCTGCACAACAACCCCGAGGCCAACGTTATCGAGTACTGCCTCGAGCAGTATCCCGACCTGCCCAACGTCACGGTCTATGACACCGCTTTCCACTTCAACATGCCTGAGGTCGCCAAGACCTACGCCCTGCCCAAGGATGTTTGCGACAAGCTGCACATCCGCAAGTATGGCGCCCACGGCACCAGCTACCGCTATATCTCCAAGAAGGTTGCCGAGATGACCAACGGCGAGGCTCGCAAGGTCGTCGTGTGCCACATCGGTTCCGGCGCTTCCCTGTGCGCTATCGAGGACGGTAAGTGCATGGACACCACCATGGGCTTGACGCCGCTCGACGGTGTCATGATGGGCACCCGCTGCGGCTCCATCGACCCGGCTACCGTGTGCTACCTGCAGCGCGAGGGTGGCTACACCTTCGACGAGGTCGACGAGATGATGAACAAGAAGTCCGGCCTTTTGGCTGTGACCGGCGGCAAGACCAACGACTGCCGCAACGTCGAGGAGCTCGCCGCTGCTGGTGACCCCGAGGCTCAGCTCGCCTTCGATATGTTCGTCTACAAGATTGCCGCCAAGGCTGCCGAGATGGCCACTTCCATGTGCGGCATGGACACCCTGGTCTTTACCGCCGGCATCGGCGAGCACGCTCCGGCCGTCCGCGCCGGCGTGGCCGATCGTCTGGCCTTTATGGGCGTTAAGATGGATCATGCCCGCAACGCCCTGCGTGGCGACGGCGCCTGGTGCCTGTCCGCCAAGGATTCCAAGGTCAAGATCTTCGTCATCCCCACGGACGAGGAGTTCATGATCGCTTCCGACGTCGAGCGCATCGTCAACGGCAAGTAATTGCAAGAGGGGAGGGGCTGGGCGACCGAGCGCCGTTCGGCCCCTCTTTTGCGCTCGTTGGGCGATATGCTGATAGCTATTTATCAAGATATGATAACTTCTTATTAACATGCGGCCGCCTTAAGGGGTCTGCGTCGACCGTATTGCACTGCAAAGGAGTCTCATGAACGTACTTGTTGTCAACGCCGGCAGCTCAAGCCTTAAATATCAGCTTTTGGATACCGATACCCGCAAGGTTTTCGCCAAGGGCAACTGCGAGCGTATCGGATCGGACATGGGCGTCTTTGGCCACTCCGAGAACGGTGGCGCCAAGCAGACCGAGGAGGTCCCTTTCCCCGATCATCGCTCTGCTATCGCTCGTGTGCTCGAGGAGCTTGAGAAGACCGACTTTACGATTGATGGCATTGGGCATCGTATCGTTCAGGGTGGCTGGCACTTCGATGATTCCGCAGTCGTTGACGACGAGGTCATGGCTAAGATCCTTGAGGTGGCCCCGCTCGCCCCGCTGCACAATTACGGCGAGGCCGCGGCAATCGAATATTGCCGTGAGAAGTATCCGGAGCTGCCCAACGTGGCCGTCTTCGATACCTCGTTCCACATGACCATGCCCGAGGTTGCCTACACCTACGCCCTGCCCAAGGACGTGTGCGACAAGTACCACGTGCGCAAGTACGGCGCACACGGTACGAGCCACCGCTACGAGTGGATGATGGCCAAGGAGATCCTGGGCTCGCGCTGCCACCGTCTGCTTTCGTGCCATCTGGGCAACGGCGCTTCGCTCGCCGCCATCGAGGACGGCGTGTGCCGCGACACCACGATGGGCCTCACGCCGCTCGATGGCCTGATGATGGGCACCCGTTGTGGTTCCATTGACCCGGCCACCGTGTGCTACCTCCAGCGCGAGGGCGGCTACAGCTATCAGGAAGTCGATGACATGATGAACAAGCAGTCTGGTCTGCTTGCCATCTCGGGTATCTCCAACGACGCCCGCGACATCCGCACGCGCGCCTCCGAGGGCGATGAGCGCTGCCTGCTCGCCTTCGACATGTTCGCCTACAAGGCCATGCAGCAGGCCGGTTCCATGATCGCATCCATGGCGGGTGTGGACACCATCACCTTTACCGCCGGCATCGGCGAGAACGACTGGTCGATCCGCAAGGCCTTCTGCGACTGCTTTGAGTGGCTGGGCGTGCGCATCGACAACAACAAGAACCGCGAGGCCGTGGGCAACGGCCCGCAGGTCATCAGCGCCGCCGGTTCCGCCGTCACCGTCATGGTCATCCCCACCGACGAGGAATACATGATCGCCCACGACGTCGAGCGTCTGACCAAGAACAACTAGCGCGCCGATTGCATGCAAACGAAAGGCCTCCTGAGCAACAGCTCGGGAGGCCTTTTTTACTAGCAGAAGGACAGCGGAAACTCCATCCCGTTTCGAGCACAAATTCTGGGACACGCTTTCCGGTTGAGGCACGTTGCGGAAGGTGCGACCCACAATAAAGCAAAATTCCGTCCCGCAGTTTCCCAAACAGCCCCCAAGTGGAAGCTACATCCCACAATCCGCCTCCAAACCGGGACACGCTTTCCGGTGGGCCAGACATCGAACCGCAGCCAACATTTCGCATCCAAAGTGATTGCCGCCATCAACGCCTGCACTTTCAGCAACGGCACCCATCCATTCAGATTGGTACCGTCAAGATTCTTTCGCAAATTGATTTAGCCGTCCTCGGCCCCGTCCTCTTCTAGCCCTCCGCCTTTCCCCTCAGCTCGTCCATCTCCTCCAGCTTCGACATGTCCAGGTACCTCCTCTTGCCCCACTCGTGCTCCACTATGTACTTCAGCCTCGCCGTCACCAGCATGAGGGCCGAATTGCCGTCCGGGAAGGTCCCGACGACCCTAGTCCTCCTCCTGATCTCGCGGTTGATGCGCTCGATCCCGTTGTTCGTCCTGATCCGGCGCCAGTGCTCAGGCGGGAATTCCGTGTAGGCAAGCGTCTCGGCGAACCCGTCGCGCACCGTCCTCGCGGCCGCCCCGAGCCGCATCGACTCCAGCTTCTCCGCCACCTCCTCGGCCTTTCTGGCGCATGCCTCGCGCGATTCCTGCGCGTGGATCGCCTTCAGCATGCGCGCCGCGGCCTTCCGCCTGGTCACGGGAACCCTTCCCAGCACGTTGCGGTAGAAATGC
>NZ_JBQKDE010000022.1:0-28391 GCF_052121995.1 Collinsella sp. LCP19S3_A7 | reverse complement strand
CTCGAAGAGCCCGATCGCCGCCTTCCTGGCCTCGATGTCGTGCTTCACCCTCAAGTCGACTCGCATAAAAAGCCTCCCATTTCTCGTGTCCAAGAAATGGGAGGCAGTTCAAAAAGACTAAAAAGGCCCCAGATTGGGTAGCTAAAAAAGCCCCGTCCCAAAAAGACTACCCTGGGCGTCAGGTTGATTAGTCGTTGGGGACGTTCTTGAATGACTAGTCGTTTAAGAACGTCCCCAATGACTGGGTCGGAAAATTTCTCAAAAAAGTTCTTGCCCTGAGCTGATTCGTCCGTATAATAAACTTCGTTGCTTGAGAGCATGCACCTATTCCTCGGTAGCTCAATGGTAGAGCACGCGGCTGTTAACCGCGCTGTTGTAGGTTCGAGTCCTACCCGGGGAGCCAGAATTTCTCAGCCCAATCTGCTGGGCTTTAAATTCCTCGGTAGCTCAATGGTAGAGCACGCGGCTGTTAACCGCGCTGTTGTAGGTTCGAGTCCTACCCGGGGAGCCAGATTGTAAAACCCGTCGCTTTTGCGGCGGGTTTTTTCATGCCGCGATTGCTTAACGCAAACGTTGCCATATCAACATTTCGTGTCGAGGATGTAATCCCGCGACCCACCACCTCAACATGGCGCGGTCGTTGTAGAATATTGCAATGATTGCTCCCACGACATGGTGCCGCGAGCACCAGATAAGGAGATTCTTGTGTCTGAGACCATTAACGGCAGCCTGAGCGTCTCGAACGACGTTATTGCCGATATTGCCGGTTATGCCGCGATGACGTGCTATGGCGTCGTCGGTATGGCCGAGCAGCTCCAGGGCGCCGAGAGCGTGCGCCTGCTTGCCGGTCAGCGCCTCCGCAAGGGCGTGCTTGTCTCCGCCGACGAGAACGGCCTTACGGTCGACCTTCACGTCGTGCTCGAGAACGGCGTCAACATGAAGTCCGTCTGCCACAATCTTTCGAGCTCCGTTGCCTTCACCCTGCAGGAGATCGCCCAGATCGATCCCGCCAGCCTTAAGATCGGCATTCACATCGACGCGCTCAAGAGCCGTCTGAACTAGCATCCGAAAACGGAGATTCAAATACTCATGATTGTAAAGACCATTCGCACCTGTTTTCCGATCGCTGCGGCTGCCGTTTCCGACAAGGCCGAGGAGATCAATAAACTCAACGTCTTTCCCGTGCCCGACGGCGACACCGGCACCAACATGTCGCTCACGCTCGCCTCGGTGACCAAGGAGCTTTCCGCCCTTCCCGCCGATGCCGATATGGAGGCCATCGCCGGCGCCATCACCCACGGCTCCCTCATGGGCGCCCGCGGCAACTCCGGCGTTATCACCTCGCAGATCCTGCGCGGCGTGGCCGAGGGACTCGTCTCTGCCGATGAGCCCATCACGTCTGCCGACATCGCGCATGCTTTCCGTCGCGCCGTCAAGGTCGCCTTCCAGGCCGTCCGCAAGCCCATCGAGGGCACGATTCTTACGGTCCTGCGCGACGTCTCGACCAAGGCCGACGAGTGCGAGAAGAAGAAGTTCTCGGCCGAGGACGCGCTCGACGCCATCGTCGTCGAGGCCTACCAGTCTGTGGCTCGCACGCCCGACCTGCTGCCCGTTCTGAAGGAGAACGGCGTGGTCGACTCCGGCGCCTTTGGCTTCGCCATCTTCCTGGAAAACTTCGTTGCCGCTGCTCTGGGCCGCAGCACCGTTGTCGAGGATTTCTCCACCACGTTTGATTCCGCTGGCTCTGCCCGCGATGCGGCCCTCGGTCGCGTCGAGATCGAGGCCAACGACGACTGGGAGGGCTCGGAGTTCCGCTACTGCAACGAGTTCCTCTTTAAGGCCGACGCCCCGTTTGACGAGGACGAGTGCCTTAAGTTCCTGGGTTCCATGGGCGACTGCGAGCTGCTCGTGGGCGCCTACCCCGACTACAAGATCCACGTGCACTCCAACACCCCCAACCTGGTGCTCGAGCACATGCTGCAGCTTGGCCAGATCTACGAGGTCTTTATCCACAACATGGAGATGGAGGCCCACGACCGTACCGCCAAGATCCACGAGGACCAGCAAAAGGCCGCCGAGCCCGCCAAGGCCCTGGGTTTTGTCGCCGTTGCCGCCGGTTCCGGTGAGGCCGACATCCTCAAGTCCCTCGGCGTTGACGTGGTCGTTTCGGGTGGCCAGACCATGAACCCCTCGACCGCCGACCTGCTGGGCGCGGTGGACCAGGTCAACGCGACTTCGGTCATCATCCTGCCCAATAACGGCAATATCCGTATGGCTGCCGAGGCTGCTGCTTCTGCCTGCACCGACAAAAAGGTCGCCGTGGTTCCCACCAAGACCGTTCCGCAGGCGTTCTCCGCTCTGTTCGCGGTGCTGCCCGATTCCGAGCTCGAGGACGCCGTTGCCGCCATGGTCGATGCCATCAGCGAGGTTCGCGATGGCGAGGTCACCCGTGCCGTGCGCGATTCCAGCGCCTCTGACGGCTCGCCGATTCACTCCGGTGACGTCATGGGTATCATTGCCGGCTCCATCGACGTGGTCGGCTCCGATGTGAAGCAGGTCACGCTCGACTGCATCAACCGCATGCAGGAGGAAGAGGAGGGCGACGCGCTGACGATTCTGGCCGGCGAGGAGCTGTCCGATGAGGCCTTCCAGGAGATCGTCGACGCCATCGAGGAGGCTCAGCCCGACCTGGAGATTGACGCCCATCGTGGCGAGCAGCCGCTCTATCCCGTGATCTTCTCGATCGAGTAGGCATCTGCCCATGTCCGAGCTGTGCTCCGTGCCGCGCGTCTCGGAGCGCTTTGCCCAGAGCAATGCGCTCGACGAGGATATCGCGCGACTCAAATATGTTTCGGGTAAACGTGAGGAGGCCCTTCGCCGTCTGGGAATTAGGACGGTGGGGGACCTCCTTCTCCATATCCCTCATCGATATCTGGACTTTACACGCTCCTGGTCCATCGAGATGGCGCCTATCGGTACGGTGTGCACGATCGTCGCCACGGTCGATCGTATCGTTCAAAAGCAGCCCCGCCCGCGTATGCAGGTTACCGAGGTCTCGCTTGTGGACAAGACGGGCGTGCTGCAAGTCGCTTTTTTCCGCCAGCCCTGGATTGCCCAGCAGCTCAAGCAGGGCGACCGCCTGGCCGTGATGGGTAAGGTCGAATTTGCCTATGGCTTTAAGCAGATGGCCTCGCCGCATTTCGAAAAGCTCGAGGACGGGCGTGCCGCGGGCACCATCCTTCCGGTTCACTATGTGAGCGACGGTGTGAGCCAGGCTTGGATGCGCCGTATCGTGAGCGGCGCGCTCGAGATTGTCGGCAATCCCTTCGACCCGATTCCCGCGCCCCTGCGCGCCAAGCGTCGCCTTATGAGCAGCGCCCGTGCGCTGCGTTCGATTCACTTTCCCTCAAGTATGGCCGAGCGCGATATCGCGCGCGCACGGCTTGCCTATGAGGAATGCCTCTATCTTCAGCTGGCGCTTCGTCTGCGCAACGACGGCGGTATGGTCGAGGTGGTTCCCTACACCCATACCGCGGGTGGTCATTTGACGGCGCTTAGGCGGGCCCTGCCGTTTTCGCTGAGCGACGAGCAGGAGGCCGCGTTCCAAGACATCCTGCATGACATGTGCGATGGCGACCACGTGATGAACCGCTTGCTGCTGGGCGATGTCGGTACCGGCAAGACCGCCGTCGCCGCCTGCGCGCTGGCAGTCGCGGCCGATTCGGGTACCCAGTCCTGCGTCATGGCACCCACGGGCGTGCTGGCGCGTCAATATGCCGATAAGACCGGCCCTTTGCTCTCGCAGGCCGGTATGTCCTGGGCGCTCCTGACGGGTGCTACCCCGGCCGCCGAGCGCGAGCGCATCCATGCACAGCTGCAGTCTGGTGAGCTCGATGTGCTCTTTGGTACCCATGCGGTCCTTTCGGATAACGTAACGTTTAAACATCTTTCACTCGTCGTTATCGACGAGCAGCACCGGTTTGGCGTGGGGCAGCGCAATGCCCTGCGTGCCAAAGGCCCAGGTGCGGACTTGCTCGTTATGACGGCCACGCCTATTCCGCGCACACTGGCGCTCTCGGTCTATGGTGACCTGGACACGTCCATCATTCGTCATCGCCCCGTTCCCGGGGCCGGCGTCTCGACGCGCGTGCTCACCGAGTCGAGCCGCGACCTGGCCTACGGTGCCATTCGCGAGGCGCATGCCCAAGGACAGCAGGCTTACGTTATCTGCCCGCTTGTGGAGCCGAGTGACTCCGCGGACGATTTGGAAGACGTTCCCGGCATTGCTCGCGACGATGAAGGTCGCGTGACGGTGCCCGTGCCGTTACACGACACCGCGACCGAGCTCGACCGCCTGCGTCTGGCATTGCCGGGGCTTTCCGTCGAGCGTCTTCACGGCCGCATGCCGGCGGGGGAGAAGGACCGCGTGATCGACGCCTTTAAGCGCGGCGAGATCGACGTGCTCGTCTCGACTACGGTGGTCGAGGTGGGCGTCGACGTGCCCAACGCCACCGTCATGGTTATCGAGAACGGCGAGCGCTTTGGCTTGGCGGCCCTGCATCAGCTTAGAGGCCGCGTGGGCCGCGGCAGCGTGTCGGGCACGTGCCTGGTCATGACGCATTCCAAGGGCAATGGCGGTGTGTCTGCTGCGCAAGACCGCCTGCGGGCGCTCGAAAAGACCTCTGACGGTTTTGCGCTTGCGCAGATGGACCTGCGTTTGCGCCACGAGGGCGAAATCTTGGGTTATCGCCAACATGGCGGTGTGACCCTGCGTTTTGTGGACCTGGACGCCGACGAGGATCTTATCGAATGGGCCCATTTGGACGCGGTCGAGCTCTTGCGGTATGCTTGCAACCTTGACTCCGTGGCGACGCGTCCCTTGCGCGATGCGGTCGCCACGCGTTATCGACATATTTTCAAGGAGGTCAGCGGAGGATGAGAATCATCGGCGGTGAATGGCGCGGCCGCAAGATCGAAGAGCCGCGTGGGCGCGATGTCACCCGTCCCACGACCGACCGCGTGCGCGAGGCATGTGCGTCCATGGTCATGTCGGCATTCGATTTCGATCTGGACGAGGTCCGCGTGCTGGATGCCTTTGGCGGCTCCGGTGCCCTGGGAATCGAGATGCTCTCGCGCGGCGCTCGCTCGCTCATCACGTTCGAGATCGATCGCAATGCCGCCCGACTGATCACTAAGAATATCGAGTCGCTGTGTCGCGACCGCTCGCGTTGGCGCGTCGTTACCGGCGATGTGTTGGCGAGCGCCTCGCGCGGCCGTGTTCCGGGCGGCCCCTTTGATCTTGTCCTGCTCGATCCACCCTATGCCTTTGGCGCCGAGCCGGTCGAGGAGCTGCTGCGCAATCTTGCCCAGCAGGGCTTGCTGGCACCAGGGGCCTTTGCCCTGTTTGAGCATGCCGCAAGCGATGCGGGCGCTCATCCGGCTGGTTTTGAGACCGTGCGAGAGAAACGCTACGGCATTACCTCGGTTGACTTGCTGCGCTGGGTGGCCGCGGACGAGTGCGACCATGCTCATGACAGCGATATTGACGAGGACGTGCCTTTGGAGGATACCCATGAATGACACTATCAACCGCGTGATCGTTCCGGGTACGTTTGACCCCATCACGTTTGGTCACATCGATGTAATCCGCCGCGCCCGCCGCATTTTTCCCAGCGTGATTGTCGCCGTGGCGGAGTCGCAGGGCAAAAACGGCGTGGGCACCACCTTTATGCTCGATGAGCGCGTGGCGTTGGCCCGCGAGGCCCTGGGCGATATTGACGGTGTCGAGGTACTGCCCTTTACCGGTCTGTTGGTCGATTTTGCCCGTGAGCAGGGTGCGGGTGCTGTGGTCAAGGGCCTGCGCGCCATGACCGACTTTGAGTACGAGCTGCAGCAGGCGGACCTCAACTATCGCCTGGACAACGAGCTTGAGTCCATTTTTGTCATGAGTGCGCCGCAATACGGCTATATCTCGAGCTCGGTGGTTCGTCAGATCGCATCGCTCGGAAGCGATGTGTCGACGTTTGTGCCGCCCAATGTGGTCGAAGCGCTTAAACATCGCTTTTCGTGACGTTTCATATTGCCTGATGGCATGTGGTAAACTAACACGATGACATGTTACCTATGAAAGGAGACCGGATGCCGGGCGAGAATTTTCCTGGCGACAGGATCGTGAGCCTTGTCGAGGAGCTCGAGGGGCTCATCGAAGAGGCTAAGACGCCGTTCGGCAAGAATGCCCAGATGAAGGTTATCGATGCCGACGTCTTCTTTAACATCCTTGACGAGATCCGTATGAGCTATCCCGAGGAGTGGCAGAAGTCCCGTCGCATCCTCAAGGAGCGCGACGAGCTTATGGCTTCCGCCGCCGCTCAGGCCGATTCCATCATTGCCGATGCTCAGCAGCAGGCACTCACCATTGCCGGTGAGCAGGAGATCGTCCGCTTGGCGCAGCAGCAGGCCGACGATATCCGTGATCGTGCCCAGCAGTACGAGCGCGAGACGCGCTATGCGGCCGAGGATTATGCCGAGCAGGTCTTTACGCATCTCGAGGAGAACCTCAAGAGCCTGACCGGCACCGTTACCCGTTGCCGTCAGCAGCTCAACGAGGGTGCCGCCCAGCAGAACGGTCAGTGGTAATGGCTGAGTTCCCGAGCGTTACCGTCGATCTTTCCGAGCAGCTCGAGTTTCCCGGAGACTCGTATCCGCTGACCGGCAAGGTCGATGTCGCCACCTACACGGTGGGCGAGAAGGAGTACCAGCTGCAGGACGGCATTGCTTACGACGTGGTTTTTACCAATGCGGGCACCGGTGTTCTGCTCTCCGGCATGGTTCGAGCGCACGCCACCGGCGAATGCGATCGCTGCCTTGAGCTCGCCTCGTTTGATATCGCCGGCGAGATCGAGGAGTTCTACCTCTTTGAGGAGCCCGAGGATCCCGAGGCCTACGAGGACGGTTACGAGCTTTTGGGCGAGGACCGCATTGTCGATCTGGGGGAGCCCATTAACGACGCCGTTGTCATGGACACGCCGTTTGTGGTGCTCTGCAAGCCCGATTGCCGCGGCCTGTGCCCCACCTGCGGCATCAATCTCAACGTCGAGCAATGCGATTGCGCCGCCCAGGCCGAGGCCGAATGGGCCGCTGCCACGGAAAATCCATTTGCAGCATTGAAGAATCTCAATCTTGATGAGTAAAAATGTGGTAGTATCGCTACTTGCGCGTAATCGCCACACTGGATAGTTCATAAGGAAGGTCACTATGCCCGTACCTAAACAAAAGCAGGGTCGTATCCGCACCCATACCCGTCGTTCCGCCAACATGAAGATCTCGGCTGCGGCTCAGTCCACGTGCCCCCGTTGCGGCGCTGTCAAGCTCCCGCACCACGTGTGCCCCAGCTGCGGTTTCTACAAGGACCGCGAGGTTATCGTTACCGAGTAACTGTATACTCTGGATACGATGCCGTTCCAACTGGAACCACAATGGCCGGCTCAATGAGTCGGCCATTTTTGTATAAGGAGCACTTGAAATGAGTAACGTTCGCGTTTGTGTAGACGTTGTGGGCGGAGACGAGAAGCCCCAAGTTGTCCTCGACGGTATTGAGGCCGCGCTTGCCGCCGATCCCGATATCGAGGTCATTGCTGTTGGCCCCGCCGATATCGTCAACCCCTTTGCCGCGGCGCACGCGCGTGTGGAGGCTCTGGAGGCCCCCGATGTCATCGCCATGGACGACGATCCCATCCGCGCCGTGATGACCAAGCGTAAGTCTTCGATCGTGCTTGCCTGCCGTGCTATTAAGAAGGGCAACGCGGACGCGTTTTTCTCCGCGGGGTCGACCGGCGCCATGACGGCTGCCGCCACCGCCTACGTGACGCCGTTTAGATATTTGGTAGAGGGTAAGAAGCAGCCGGTGCGTCCATGCCTCACCAATGCGCTGCCCAACCGCGCCGGTGGCCTTACGGTACTGTGTGACATGGGGGCCAACCCCGATGTCGAGGTCGACGACATGGTTCGCTTTGCCCAGATGGGTGCAGCCTATGCCCGCGTGGTCCTGGGCATCGAACATCCGCGTGTGGGCCTGCTCGGCAACGGCACCGAGGACGAGAAGGGTTCCAACTTTACCAAGGCGTGCTTCCCGGCTATGAAAGCCGCGGTCCCCGGTTTTGTGGGCAACTGCGAGGGCACCGATCTTACGTCGGGCAATTTTGACGTTGTGGTCGCCGACGGCATGTCGGGCAATATTGCGCTCAAGGCAACCGAGGGCGCTGCCAAGTTTTTGCTGCAAGAGCTCAAGGGCGCCTTTATGTCTTCGCTCGGTACCAAGATCGCCGCGCTGCTCATCAAAAAGCAGATGCGCCAGATGAAAGCCAAGCTCTCGGGCGATGCCAAGGGCGGCGCGATCCTGCTGGGCCTTCGCGGCGTCGTTTTGATTGGCCATGGCGCCACGTCGGCCGAAGCCGTTAAGAACGGTACACTCGCCGCGGCTCAGGCCGTTCGAGCCGGGCTTATCGAAAGCATTGCCAATTCCATGGAAGGTATCGTTTAGCAAGAGCTCCGTTACGTGGCTCAAGCTATGCATCGTGGGGTAGAATCGGAACCGTGCTGCAATGCGGCTTCTGCCCGCGCGACACATTGTATTCCACGACTTATGAGAGGATGCGCTATGGATCGCTCCGAAATCTTTGACAAGATCGCCGAGGTCGCTGCCGACGTGCTGGGTGTTGACGTTGCCGAGATCAGTGATGAGACAACTTTTGACGACCTCGATGCCAATTCGCTCGAGCGCCTGCAGCTGGTGACGGCCATCGAGGACGAGTTTGACCTCGAGATCGATGACGAGACCCTGTTGTCGCTCACCTCCGTTGCCGACGCCGTCGACGCTATCGAAAACGCCAGGGAGGCCTAGGTCTTGGCTTTATCTCAACGACTCACGCGCGCTCAGGAAATCCTGGGCCATGAGTTTAATAACAAGGTGCTGCTACGCGCGGCGCTCACCCACCCCTCGGCAGTAGAGGGGCAGCCGGTCTCTGCCAGCTATGAGCGGCTTGAGTTTTTGGGTGACTCCATTCTGGGCGCCGTGGTTGCCCGTTCGCTCTTTGAGTCTTATCCCGAGTTCGATGAAGGCAAGCTCACGCGTCTGAAGGTATCGCTTGTTTCGGGTGCCACGCTGTCCGAGGTTTCGCACGAGCTGGGCATCGACGACATCATCATCTTTGGTGCCTCCGAGACCGGTACCGGCGCGCGCGGCCTTAACTCGGCGCTCGAGAACGTCTATGAGTCGCTCGTGGGTGCGTTGTACCTCGATGCCGGCTGGGATGCGGCGGCGGAGTTCATCCACCGCACGCTTAAGCCCCATTTGGCCTCCGAGCGTGCCGAGCACCCCGCGAACCCCAAGTCGTTCTTGCAGGAGTGCGTGCAGGCAGACGGTCGCGAGCCCCCGGCATACAAGCTGGTAGGCTCCGAGGGCCCGGCACATGCGCCCACCTTTACCGCCGTGGTGCTTGTCGACGGTATCCGTCAGGGCCGCGGCACCGGCGCCTCTAAGAAAGAGGCCGAGGGAGCCGCTGCACTCGAGGCGCTCGACCGCATGGGTTACACCACCAACGGTGTGATTCTCAACAAGAAGCCCGTTTAAGCGAGGAACCGTGTATCTCAAGTCCCTTACGCTCAAAGGGTTCAAGTCGTTTGCCGACCGCGCCCATATGACGTTTGAGCCGGGCCTGACCGTCATCGTCGGTCCTAACGGCTCGGGAAAATCGAATATCTCCGATTCGATTCTGTGGGTACTGGGCGAGCAGAGCGCCAAGCAGCTGCGCGGCCAGGCCATGGAGGACGTCATCTTCTCGGGCTCGTCGGCGCGCAAGCCGGTGGGCGTTGCCGAGGTCACGCTGGTGCTCGATAACTCGGACCATGTGTTGCCTGTCGACTTTGACGAGGTTGCCATCACCCGCCGCATGTATCGTTCGGGCGAGAGCGAATACCTCATCAACTCGAGTCCGTGCCGCCTGATGGATATCCAGGACATTTTGCACGATTCGGGCTTGGGTAAGGATACGCATTCCATTATCAGCCAGGGCAAGCTCGATGCCATTTTGCAGAGCCGTCCCGAGGAGCGCCGCGTCCTTATCGAGGAGGCTGCCGGCATTTCCAAGCACAAGCGCCGCAAGGAGCGTGCGCTCAAAAAGATTAAGTCGATGGACGAGCACCTTACTCGTGCCCGCGACATCAATAAGGAGATTGCCCGTCAGCTGCGACCGTTGGAGCGTCAGGTCGATCGCGCGCGCAAGTACAAAGAGCTGTCCTCGCGCGCGAACGAGCTTACGCAGATGCTGGCCGTGGACGAGCTTCGTTCGCTGCAGTCGCAGTGGAACGATCTGGAGAGCCGTTCCAAAGAGGGTGCCGCCGAGCTGGAGCTTGCTCAGTACCGCTTGGGCGAAAAGGAGCGCGAGCTCGAGAAGCTCCAGGTGATGCTCGAGGAAAAGGGCCTGTTTGTGGGTGACTTGGGCGAACAGCGCCGTCATATGCAAGATGTGGTCGGCCGTATTAACTCCGATATGCGCCTGCTCGAGGAAAAGGGCCACAATATGGTGTCGCGCCTGTCCGATATGCGCGGCCAGATTTCGAGCTCCGAGCATCAGCGTCGTCGCGTGGTCGAGGAGCTCGAGGATGCACGTGCCCAGCTAGAGGAAGTGACCGGTGCGCACATGCAGGCCCAGGACGACGTTGACGCCGCCGGCCCTGCCGCCGCCGAGCTCCACGAGCGCCGTGTTGCGCTCGACAATCAGATTTCGCAGCTTACGCGCGAGCAACGCGATGTGCAGCGCGTGGCCGACAAGGCTGCGCTCGAGCTTGCCAAGGTGAAAGACTCGCTGAGCAATGCCGAGGTCGAGGACAACATGTATGCCTCGCGCCTGGAGCAGATTGACGAGCAGCTCGAGGAGGTCACGGCCTCGCTCGAGAGCCGTCGCGACCGCGCCGAGGAGATCGACGGCGCGCTCGATCAGGCTCGCCAAGCCCAGGCCGATGCGCGCCAGGCCACCGAGGTCGCCCGTGCGGCGTTGAAGGACTTGCGCGCCCGTGAGAGCGAGTCGCGCAATAAGCTGTCCGAGGTGCGCTCTGAGCTTGCGAGCCAAAAGAAGCTCGATGCCCGTATGGCCGATAGCTCGCCGTTGGTGAGCCGTCTGGTAGGGGCATTGGGCGATGACGTAACGGGCCGTCTGGGCGACGTGCTCGAGGCGCCGCGTGAGCTTGAGGGCCTGGTCGAGCAGCTGCTTGCCGGCGATATCGATGCCCTGTTGTTTGATGACGCCGCCACGCTTGAGCGTGCCGGTCGTGCGGCTTTGGACCAAAAGAAGGCCTCGGGCGAGGCACTGCTGGTGGCGCGTGGGGTGAGCGGCTCTGCTGCTGCCGAGGGCGCTGCCGGTTCGCGTCTGGTTGATCGCCTGTCCGTGCGTGCCGGTTATGGCCCGATTGTCGAGGCACTGCTCGGCGGCTATTACGTGGTCGATGACTTGCCTTGTGCGCTGGCGGCACCAGTCGTTGACGGTGTGACTTATGTGACGCCCGATGGCGCTCGCGTGAGCTTTGGTGGCCTGGTGCGCGTGGGGCTCGATGCCGGCGAGGCCTCGGGTGCCCTGGAGCGGAAGCGCCGCATTCGCGAGCTCGAAGGCCTGGAGCCCGATTTGGCTGCCGTTTTTGAGCATGTGTCGAACCAGGTTATCGAGGCCAATGCGGCCGTCGAGGAGGCGCGTGCCGCCGAGGGTGATGCCGCCGGCGAGATCGCCCGTCTTGAGGGCGAGCGCCGCTCGCTGCTCTCCGAGATTGGCCGCCTGGAGCAAAGCGCCAACAACGCCGAGGTCGAGCGTGCGCGCATCTCCAGGCGCCGCGAGCAGGCGGCCGAGGCCGTGAACGCCGCGCGCCCGCGCGTTGACGATCTCACCCGTTCGCGCGACGAGGCCCGTGCGCAGGCAAGCGACCTGGGTCTCCAGATTGCCGAAGCCAACGACGAGCTCGATCGCGTGCGCCGTGACGATTCCGAGGCAGCCGGTAAGCTCGCCGATGCCAAGGTGCGCCTGGCCCAGACGAGCGAGCGCCTGCGTTCGCTGAAGGGCCGCGTGCCCGATCTGGAGCATCGCCTGGAGGGCATTGACCGCCGTATCCGCGGAACACGTCAGGCTTCGCGCTCGCTCGAGCTGCTGCGCCTGCGTGTCGATCCCATGCACGAGCGCTATTCGGCCCTGCTGGAGCGTGCATCTGATTGGGCTGCGCGCCTGCGTGACCAGGCCTCACTCGAGGAGGCAGACTCGGCTTCGCTCAAGAAAACCATCGAGGATGCCAAGGCCGAGGTCTCCCGCGCCAAGGAGCGGGTCGATGCCGCCACGGCGACACAAAACGAGTTCAAGGTCGCGCGCGGCAAGCTCGAGGTACAGGTAGAGGCGGCCATCAAGGCCATTACCGCCGATGGCACCACGGTGCTCGAGGAAGCGCTCATGCTTCCTGCTCCCACCGATCGCGACGCCGCCGAGCGCGAGCTCAACCAGCTCGTGCGCCAGATCAACAACCTGGGCCCTGTGAACCAGGTTGCCATGGAGGAGTACGAGCAGCTCAAGCGCCGCGCCGATTACATCGAGGAGCAGCTGTCCGATCTGGAGAGCGCGCGCAAGGCGCTCACCAAGATTACCGTGGCCATCGACCGTAAGATGCGTAAAGCCTTCCTGGTGACCTTCGAAAAGGTCGATGCGAACTTCCGCGAGATCTTCGCCATGCTGTTCCCGGGTGGCCAGGCGCATCTGGAGATGACCGACCCTGAGCATCCGGCCGAGACGGGCATCGAGGTCGTGGCGCAGCCGCGCGGCAAGCGCATCACCAAGATGATGCTCATGTCGGGCGGCGAGAAGAGCCTGACGGCGCTCGCCCTGCTCTTTGCCGTGTATCGCACGCGTACGGTGCCGTTCTATGTGCTGGACGAGGTCGAGGCGGCGCTCGATGACGCCAACCTGTCCAAGCTCATCGGCGCGCTCGACGTGCTGCGTTCCGATACGCAGCTCTTGGTTATCTCGCATCAGCGCCGTACTATGGAGGACGCTGACGTCCTCTACGGCGTCTCGATGCAGGCTGACGGCGTCAGTCGCGTCGTCTCGCAAAAACTCGATCGCGAAACCGGAAAGGTCGTGAATGCATAATGGGATTCTTCGATGCCCTCTCGCGCGGACTTGAGCGCAGCCGCGAGGCCCTCAACGAGGTCTTTTACTTTGGCGGCGAGGTCGACGAGGATTTTTGGGAGGACCTAGAGGACACCCTCGTCATGGGTGACATGGGTGCCGAGGTCGCCATCCAGGTCTCCGATGACCTGCGCGATGCCGCGGCCAAGAAGAACCTCAAGACCGCCCCGCAACTCCGTCGGGCCCTGGCCGAGCAGCTCGAGCAGCATTTTGTACCCGTCGAGCGCGATCCGTTCGCCGACACGCCGAGCTGCGTGCTGTTTGTGGGCATCAACGGTGCCGGCAAGACCACTACGGTCGGCAAGATCGCGAGCGCCATGGCCGCCCGCGGCAAGAACGTCGTGATCGGCTCGGCCGATACCTTCCGCGCTGCCGCCATCGAACAGCTCGATGTGTGGGGCCAGCGAGCCGGCGTCCCCGTCATAAAGCGCGACCGCGGCTCAGACCCGGCAAGCGTTTGCTACGACGTGCTCGACGAGGCCGACAAGCGCGGCAGCGACCTGGTGCTCATCGACACCGCCGGCCGTCTGCATACGAGCCCCGAGCTCATGCGCGAGCTTGCCAAGGTGGTCAACGTGACGCGTAAGCGCGCCGCCAATATGGCCGCCGGCCCCATGCCCGTCTCGGTCGTCCTCGTGATCGATGCCGCGACGGGCCAAAACGGCCTGAACCAGGCGCTCGAGTTTAATGAGGCGCTGGGTCTGGACGGTATTATCATGACTAAGCTCGACGGCACGGCAAAGGGCGGTATCGCCATGGCCGTGGCCGAGAAGCTCAAGCTCCCGATTCTGCGCGTGGGCGTGGGCGAGCAGGTCGATGACCTGCAGGAGTTTAATGCCAAAGATTTCTGCCGCGCCCTGGTGGGCGAGTCCAACTAAGGAGTGACCAGTGTTTGATTCTCTGAGCGATCGCCTCAACGACACATTTGACCGCCTACGCGGCAAGGGCAAGCTGACCGAGGCCGATATCACCTCGGCCATGCGCGACATTCGCATGGCGCTGCTCGAGGCCGACGTCAACTTTAAGGTCGTCAAGGAGTTTGTCGCCAAGACCAAGGAGCGCTGCATGACCGCCGAGGTCATGGAATCGCTGACGCCGGCGCAAAACGTCGTCAAGATCGTGCTCGACGAGCTCACCGAGATGCTCGGCTCCACCGAGAGCAAGCTCGTCTTTAGCAACCGCATTCCCAACGTCATTATGCTCGTGGGCCTGCAGGGCTCCGGTAAGACCACGGCGGCTGTAAAGCTGGCATACCTGCTCAAGAAGCAGGGCCGCTCGCCGCTGCTCGCCGCGTGCGACGTCTACCGTCCCGCCGCTGCCGACCAGCTGGCCACGCTTGGTGGAGAGATCGGCGTGCCGGTCTTCCGCGGTGACGGCGAGCACCCGGTCGATATTGCCAAGGGCGCCATCCAGGAGGCCGTCGACCACCTGCGCGATGTGGTCATCGTCGATACCGCCGGTCGTCTGCAGATCGACGAGCAGATGATGCAGGAGGCCGTGGACATCAAGAAGGCCGTCAAGCCCGATCAGGTGCTGATGGTCGTCGATGCCATGACCGGCCAGGATATCGTCAACGTTGTCTCGACCTTCGCCGAGCGCACCGACTTTGACGGCGTGATCATCTCCAAGCTCGACGGCGATGCCCGTGGCGGCGGCGCGCTTTCGGTGCGCCAGGTGACCGGCAAGCCCATCAAGTTCGTGAGCATGGGCGAGAAGCCCGATTCGCTGGAGCCGTTCTATCCCGATCGCATGGCCAAGCGCATCTTGGGCATGGGCGACGTCGTCGGCATTATCGAGAAAGCCCAGGAGGCAGCCGATGCCGAGCAGCTCGAGGCTGCCGAGCGCATGCTGCGCGAGGGCTTTACCATGAACGACATGCTCGACCAGATGAAGGCCGTCAAGAAGATGGGCGGTATGAAGGGCATTCTGGGCATGCTTCCCGGCGGCCAGCGCGCGCTCAACCAGATGGGCGGCAACCTGGATGAGGGTATCTTCGACAAGAACGAGGCCATCATCATGTCGATGACCAAGGAGGAGCGCCTGCGTCCTTCCATCATCAACGGCCAGCGTCGCGCCCGCATCGCCAAGGGTGCCGGCGTGACCCCCACCGAGGTCAATAGCCTTATGAAGCAGTGGGGCGAGATGAACAAGATGATGGGCCGCATGCGCTCGATGGCAAACCAGGCGCAAGCCGGCGGCAAGAAGGGCAAGAAGGGTAAAAAAGGCAAAAAGATGCGCATGCCCAATATTCCCGGTCTGGATGCCATGGGCCTGGGCAGCATGGGCGGCCTGGGTGGCCTGGGTGGCATGGGAACAGGTGGTCCCAAGTCCGATATGGACCTGCTGCGCCAGATGGAAGCGCAGATGCGTAATAAAAAGTAACGACTGGTTGAGTCGAGTATGGCGAAGGCCGCCTGGATGGTACTCCAGGCGGCCTTCGCCGTTCGTTCGCAGGGTTTCTCACGCGCGGAAGCGTGTTGGCGTTGAGGTGCTTGCCACTAGTGGCAGCCACAGCCCTCGTGCCCATCATGGTCGTGGTGGCCGTGGCAGCCGCAGGACTCGCCATGCTCGTGGGCGTGCTCGTGCTCGTGCCCATGGCAGTCGCAGGTGGCCTCGCCGGTCTGCGCGAGCGTGCCGGCAATGAGGGCCTCGACGCAGGCGTCGCAGCTGCCCTGGGCGCCCGCATAGACCGTGATGCCTGCCTGGGTGAGCGCGTTGATGGCGCCGCCGCCGATACCGCCGCAGATGAGCGTATCGACGCCACCGTTGGCGAGCAGACCCGCTAGGGCGCCGTGACCAGTGCCGCCGGTGCCTACGACCTGCTCGTTGAGCACCTTGCCATCCTGGATGTCATAGATTTTGAACTGCTCACTGCGGCCAAAGTGCATAAAGATGTTGCCGTTGTCGTACGTCGTTGCCACCCTCATGGTGCCGACCTCCTTTGCTGGCCATATGGCCGTCGTCGTAGGTGTAGGGGAGTATGCGATATTGCCGCCCTCGATACTAAGTGCTCGCCCGTTGACCAGCGCGTTTGCCACCTTGCGATGCGCGCGGCTGCAGATGGCCGCCACGGTGGCACGGGCGATGCCCATTTGCTGGGCGACGGCCTCCTGATTGAGGCCTTCCAGGTCGCAAAGCCGTAGGACTTCGAGTTCGTCGACCGTCATGTCGATGGCGTCTCCGCTGGCAAGGCCGTCAGGGGTAAAGCCGCGATATTCGGGAATGATCCCAACACGGCGCAATTTTTCGCGTCTTCCTGCCATACACTCTCCAAATCTGACATATGTCAACAATAGGATAGCGCGTATACGAAACCGCTCAAGCTATTTTTGGCATATGTCAAAAAAGCTAAAGGTGCAGCATTTACGAATGCGGTGCCGTACTGCCGTGCATTGCGTGTGCCGCCCCAAGTGTGCAATTCGATGCTGCGCGCCTGGGCTACAATAAAAATCGCTTATAGGCGACTGACAGGAGGGTCAATGAGCAAAGCTGATCAACAGTTTGTAGCCATGTGCCGCGATATTCTGGACCATGGCACCACTACCGAGGGCCAAAAGGTTCGTCCGGTGTGGGAGGACGGCACCCCTGCCTATACCATTAAAAACTTTGGCGTTACGGCACGCTACGACCTGCGTGAGGAGTTTCCGGCGCTTACCCTGCGTCGTACGGCCCTCAAATCTGCCATGGACGAGATTCTATGGATCTATCAAAAGAAGTCCAATAACGTGCATGACCTCAACAGCCATATTTGGGATGAGTGGGCCGACGAGACCGGCTCCATCGGCAAGGCCTACGGGTACCAGATTGGGCAGAAGAGCCATTATGCCGAGGGTGACTTTGACCAGATGGACCGCGTGCTGTACGACCTTAAGCACACGCCGTACAGCCGCCGCATCATGACCAATACGTACGTGTTTAGCGACCTGTCCGAGATGCACCTGTATCCGTGCGCCTACAGCGTGACCTATAACGTCACGCAGCGCCCGCAGGACGACAAGCCAACACTCAACATGATTCTTAACCAGCGCAGCCAGGACATTTTGGCCGCGAACAACTGGAATGTGTGCCAGTACGCCATTTTGCTGATGATGGTCGCGCAGTCGGTCGATATGATCGCTGGCGAGTTGCTGCATGTGATCGCCGATGCCCATATTTACGACCGTCATGTCGATATCGTCCGCGAGCTTATCGAGCGTCCGCAGTTTGCGGCTCCTAAGGTAACGCTCAACCCCGATGTGCATGATTTCTACGCGTTTACGACCGACGACTTGATCGTTGAGGGCTATGAGCACGGCCCGCAGGTCAAGAACATCCCCATTGCGGTGTAGGTGACGCGCATGACGTGTAAGCTTTCTGCCATTGTCGCCGTGTGCGATGACTGGGGCATTGGGTGCGAGGGCGACATGGTCGTGTCCAACCGTGCCGACATGCGCCATTTTGTGGCGTGCACCAAGGGTTGCCCGGTCATTATGGGACGCAAGACCCTGCTGAGTTTTCCCGGCGGGCGTCCGCTTAAGAACCGTCGCAACATTGTGCTCACCCGCGACGAGGGCTTTGCCCCCGAGGGCGTCGACGTGGTGCATAGTATCGACGAGGCCTTGGCCGCCGTGGCCGATGAGCCCGTTGCCTGGGTGATCGGTGGCGGCGAGGTGTATCGGCAGTTTTTGCCGTACTGCGTGGAGGCCGAGGTCACGCACAACCATTGCACCCATGCCGTGGACACGTACTTTCCCAATTTGGATGTCGATCCTGCGTGGGAAGTTGCGCGGCGCGACGGGGTTGCCACGATTGCCGCGGGCGAGGGTGACGAAGGCCTCGATTATGAGTTCGTGACATATCGTCGTGTTGATGCTTAAATCGTCTGGCGTGAACGGTATCATCGGGTTGATTGAATGCATGGGGCGGCGCTTAGCGTCGCCTCGTTTGGTATAGATGTGCTGTAAAGAAGGGTACGGGCTGGCTGCTATGACTGATGCCGTTGAGGTGCTGCGAATCGATTCCCTTAATGATGAGCGGCTCGACGCCTACGTGCGACTGACTGAGCGCGAGCTGCGCTGCGTGCTGGAGCCGCAAAAGGGCATCTTTATCGCCGAGAGCGCCAAGGTCATCGAGCGTGCGGTGCGTGCCGGATACGAGCCGGTGAGCTTTCTTTTGGGTGAGCGCTGGCTCGATCAGATGATGCCGCTGTTCGAGCGTCTGGTTGTACGCGAGGGCGCAGGTCCGGTTCCTGTGTTCGTGGCCTCCATGGAGCTCATGGAGCAGTTGACGGGCTTTAACGTGACGCGCGGTGCGCTCGCGGCGTTCCGTCGCCCGCGTCAGATTCCGGTTGATGAGTTCTTGGGCGGCGTCGTCGAGGTGGCGGGTGAGCGCCCGGTGCGCGTGTGCGTGCTCGAGGGTATTGTCGACCATACTAATGTGGGTGCGATTTTCCGCTCGGCGGCAGCGTTGAATGTCGATGGCATTTTGGTGAGCCCCACTTGCTGTGACCCGCTGTACCGCCGCTCGGCCCGCGTGAGCATGGGCACGGTGTTCCAGGTGCCCTGGACGCGCATTGGCAGCGAGGCGCGCGTATGGCCGCATGATGGGCTGGCGGCGCTGCACGATGCCGGCTTTTCGTGTGCCGCCATGGCATTGACGGATGATTCGGTGTCGTTGGACGATCCCGCGTTGCGGGAGATTGACCGGTTGGCGATCTTTATGGGCACCGAGGGCGCCGGCCTGGGCGCCAAGACCATCGCGGGCTGTGACTGGGCTGTGCGTATTCCGATGGCGCATGGGGTCGATTCGCTCAACGTGGCCGCGGCGAGTGCTGTCGCTTTTTGGCAGTTGTGTCCGCACGTGAGCAACGAGTATCACTACCAGCCGGGACTGTATCACTAGGCAGATATTTTGCACCGGGCTCTGAGTCCGGGTGTTTCGGTTGATGCCGGTCGGTGCTAAGCTGGTGCTGGCTTTGGTCTTAAATTGACGTTTTGTTGTTTGACGTGCGCTGGTGGGGAGGGCGTGTGGCTAAGAAATCTACGGCTATCGATGTAACACAGGGTGTTATTTGGCAGCAGTTGCTTTCGTTGTGCGTTCCCATCTTTTTTAGTTCGTTTTTTCAGCAGGCCTACACACTTATCGGTACCTATATCGTCGGTCAGTTTGGCGGAAAGCTCGCGTTGGGCGGCATCCAGGCCACGATGGTGCTCACGGAGCTCTGCATCGGTTTTTGCGTCGGTGTGGGTGCTGGATGTGCTGTTATTACGGGTCAGTATTTTGGCCAGCACGATGATGAGCGACTGAGTCGTTCGGTCCATACGGCCATGACGCTCGCTCTGGTGGGCGGTATCGTCGTCTCGATTTTGGGCATAGTGTTCGTTGAGCCCATGCTGGTGCTTATGAATACGCCGCATGAACTATTGGCCGAGGGTGTGGCCTATGCTCGTTGCTATTTTGCCGCCATGGTTGCGGCGCTGCTGCTCAATATGGGAACGGCACTGCTGCGCGCCGTGGGCGACACGCGTGGACCTGCCGTGATCATCGCTTCCGGCTGCCTCGTTAACGTGGTACTGGATATCATTTTTGTTGCCGTGCTGCATATGGAGGCTTTGGGCTGCGGCATCGCGGTGGCGCTGACCATTTGCTCCAACGCCACGATGATCGTGATTCGCATGATGCACGCACCGGGTGCGTGGCGGCTTTCACTGTCCAAACTCGGCATTGATCCTGGTATTTGCAAGAGCATGATCTCGTGTGGTCTGCCGCTTGGCTTTCAGTCTGCTGCGTATTCGATTTCCAACGTCTTGATTCAGGTGTCGGTCAACTCGTTTGGCGCCGATGTCACCACGGCTTGGGGTCTTTCGGGCCGCTTAGATGGCATTGTCTGGATGGTTACCGAGGCGCTTGGCGTGTCGATCACCACGTTCTCGGCACAGAACTTTGGCGCGCGCAACTACGAGCGCATGCGCAAGGGCTACCATACGTCGCTCGTGCTGTCGTTTATGCTCATTGGTGGCCTGTCTGCCGTGCTGCTGGTGTTCTCGGGTCCTCTGTCGCGTCTGTTTGTCGACGATGCTTCGATCTCGGCCTACACCACGACCATCATCCATTTTATTGCGCCGTTCTATGCGATTTTCTCGATTATCGAAAACGCGTCGGGCTCCATTCGCGGTGCCGGCGTGAGCTTGCAGCCCATGATTCTCACGATTTTCGGCACCGTCGTGCTCAGGGTGATCTGGGTGTTTGCGATCATGCCTTTCGATCCGTCGCTTGAGCTCCTGCTGCTGGTTTACCCCGTAACCTGGCTCATCACGGCCGCGATGTTCACCATCTACCACCACAGCGGCAACTGGCTAGGCCGCGCTACTGCCTAATGATCCGTATGAGACAGAGGAAAACGGATCATTGCTCTCCGTGGTGATGTCGATGATTCGTTTTCCTCCGTCCCCTTTGGATCAATTAGTATTCGATGCCTTGGCGGGCTAGGAGGCCTTCGTCGAAGTAGTGTTTGACGGGGCGCATTTCGGTTACGAGGTCGGCAAGGTCGGCGAGGGGCAGCAAGCCGCGGCCAGTGAGCACGAGCTCCGTGGTGGTTGGTTTCATAGCGATCAACGCTTCGACATCTTCGCGCGTCACAAAGCCCCGTCGCATGGCTTCTCCCAGCTCATCCAAGATCAGCACGTCGACTTGGCTAATCTGCTCGCGCGCCAGCTCCATGATCTGTGCGGCACAGGCTTCGGGCGTTTCGCGGTCGGCTTGTACGATGCAAAGCCCCAATCGAGGAGCTGCGTCATGTTCGGCGCAGTGAAGCTTCTTGGCAAACTGAAGCATGAGCACGTTAAGTCCATAGCCCGTGGCGCGCAGCGCGAGCCCCAGCGCAGCCGTCGTCTTGCCCTTGCCGTCGCCCGTATAGATTTGAACCTTGCCGACTTCCAGTGATGCCATCTCTGTCCTTTCGTGCCCGGTGTCGGTTTATCGCCGGCCGGGTTGGGTATTCTAGTTAGCATTATCAACCCCAGTAGATGGAGTTCAAGCAGATGGAGATGGATGACAACAAACGTAGACGGAATATGATCCTCTACGTGCTCATCGCCTTCGTCGTCTACCTCGTGCTCTCGACCGTTCTGTTCCCCAACATCGGTCACACGCAGCAGATTACGAAGACCGATTACTCGACGTTTGTCAAAGCGCTCGACAAGAAGAGCGTCGATAAGGTCGAGTACAACACGGACGATTACTCGATTTATTACACCAAGAAGGGCGAGGACGAGAACATCGCCTACAAGACGACCGGCGTGCCGAATGATGCGGGCTTTACCGATCGCGTGCTTGAATCTGGCGCCTCGCTTGAGTCGGTCGTTCCCGATAAGAACTCGGGTCTGATGACTTACTACCTGCTCACCCTCATTCTTCCCATGGCGATTTTCTTCCTGATCGGCTGGTGGCTCAACCGCCGCATGAAGAAGGCCATGGGTGATGACGGCCCGTCGATGAACTTTGGCGGCGGCGGTTTTGGCGGCGGTGGACTGGGCAAGTCCGGTGCGCGCGTGATTGCCTCCAAGGACGTGGGCGTGACCTTTAAGGATGTCGCTGGCCAGGAAGAGGCCAAGGAGTCCCTCAAGGAGGTCGTCGACTTTCTGGAGAAGCCGCAGCGCTACGAGGAGATTGGCGCCAAGCTGCCGCGCGGTGCCCTCCTTGTCGGCCCTCCGGGTACCGGTAAAACCCTGCTTGCCAAGGCTGTGGCCGGCGAGGCGGGTGTGCCGTTCTTTAGTATTTCGGGCTCTGAGTTTGTCGAGATGTTCGTCGGCCGCGGCGCCGCCAAGGTTCGCGATCTGTTTAAGCAGGCCAAGGAAAAGGCCCCGTGCATCGTCTTTATCGATGAGATCGATACCATCGGCAAGAAGCGTGACGGCGGCGGCTTTAGTGGTAACGACGAGCGCGAGCAGACGCTCAACCAGCTGCTGACCGAGATGGACGGCTTCGATAACCACAAGGGTATCGTCGTCCTCGCTGCCACCAACCGTCCCGACAGCCTTGACCCGGCCCTGTTGCGCCCCGGTCGTTTTGATCGCCGCATCCCCGTTGAGCTGCCCGACCTGACCGGCCGTAAGAACATTCTTGAGCTGCACGCCAAGAGCGTGAAGACGCAGCCGCCGATCGACCTGACCGCGATTGCCCGCGCCACGCCCGGTGCCTCGGGCGCCGACTTGGCCAACATCATCAACGAGGGCGCCCTGCGTGCCGTCCGCGAGGGTCGCAAACGCGCCACGCAGGACGACTTTGAGGAGTCGGTGGAGGTCGTCATCGCCGGTCAGCAGCGCAAGTCCACGGTGCTGTCCGACCACGAGAAGCAGGTCGTTTCTTATCACGAGATCGGTCATGCCATCGTTGCCGCTCGCCAGAAGGGCTCTGCGCCGGTCACGAAGATCACCATCGTGCCGCGCACGAGCGGTGCTCTGGGCTACACCATGCAGGTCGAGGAGGACGAGCGCTTCCTGACCACGCGCCAGGAGATCCTGGACAAGCTCGCCGTCTATTGCGGTGGCCGTGCAGCCGAGGAGCTCATCTTTGGCGAGATGACGACCGGCGCCGCCAACGATATCGAGCAGGCCACCAAGCTTGCCCGTAACATGGTGACGCGCTTTGGTATGTCCGATGAGTTTGGCATGATGGCGCTCGGTACCGTGCAGAACGCGTACCTTAACCAGGATACGTCGCTCACCTGCGCCCCCGGTACGGCCGAGCGCGTGGACGCGATTGTCGCCAAGCTGATCGAGGATGCGCACGACCGCGCCCTGCAGATCCTGAAGGAGAACAAGTTTAAGCTCCACGAGCTGGCTCGTTATCTGTACAAGAAGGAGACGATCACGGGCGAGGAGTTTATGAATCTCCTCACGCGTGAGAATCCGCTGATGCCAAAGCAGCAGTAATACTAGTTGCGCAGTGCTTTCGCCCCATTTGAGTTTCCACCTCAAATGGGTCGTTTTGCTTGGGAAGGGTTGTATATGAAGATCGTGGTAAGTGCCTGCTTGATGGGCGAGAGCTGCAAGTATAACGGGCTCGATAATTACCATCGCGAGCTGGTCGAGGCTTGCGAGCGCACGGGAACCGAGGTGCTCCTCGTGTGCCCAGAGGTTTTTGGCGGTCTGTCCACGCCGCGCAAGCCGTCCGAAATTGTGAACGGCGAAGTCCGTACCTGCGAGGGCGCCTCGGTCGATCGTGAGTTTCGCCTGGGTGCCGAGCGTGCTCTCGACATGTGCGAGCAGGCGGGCGGGCCGGAAGAGATCGCCGCGTGTATCTTACAGGACCGCAGCCCTTCGTGTGGTGTAGACCGCGTCTACGATGGCACCTTTAGCGGCACGCTCACTGCGGGCAACGGTGTCTTCGTCGACCTGCTCCTGCGCCAGGGGTACCGTGTGATTCCCGCAAGTGAATTTGACCCGAGCATGTTGGAATAGCAAAAGAATGGGGGCGGCCATCGAGTAGATGGTCGCCCCCTTTAATGGCAAGCTAAACAATTTCAACAGATGTTCAATGGCGTTTGCCCAGATAAAACCTGCCAAAATAAACCTGTCCCTTTTTGGTAGGTTAGGCGAGGAGGGTGTGGCCGTAGGCGTTGGCTGCCTTGATGGCGGCGGCGAACTTCTCGTCGGTGAAGGGCTCGGGGTTACCCTGCTTCCACTCGTTGGTGGCGTGCGCGTACTCGCACAGGGCAGGGATATCGGCCTCGGAAAGCCCGACCTGCTCAAGCGTCACGGGCAGGCCCATCTGCTTGTTAAAGGCGGCATAGCGCTCAAGGTTCTCGGTGTCGCCCGTGTAGGCGAACAACACGAGCACGCCCAGGCTTACGACCTCGCCGTGCAGGTAGGTGCCCTCACGCGGAACGCTGCAAGTGGCGTTGTAGAACGCGTGTGCGACGCTCGAGTTGTAGTAGTAATCGTTCTGGTTGGTCAGGTTCGAGACATATCCCGTGTTGACCACGATGTCGAGCGCGATCTGCTTGACGGCCTCGCTCGACAGGTCCTGGCGCACGTCCTCAAGACCCTGGACGCCATAGGTAAACAGCGGCTCGGAGCAGGTGTGGGCGAGTGCCAGGCCAAGACCGGCGGTGTGCTCCAAATTTCCGGCGCTCGTGGCGTACTCGACCTCGGGCTGCTTGGACAGGGCATCGCCCACGCCGGCCCAGAAGTACTCCGCTGGCGCCTCGGCGATGATCTTGGGGTTGATGAAGATGTGCGCCGGTCGGTTGGGGTACGAATAGCCCTCGAGCGAGCCGTCGTCGTTGTAGACAACGGCAATGGCGGTAGCGGCGGAGCAGTTGGAGCAGATCGTCGGCACCGTAAAGACGATCTTCTTGAGCTCGATAGCTGCGGTCTTCACGGTGTCGAGTGCCTTGCCCCCGCCGCAGGCGATAAGCACGTCGGCTTCCTGGCAGGCGGGGGAGTTTACGACCTTGGCGATATTGGCGCGTGTGCTGTTGGTGCCGTAGACGCGCGTCTCCAGAACCTCGACGCCGGTGCCTGCCAGCGCGGCTTCGATACCGGGAAGTGCTGCAGCCAGTGCTCGCTTGCCACCGATGATTGCGACCTTGGTCGCTCCGTATTCGGCCAGCGCGCCGGGCAGCTCGTCGAAGCAGTCCTCGCCGACGGTATAGTCGCTCATTCCGATCGTGCGCATAGCAACCTTCTTTCGTTCGATAAAGTGCTTTCAGGTATTTTGCTCCTAGAGAAGGTCCACAGCCGTGAGAAATTTCGAACGTATAAAACCAGTGTTGAGGGTTTTTCGTCGGCGCGGAACGTGCTAGCATACTCCGCATAAGCGTTGATGGGGACGAGTAGTCGGCCGTCCGCATGCTACAGAGAGCGGGGAGCGCTGAGAACCCGTGCATGCGACCGATGAAAATCACCCCGGAGCTGCGGTCCCAACGGACGTGCCGCGCAGGCACGTCTTAGTAGATATCGCCGAGATGGTCGTCGATACAGGCCAGCCGAGTAACGGATGCGAGCGCGCGGCGACGCGGGCGAGGGCATCTAAGCTGGGTGGTTAAGCGAAGAGCTTTTACGGGCAGACTGCCTGTCTTGTGGCGCTTCGTCCCAGCTTGCAGGGACGGGCGCTTTTTTGGTGCCCAGAGGGCGTGCGCGCCCATGACAAGAAAGGGGTACCGTGGCAAACGAGTACAAGCAGACGATGAATCTGCCCAAGACCGGTTTTCCCATGCGTGCCGGTCTTTCCAAGTCCGAGCCCAAGCGACTCAAGGACTGGCAGGACAACAAGGTCTACGAGCAAGTTCTAAAGAAGAACAAGGGTCACAAGAAGTTCGTGCTGCACGACGGCCCTCCGTATGCCAACGGCCCGATCCACATCGGCCACGCCATGAACAAGATCTCTAAGGACATGATCAACCGTTACTGGATGATGCAGGGCTACGAGGTTCCCTATGTCCCCGGTTGGGACTGCCACGGTCAGCCGATTGAGCACAAGGTCGAGGAGAAGCTCGGCACCGAGAAGTTCAACCAGACCTCCACGGCTAAGATCCGCGAGCTTTGCAATAAGTTCGCTGTCGAGAACATCGAGCTGCAGAAGGCCGGCTTCCGTCGCCTGGGCGTGCTTGGCGACTGGGACAACCCGTATCTGACGCTCTATCACCAGCATGACGCCGCCGACATCGAGGTCTTCAAGGCCATGTTCGACAAGGGCATGATCTATCGCGGTCATAAGCCCGTCCACTGGTGCAAGCACTGCCACACCGCGCTGGCCGAGGCCGAGATCGAGTACTCCGACGAGACGAGCCCGTCCATCTTCGTGCGCTTTGAGATGACCACTAAGCCTGCCGGTCTCGAGAACTTCGACGGCCCGGTTGACTTCATCATCTGGACGACCACGCCGTGGACCATCCCCTCCGACCAGGCCGTTTCCCTTAAGCCCGGCGCCGCCTATGTTGCCGTTGAGCACGATGGCCGTGCCGAGGTCATGCTCGAGGACCTGGCTCCCAAGTGCTGTGAGGAGTTTGGCTGGGAGTACACCCCGGTCATGGTCGACGGTAAGCCCTATGTGGTTCCCGCTGAGACCTTCCACCACATCCACTACAAGCAGCCGATCTTTGACGGTGTCGAGGGCGTGGCACTGCTGGCCGATTACGTCGGCGTCGATGACGGTACCGGTATCGTCCACAACTCGCCCGGCCACGGCGTCGACGACTACTTCGCCTGCCTCAAGGAGGGCATCACCGATATCTGCATGCCGGTCGATGACGACGGTAAGTTCTACACCGGCGAGGAGTTTGGTACCGGTGGCCCCTTCAGCGGTATGGATACCGACGGGGCCAATCCGCACATCATCGAGTTCCTGCGCGAGCGCGGCACCCTGGTCCTCGAGAAGAAGATCACGCACAGCTATCCGCACTGCTGGCGCTGCAAGCACCCGGTGCTCTTCCGTGCTACCGACCAGTGGTTTGTCTCGATGGACAAGACCGGTTTGCGCGAGCAGGCTGGCAAAGAGATCCGCGAGAACGTCAAGTGGTATCCGGCTCACGCGGCCAACCGCATCGGTGCCATGGTCGAGCAGCGTCCCGACTGGTGCATCAGCCGTCAGCGCAACTGGGGCGTGCCTATCCCCAGCTACACCTGCGCCGACTGCGGCGAGAAGGTCATGAACGACGCCACGCTCGACGCCGTCATCAAGCTCTTCCACGAGAAGGGCTCCGACGCCTGGTTCACCGACGCTCCCGAGAGCTACCTGGGCGAGGCCTGCGTCTGCCCCAAGTGCGGCGGCCATCACCTCAAGGCCGATAAGGACATCCTCGACGTGTGGTGGGACTCCGGCGTGTCCTGGAAGGCCGTCTGCGAGTATCGCCCCGAGCTTGAGTACCCGGCGGATGTGTACCTCGAGGGCTCCGACCAGCACCGCGGCTGGTTCCAGAGCTCGTTGCTCACCTCGGTGGGTGCCAACGGCCACGCTCCGTACAAGGCGGTCGTCTCGCAGGGCTTCACGCTCGATGGTCAGGGCCGCAAGATGTCCAAGTCGCTCGGCAACGTCATCGACCCCAACAAGGTCTGCGACGAGATGGGTGCCGATATCATCCGCCTGTGGGTCGCCTCGGTCGATACCAGCTCCGACGTCTCCATCGACCACGAGATCCTTGCTCGTACGTCCGATGCCTACCGTCGTTTCCGCAACACGCTGCGCTTCCTGCTCTCCGAGCTCGAGGGTCAGTTTGAGCCCGAGACCGACGGCGTCGCCTTTGCCGACCTGCTGCCGCTCGACAAGCTCATGGTTGCCCGTCTGACCCAGGTCCAGGCCGAGGTCGACGACGCCTACGCCAGCTACGAGTTCCCGCGCGCCTACCGTGCGCTCTACGACTTTGTGGTTACCGAGCTTTCCAACGTGTACCTCGACGCCCTGAAGGACCGTCTGTACTGCGACAAGCCCGGCTCGCTCGAGCGCCGCAGCGCCCAGACCGTGCTGGCTGAGCTCTTCTCGATGCTCATGCGCGACCTGCAGCCGATCCTGTCCTACACGGTCGACGAGGCCATGGCCTATGCGCCCGCCGGCTGCGTCGATCACCAGAAGTACGCCGCGCTGCTCGATTGGTACAAGTCGCCCATCACGGTCGACGAGGCCAATGAGTTCGAGGGCGTGCTCGAGGCCTCGCTCGAGCTCCGTAGCGCTGTGACCAAGGCCCTTGAGGATGCCCGCTCCGCCGGCACCTTCACCAAGAGCCAGCAGGTCCGCGTCAAGGCGGTCGTTCCCGCCGAGATGTATGCGCTGCTGACCGGCGACAAGGCCGTCGATCTGGCCGAGTTCTACATCGTCTCCGATGTTGAGCTAACCCGGGGCGAGGAGCTTTCCGTCGCTATTGAGGCCGCCGAGGGCGAGTGCTGCGACCGTTGCTGGAACTATCGCACCACCGTCGGCGAGTACAACGGTCACGCGCATATCTGCAAGCGCTGCGCGAATGCCTTGTAGTTACGCGGTTTTACCAAACCGCCTAACAGATTGACGCTGCAAACCCGCCAGAGCGGCAATCTGCCTTTCAACTTCGGCGGCATGACCAGAAGGTCTATGCCGCCTTGCTTCAAGGCACCTTGCTCGCTCTGGCGGGTTTTCGCTCATATGACCCAATCCGCTGTCAAGAGCCACAATGGCCCCGCCGACCGCTTGCAATCGGTCGGCGGGGCCTGCCGTTGAACCCGTCCC
>NZ_JBQKDE010000021.1:0-31187 GCF_052121995.1 Collinsella sp. LCP19S3_A7 | reverse complement strand
GGCCCATCTACTACGTTTAGCCCCGGCCCCTCGACCATACCCCGTATTTCGCGAAAACCGCAGGCCGTCTACCTGCGGTTTTATTTTTACCCGTGACGCCATGGTCGGGGGATGCCGCCCAAACGTAGTAGATGGGCCGCATCCGTGGCGGGAGGTCCCCGGGGGGGTGTTCCTATAGTTTTGTCAACTGGGAAATGCTCTCCGTGCGACCGAATCGCGGCATGCTGACGCCAGGCCATTCGGCCGGTGGGCTTCAGTCTGTTCGGTGCGTTTCGGCTAGGCTGCGTAAGGCACCCTGTCTCGCATGACCGCGTAGATGACCTTCAGTCTCTTTCGCGCCAGCGCCTTGAGCGCCTTGCCGTGCGACATGCCCCGCTCCCGGCACCTGGTGTAGTAGTCGCCCCATCTCCCCTCTGTCCGGGTAAGGCAGTTACATGAGAATATGAGCAGGTTCTTCAGCCTCTTGTTGCCTTGGCGCGATGCCGTCACCGAGGAGATCGAGGTTCCCGACTGGCGGTTGCGCGGCGCCAGGCCGCAGTACGACGCGAGCCTGTCGTGACTGGGGAAGTCTTCGATGTCGATGGAGATCGCGAGCTCGGAAGCGGTTTTGGGCCCGATGCCCGGCACCGTCAGGAGGCATCGGTAGGTATCGTCGCCCTCGAGCAGGGCGGAGATCTCCGCCGTGATCGCCTCGATCTCCGCCGAGTTCTCGGATATCCTGCGCGCGAGCAGTTTCACCGCCCGGTCCTCGGCGGCGACGACCGACGCATCCGGCCTTGTCGAGGAAGTTGTCGAGCGGACGAGGGCCTCGATCTTACCGCGCGCCGCCCCACGCGTGAGCGCCGCCGCCCTGCGGGGCCCGGCGTCGGCTACCGACCAGGCCCCGCCGAGGGATGCCATGAGCCTCAGCTGGGGCCCGTCGGACAGGTCGACCAGCGCCTCGAAGGCGGGGCACGATTCCAGCAGGATGCTGCGCAGCCGGTTCTTATTCCTAGTGTTCTCGCAGGTCAGGAAGTTCCTCTGGGCGGCCAGCGCCCTCGCCGCCGCAATCGTCGGGCCTGGGTCTCCGACCGGCAGGAGCGCGTCGGGGATGCCAAGCGCCGTCTTCGCGATGACCATCGCGTCTCGCTCGTCGGTCTTGGCGTCGCCGGCGAAGAGCCTGGCGGCCCCGTGCGCCGCGAGTCCCGGCAGGTACGCCGCCGACATCCCGGCCGCCCTGGCGCGGGCGAGCGCGAGGGCGCCTATGTTGCGCGACTGGTCGACGACCACGAGCGCATCGGGGAAGCGGCCGAACAGCGAGTCCAGGTCGTCCTCCCTGTTCGCGACGGGGGCGCTCAACAGCACCTCGCCATCTCGAGTCGCGACGCATGCCCAGTGGGACGATTTCCCGACATCGAGCCCGATGACGGCTTCCGGCATTCTAGTTGGTGCCACGGTGGTATCCTCCAATCGGTAGGCCGATCGGAACCCCTCCCCGCGACACCCACATTACCTGGCCGTGGCGCTTGCGCCCGGCAGTTTCCTATCAGTCGTCCGGAGCGGCGAGCGCCCCCGGTGGCAACACCCCCCGGGCCCTCTACGGGGCAGGGGCAGACGGCCATCCGGAGGCGCCCGATCGGCGGCCCCTCGGGGCTTGCCCGTATCGTAGGCAATGCGCCGAATGCTCGCCATCGAAATTTATCGATGGCCTATTTCAGACTGTAATGGGCGGCCGGCCGGGCGCCGGGAGGGAGGGCGACGCCCGATCCGGCCCGCGGGCCCCTCGCTCCCGAGCCCGTCCCGCATCCCCGGCCCCGCCGCCGAAAGATTTTTCCGAGATTGTCCTTGCATCGGCGGGGGAGTTCCCGTATAGTACTTCTTCGCACGGGGGCGTAGCTCAGCTGGGAGAGCGCTTGACTGGCAGTCAAGAGGTCAGGGGTTCGATCCCCCTCGTCTCCACCCGAGCATTGAATGAGGCTCCAACGCAAGTTGGGGCCTTTTTTCATATAGGCACACAAGGTCAAAGGCGGCACCATGATCCTCCTGGTCGACAAGATCGAAAAAAGCTTCGGCGCGCGCGTCCTCTTTAGCGGCGCGTCCTTTCAGATCAACCCCGGCGAACGCTTTGCGCTCGTGGGACCCAACGGCGCCGGCAAAACCACCATGCTCAAAATCATCATGGGTATCGACAGCCCCGACGCCGGCCAGGTCCAGTACTCCAAGGACTGTCAGGTGGGCTACCTCGAGCAGGAAACCAACCTGGAGCACAAGGACACGACCATCCTCGCTGAGGTCATGGCCGCCGCCAAGGAAATCCGCCGCATGGGTGAGCGCGCCAACGAGCTGCAGGCCCAGATCACCGAGCTCTCCGAGCAGGGCAAGGACGTCGACGCGCTCCTTAACGAGTACGGCCAGGTCCAGGACCGCTTTGAGCACTTGGGCGGCTACGAGCTCGAAAGCAATGCCCGCAAGATCCTGTCCGGTCTGGGCTTTAAGGTCACCGACTTTGAGCGCCCGTGTTCCGAGTTCTCGGGCGGCTGGCAGATGCGCATCGCGCTGGCTAAGCTCTTCCTGCGCCATCCCGACCTGCTGCTTCTGGACGAGCCCACCAACCACCTGGACCTCGAAAGCGTCCAGTGGTTGCGCGGCTTTATCGCCAACTACGACGGCGCCGTGCTCATCGTCAGCCACGACCGCGCCTTTATGGACGCCTGCGTCGACCACGTCGCCGCGCTCGAGAACCGCCGCGTGACCACCTACACCGGCAATTACAGCAGCTACCTCAAGCAGCGCGAGGACAACCTGGAGCAGATGCGCGCCAAGCGTGCCGCCCAGGAGCGCGACATCGCCCACATGCAGGTTTTCGTCGACAAGTTCCGCTACAAGCCCACCAAGGCCGCCCAGGCGCAGGAGCGCATCCGCAAGATCGAGCAGATCAAAAAGGAGCTCGTCATCCTGCCCGAAGGCCACAAGCACATCGACTTTAAGTTCCCCGACCCGCCGCGCTCCGGCGACATGGTCGTGGGCCTGGAGGGCGTGTCCAAGTCCTACGGCAACAAGCACATCTATAGCGATATCGACCTCAAACTTTATCGCGGCGAGCATGTGGCGCTCGTCGGCCCCAACGGCGCCGGCAAGTCCACCCTCATGAAGATCATCGCCGGCCTGGAGCCGCCCACTACCGGCACGCGCGAACTGGGTACCAACGTGGGCGTGGCCTATTACGCCCAGCACGCGCTCGAGGGCATGACCGAGTCCAACACCGTCCTGCAAGAAATCGACACCGTCACGCCCAAGTGGACCGTGCCACAGCAGCGCAGCCTGCTGGGCGCCTTCCTGTTTAGTGACAACGATTCTATCGAAAAGCAGGTCCGCGTTCTTTCCGGCGGCGAAAAGGCGCGTCTGGCCCTGGCTAAGATGCTCGTGGCCCCCGAGGCACTTCTGTGCCTGGACGAGCCCACTAACCACCTGGACATCGACTCGGTGGACATGCTCGAGAACGCCCTGCAAAACTTCCCCGGCACCATCGTGCTGATTAGCCACGACGAGCACCTGGTGCGAGCCGTGGCCAACCGCGTCATCGACATCCGCGATGGCAAGGTCACGGTCTATGACGGCGACTACGACTACTACCTCTACAAGCGCGAGGACCTCGCAGCCCGCGCCGCCGAGGCGGCAGGGGAGAGCACACCGGCCACGACCAAAGCAACCAAGCTGACCAGTTCCACCCAGCCCAGCGTCGCCGCCCCCAAGCCGGCCGAGGGCAAAAAGACCAAGGAGCAAAAGCGTGCCGAGGCCCAGGCCCGCGCTGCGCTCAACAAAAAGCTCAAGGGCGTGCGCAACCAGCTTAAGAAGATCGAGGCCGAGCTCGACAAGAAGCGCGCCCGCTATGACGAGCTTATGGAATTGATGGCGAGCGAAGAGCTTTATGCCGATCAGGATAAGTTCAACGCCGCGCTGGGGGAATATAACGGGCTTAAGCAAGAGCTGCCCAAGCTCGAGGACGAATGGCTGGAGCTTTCCACCCAAATCGAAGAGGAGACCGCGCGTGAACTCTCGTAAGGCCGCTGCCGTGGCGATGAGCATCATCGCCATCGCGTGCCGCATCTGCGGCATCTTTATGAGCGCGATGACTGTGCTGCTGTGCTTTAGCGGCCTCACCGCCAAGCTGCAGATTGTGGGCTTTGTCGTTGAGCTTTCTCGCGCGCTGCCGACCGTCATCGCCGGCTATGGCGTCATCACATCGCCCTTCGGTGGCGTGTTCCGCCTGGATTACGCCATCGTGGCCGTCATCCTGTTTGTGGCCGACTACCTGCTCACGCGCGCCTCGCGCCGCGTCCGCTAGGGGAGCGCCATGTCCAGCAGCTACTTCATGAACCTGCTCGCGAGCGCCGTCGCCGTCATCGTGGGCATCGTCATCCACGAGAGCGCGCACGCCGCCGCGGCCTGGGCGCTCGGCGACAAAACGGCCCGTTCGCGCGGCCGCGTCTCGCTCAACCCGCTCAACCATATCGACCCGTTTGGCACCATCATCCTACCGCTGCTCATGCTCGCGGCCGGTGGCCCGGTGTTCGCCTTCGCCAAGCCCGTGCCGGTCTACCTCAACAACCTCAAGCACCCCAAGCGCGACGAGGTCTTGGTGAGCGCGGCCGGCCCCGCATCGAACATCGCACTGGCGTGCCTTGCGGCCGCCATCATGCACGCAGCATACGGCAACCTCTACACCAGCATGTCCTTTGCCGTAGCGTCCCAAATCATGAACTTTGGCGCTACGTTTATCGTGGTCAACCTGTCGCTCGCGTTCTTTAACCTCATCCCGATTCCGCCGCTTGACGGCTCGTCGATCATCGTGCCGTTTCTCAAAGGCAAGGCACTCGCCAACTACTACCAACTTCAGCAATACGCCATGCCGATTCTTATCATCGTGCTGTATCTGCTGCCCATGTGGACCGGCATCGACGTGATCGGACGATATTTCGACGTTACCGTGTATCCGCTCGCTGGGCAGCTGCTTAACTTCGCAATCGCCGGCATCTAGGGTAAACTTACAGGTCGACCGTGCAAAACGGTCGCAACATGCACCCAAACCGCGCCGCGAAGGCGCCGTCAAAGGAGGTCGAAGATGTCGTATCGCGTGTCGACGCAGGTCTACAGCGGACCGTTCGACCTGCTGCTGCAGTTGGTAACCCGCCAAAAAGTTGATATCGGCGCCATCTCTATCAGCGAGGTGGCAGAGCAGTACCTGGCCGAGGTCGATCGTATTGAGGCGCTGGACCTGGACGTGGCGAGCGACTTTTTACTGGTCGCGGCAACCCTTTTGGACATCAAGGCCGCCTCGCTGGTGCCGCAGGAGGCCCCCAGCAAAGCCGACGACGATGACGAGATTGACGAAGACCTCGAGGAACTCAGCACACTCGACGGCGACGCCCTGCGCGAGGTCCTGATCCAGCGCCTGATCGCCTACAAGCAGTTTAAGGGCGCGGCGGCGGCTCTTGGCGCGCGCATGCAGGCCGAAAGCCGCATGCATCCGCGTGTGGCCGGCCCCGACCCCGAGTTTTTGGGCCTTATGCCCGACTACCTGGCCGGCATCACGCTGCGCGGCCTCGCCGTCATCTGCGCCGACCTGGACGGCAAGCGCCAGACCTTCCTGCTGGAGGCCGAGCACGTGGCGCCGCATCGCGTGCCGCTCGACTTGACGGTGGCCTCGGTCGACCGCTTTACCATGGCGCATCAAACCTGCACCTTCCGCGAGCTGTTAGACGGCGACGCCACCACCGAGCAGCTCGTCGTCACCTTCCTGGCCATGCTGGAGCTCGCCAAGCGAGGCTCGCTCACCCTGAGCCAGGACGAGATCTTTGGAACCATCCGTATCAACCGCGTCGAGGGCGCCGAGGCCTACGTGCCCGGCGAGGGCCCCGAGCTCACCGAATAGGAGCGGCTACCATGTCAACCCTTTCCACGCTAGAGGCAAACAGCCTCAAAGGCGCCCTCGAGGCGCTGTTGCTGGTTTCGAGCGATCCGGTGAGCGCGCCCGCGCTGGCAGATGCGCTGGATATCGCCCCGGGCGAGTGCGCGTCGCTTTTGGCCGAGCTCAAAGTTGAGTACGAGGAGGCCAATCGCGGCTTTCAGCTGCGCGAGGTCGCCGGCGGCTGGCGTCTGTTTACGCACCCCGCCTACCACGACGTGGTCGAAGCTTATGTGCTGAGCTGGGACACGCAAAAGCTGTCGCAGGCGGCACTCGAGACCCTTGCTGTGATCGCTTACCACCAGCCCGTCACGCGCGAGGTGGTCAAGGGCATCCGCGGCGTCAACTCCGACGGCGTCATCGCGTCGCTCGTTGACAAGGGTCTGGTGCGCGAGCTCGGTCGCGACCCCCAGCGCGGTCAGGCCATCATTTACGGCACGACCAACGCCTTTTTGGAGAAGTTCGGTCTGCGCTCCACTCGCGACCTTCCCGATCTGGAGCAGTTTGCCCCCGACGAGCAGTCGCGTCAATTTATCCGCGAGCGCCTGAGCGGCCGCAGCATTCAGTCTACGCTCGAGGAGCAGGTCGAGGACCTGGACGAAGAGCGCGAGCTGCTGGATACCGATGTTGAGGATGTCGAGGCAGTCGGTGGCGAGGAAACACTTGCCACCGACGACGCTGCGGAGGATACGCATGACGAGGACTAACGAGGCAGGGGAGACGCGTACCTCACACGCCGCGGGCGCTGCGGCGCCCAATGCGGATACGCACAAGTCCGTCTCCCAGCCCGTCTACCCACACACGATGCGCCTGCAGCGCTTTTTGGCGCGCGCGGGTGTTGCGAGCCGCCGCGGCTCGGAGGACCTGATGACCGCCGGCCGCGTGACTGTCAACGGCCAGATCGCGACCGAACTGGGCACCAAGGTCGATGTGGACCGCGACCATATCGAGGTTGACGGCATGCCCGTCAAGCTCAACCAGGGCGCCGTGTACCTGATGCTCTACAAGCCGACCGGCTACCTCACCACCATGAGCGATCCGCAGGAGCGCCCCTGCGTGGCCGACCTTGTCCCGCGCGACCGCTTTCCGGGGCTCTTCCCGGTGGGTCGCCTGGACCGCGACACCACGGGCCTTTTGCTCTTTACCACCGACGGCGACCTGTCGCAGGACCTGCTGCACCCCAGCAAGCACGTCTACAAGACCTATCAGGCGCTCGTGGACGGCCACCTGACCGATCGCGACTTGGAACCGCTGCGCCGCGGCATCGAGCTCGACGACGGCCTGTGCCAGCCGGCAATCTGCCGCGTTATTACCGCGCGCGAGGCCGAGGCGGTGGCTCCGCAGGGTGTGAAGCCCGGCACAACCGCCGTGGAGGTCATTATCCGCGAGGGCCGCAAGAACCAGGTCAAGCGCATGCTGAGCAAGATCCACCACCCGGTGATTCGTCTGCACCGCTGTAACTTTGCCGGCCTGGAGCTCAAGGACGTGGCCAAGGGCTCGTGGCGCGAGCTCACCGACCGCGAGGTGCAGATCCTCAAGGCCGGCGGCATCCCGCCCAAGCAGGCCGGCGCCAAGCGCTCCGCTGCGCCGGCGGCCAACCCCGCGACCCGCACGCGCCACCACGGCAGCCACGGATCCGCGCCCAAGCGCAACACCTACCGCGAGCGCTACACGGGCTAGCCAGTCCGCCAAGCCGCAACGCCCGCGTCCCATACCAGCACGTCAACCACCGAAAGGAAGCATTGCATGATCGTCGCCATCGACGGCCCCGCCGGTTCCGGCAAGTCCACCATCGCCAAGGAGATCGCCCGCCAGCTGGGCTTTAACAAGCTCGACACGGGCGCTATGTATCGCGCCGTCACCTTCGCCGCGCTCGACCGCGGCATCGACCTGGACGACGAGGCTGCCATCGACGCCCTCGCCGAGCAAATCGAGATTCGCTTTACCAACGGCACCGGCGAGGACACGCGCCTGACCATCGACGGCGCGGACGCCTCGGCTGCCATTCGCACCCCGCAGGTGGACGCTAACGTCTCCAAGGTCTCGGCTTACCCGGGCGTGCGCGCGGCCATGCTCATCCATCAGCGCCGCGCCGCCGAGGACCGCGACATCGTGGCCGAGGGTCGCGACATCGGCACCGTCGTATTCCCCAACGCGCAGGTCAAGGTCTTTCTGACCGCCGACCCGCGCGAGCGCGCCCGTCGCCGCGTGCTGCAGCGCCACCAAAACGACACCCAGCCGCCCACCGAAGAGCAGCTCGAGGCCGAGGTCGACGAGACCCTCGACGCCCTCAAGCAGCGCGACAAGCTCGACAGCAGCCGCGAGGTCGCGCCGCTCGTGCCCGCCGAGGACGCCGTGCACGTCGACTCCACCGCACATACCATCGACGAGGTCGTCTCGATAATCGAGGGCCTCATCAACCAAAGGAGGTAGCTCATGCGCCTGTTTAGGCAGACGCCCGAGGATTATTACAACGCGCCTTATGCCGAGTTCCCCGTGCTCATCCGCGGCACCGTCTTCGTGGTCATGGGCATCCTGTGGGTCTTCTCCAAGCTCATGTGGCGCTGGAAGGTAGAGGACAGCGACCTGCTGTTTGAGCGCCAGGAAGGCCGCGGCAGCGTGGTCATCTGCAACCACACCTCGATGGCCGAGCTCCTGGCCGTGGAGACGGCGCTGTTTTTTGGCGGCCGCCGCGTTCGCCCCATCTTTAAGTCCGAGTTTGCCAAGAGCAAGATCGTGCGCTGGGCCTTTAGCCGCGTGGGCGGTATTCCCGTCGAGCGCGGTACTGCCGATATGAAGTGCCTGCGCGCCGCCCAGCATGCACTGCAGCGCGGCGAGGACGTCCTGATCTTCCCCGAGGGCACGCGCATCCGCTCGCGCGAGATCAAGCCCGAGGTCCACGGCGGCTTTGCGCTCATTGCCCAGATGGGCAAGGCACCCGTCAACCCGCTCGCCATCTGCGGCTGGTCCGATATCACGCCTGCGGGCAAAAAGCTCATGCGCCCCAAAAAGTGCTGGATCCGTGCCGGCAAGGCCATCTCGCTATCCGATGCACCGGCCGAGCTCAAGCGCAAGGAGCGCCTGGCATGGTTTGAGTCCGAGGCCATGAGCCGCGTCTACGCCATGCGCGACGACCTGTGCGCCGAGCACCCCGGAAGGTTCTAGCCATGGGCGAGATCGTCATGAATACCGTCGAGGCTGCGCCCGGCAAGGCAGACGTCCCCACCATCGAAATCGCAGCGCATGCCGGCACCTGCTACGGCGTGCAGCGCGCGCTCGACATGGCACTGGCCGCCGCGCCGCAGGCAGGGGAGAGCGCTCAGGTCCACACGCTGGGTCCGCTCATCCATAACCCCATCGTGGTGCGCGAGCTCGCCGAGGCAGGCGTTGATCTGGCAGACACCTTGGACGACGCCGCGTCGGGCACCGTGGTCATTCGCGCGCACGGCGTGGTGCCGCAGGTAATCGAGGCCGCTCGCGAGCGCGGCCTTACCGTGGTCGATGCCACCTGCCCCTACGTCAAGAAGGTTCATGTGGCGGCTGAGCGCCTGGTGCGCGAGGGCTACCGTGTGATCGTCGTGGGCGAGCCGGGCCACCCCGAGGTCGAGGGCATCCTGGGCCACGCCGGCGATGACGCGCAGGTCGTGAGTTGCGCCGCCGATGCGGACGCACTGCCGCTCAAGGGCAAGGTGGGCCTGGTTGTGCAGACCACCCAAACCGCGCAGAACCTGGCCGAGGTCGTGGCCTCCATCACCCCGCGCGTGCAGGAGCTGCGTGTGATCAACACGATCTGCGCTGCCACGAGCGAGCGCCAGCAGGCGGCCGCAGCCCTTGCCAACCGCTGCGACTGCATGGTCGTCGTGGGCGGCAAAAATTCGGGCAATACGCGCCGCCTGGCACAGATTTGTGCCGATGTCTGCGAGCACACCCATCACATCGAGGAAGCTTCCGAGCTTGAGGCCGCATGGTTTGCCAACGCGCGCCGCATCGGCATCACCGCCGGAGCCTCAACTCCGCAAGAACACATCGAACGCGCCGTTGCGCGCATCAAGGAGCTTTGTCGCTAATCATGGACCAGACCGTACCCGCATACGCCGCCGAGGTGGCCGATTACGGGCGCAGCCGCGACCCCGAGCCGGGTGAGGGCGCGCTCGTAAAGAACGTGCGTCCCGAGTCGCCCGCATGGGATGTGGGTATCGAGCCGGGCATGCGCGTGCTCACGGTCAACGGCGAGGCACTCACCGACATGATCGTGTGGCTCTGGGAGGCCGACGAGGACACCGTCGAACTTGAGGTTCTCGACCCGCGCGACGGCACCGTCACCCCCGTTGAGCTCGACCGTTTTCCCGGCGAGGACTGGGGCTTGGAGTTCGATGGCCCCATCTTCGACGGCATGCGTACCTGTGTGAACGCCTGCGTGTTCTGCTTTATGACCATGCTGCCCAAGGGCGGCCGCTCAACGCTCTACATTCGTGACGATGATTACCGCTTGAGCTTTTTACAGGGCAACTTTGTCACGCTGACCAATCTTTCCGACGAGGACGTGCAAAACGTTATCGACCGCAACATGAGCCCCATGAACGTGTCGGTCCACGCCGTAAGCCCCGACGTCCGCCGCCGCATGATGGGCCATAACGCCCAGCGCGGCATGGACGTGCTCGAGACCATCATGGCCGCCGGCATCGAGATTCACGCGCAGATCGTTTTGTGCCCCGGCATGAACGACGGCGAAGAGCTGCAAAAGACCCTACGCTTTTGCGAGGAACACGAGCAGATCACGAGCCTGGGCATTGTGCCACTGGGCTTTACCAAGCATCAAAACCGCTTTACGTGGTCATACAGCGACAAGCCCGAGCTCGCGCGCGAAACCATTGCCATGATCCGTCCCTTCCAGGATCGTGCCTACAAGCGCTTTGGCCGCCACACCTTCCAGATGAGCGACGAGTTCTATCTGGACGCCGGCATCGAGCCACCCCAGGCCGATTTTTACGACGGCTACCCGCAGTATTACGACGGCATCGGTATGATTCGCTCGTATCTGGACGAGACCGACGACGTTCTTGCCGCCGACGCCGAGCGTCTGGCCCGCGTCCGCGAGGCAATCGCCGCCCGTGGCCAGCGCCTCCTGTGCCTCTCCGGCACCAGCGCGCGCGACACCGTGGCGCGCTTTGTGGAGTCGCCACGGGGCCTTGCCGGCACCGTCACGGCTATCGAAAACCGTTACTTTGGCGGCAACGTGGACGTGACCGGCCTCATCGTCGCCTGCGACATTCTGGAGCAGCTGCTGCAGGACCTCTCGGGGGTTATGCTCTTTGTGCCTAAGCTCATGTTCAACGCTGACGGCATGACGCTTGACGAGTATCATCGTGACGATTTACTCGCAAGCCTTGAAGCTCGCGGCGCCGAGGTTCATGTGGTGTCGACCATGCCGCATGAGCTGCTCGATACCCTGGAGCATATCCTTGGCATTGTGCCCGCAGGCTCTACTAATTCCGCTGACCCTACCCATTAAAGGAGTGCAGATGAAACCTATCGTCGCCGTCGTCGGACGCCCCAACGTGGGCAAGTCCACGCTCGTTAACCGCCTGGCCCAGACCTCGGACGCCATCGTCCATGAGTCCCGCGGCGTAACGCGCGACCGCTCCTACCACACGGCCGATTGGAACGGCCGCGAGTTCACCATCGTCGACACGGGTGGCATCGAGCCGCTCAAGAGCGATGACGTCTTTGCCACGTCCATCCGCGACCAGGCCCTCGCCGCCGCCGAGGAAGCCGCCGTCATCCTGTTTGTGGTCGACGGCCGCACCGGCGTCACCGAGGAGGACGAGTCGGTCGCCCGCATGCTCAAGCGCTGCGACAAGCCGGTCTTTCTGCTGGTGAACAAGCTCGACAACCCCGATCGCGAAAACGACAGCATCTGGGAGTTTTATTCGCTCGGCATCGGCGAGCCAACGCCGCTCTCGGCCCTGCACGGCCACGGCACGGGCGACCTGCTCGACGACATCGTTGCCCTGTTACCCGAGGAGGAGGACGAGGTCGCCGACGAGTTCCCCGATGCGCTGAACGTCGCCATCATCGGCCGCCCCAATGCCGGTAAGTCGTCGCTGTTCAACCGCATCCTGGGCGCCGACCGCTCTATCGTGTCCAACATCGCCGGCACGACGCGCGACGCCATCGACACCGTAGTGGAGCGCAACGGCAAGCACTACCGCATGGTCGACACCGCGGGTATTCGCAAGAAGAGCACCGTGTACGAGAACATCGAGTACTACTCCATGGTCCGCGGCCTGCGCGCCATCGACCGTGCTGACGTGGCACTGCTCGTCGTCGACGCCTCCGTGGGCGTTACCGAGCAGGACCAGAAGGTCATGGGCTTGGCCATCGAACGCGGCTGCGCCATCGTCGTTCTGCTCAACAAGTGGGATCTGCTCGACGACGACCGCAAGCGCGAGGCCTGCATGGAGACCGTCGACCGCCGTCTGGGCGTCATGGCTCCCTGGGCCCAGTACCTGCGCATCTCGGCCCTGACCGGCCGTAGCGTCGAGAAGATCTGGGCGATGGTCGACGCCGCCGAGAAGACGCGCTCGCAAAAGATCACCACCTCGCGCCTCAACACCTTCCTCACCGACCTGCGCGAGTTTGGCCACACCGTGGTGGACGGCAAGCGTCGCCTGCGCATGCACTACGTGACCCAGACGGGCGTCAACCCGCCGACGTTTACGTTCTTCGTCAACCACAGCGACCTGGTCAACGACACCTACCAGCGCTATGTGGAGAACCGTATGCGCTCGACCTTCGATTTTTCCGGCACGCCCATTCGACTCTTCTTTAGGAAGAAGGAGCAAAAGGATGCATAATCCGATTCTGCTGACCGCCATCTGCGCCGTGGTCTCGTTCTTTATCGGAGCGATTCCGTTTGGCCTGATCCTGGGCCGCGTGTTCAACCACACGGATATTCGCAAGGCGGGCTCCGGCAACATCGGCACCACCAACGCCCTGCGCGTAGCCGGCCCCAAGGTCGCGGCGCTCACGCTGCTGCTCGACTGCTTGAAGGGCGCCATCTGCGTCCTTATCGCGCGTCCGCTCATCGCGAGCGTGGGCTATGGCTTCCCGGTGAGCATCATGGCTCCCGGTGCCGCCGGCGACTGGATGCTCGGCGTCATTTGCCTGGCTGCCGTGTGGGGACACATCTTCTCGCCCTACCTCAACTTCCGTGGCGGCAAGGGCATCGCCGTGGGGCTGGGCGTCATACTGGCCTGGTACTGGCCCATCGGTCTTTCGCTACTGGGCATGTTTATCGTGGCCGTCGCCATCACCAAGTATGTGTCGGTGGGCTCGCTTGCCGCGGCCATCGGTCTTCCCATCGCCGCCTGCGCGGTCTTTCCGTACAGCAGCCTGGGACTCAAGTTTTGTATGGCGATGATCGGCATCACCGTGGTGTGGGCCCATCGCGCGAACATCAAAAAGCTCATGACGGGCAAGGAGTCCAAGCTCTCGTTTACCAAGCGCGTCACCGAGCCCGACGATAAGTAGGAGAGAGTCATGAATGTTGCGCTGATTGGCTCCGGCTCCTGGGGAACCGCCGTCGCCGGCCTTGCCGCCGCGCGAGCCGAGCGCGTGACCATGTGGGCCCACAGCGAGCAGACGGCCGCCGGCATTAACGGCGAGCACCGCAACCCGCGCTATCTGGTGGGCTACGAGCTGCCCGGCAACGTCGTCGCTTCCACGGACCTGTCGCGGGCGCTCGACGGTGCCGATGCGATCATCTTTGCCGTGCCTTCGACGCACTTGCGCGGCGTCTGCCACCAGGCGGCACCCTTTATCGCCGCCGACACCCCGGTGCTCTGCCTTACCAAGGGCATTGAGCCCGAGTCCGGCATGCTCATGAGCGAGGTCATCGCCAGCGAAATCGGCAACGAGGCGCGTGTGGCGGCGCTCTCGGGCCCCAACCATGCCGAGGAGATATGCCGCGGCGGACTTTCCGCCGCCGTCATCGCCAGCAAAGACTCGCAGGTAGGGGAGACCTTTAAGGACCTGCTCCTATCCACGGCCTTCCGCATCTATCTGACGCAGGACATGACCGGCGTCGAGGTTTGCGGCGCCATGAAAAACGTCATCGCCATCGTGTGCGGCATCTCCGCCGGTACCGGCGCGGGCGACAACACGCTCGCCCTTATCATGACGCGCGGCCTCGCAGAAATCAGCCGACTGGTGCACGCCCGCGGCGGCCAGGCCATGACCTGTATGGGTCTTGCCGGCATGGGCGACCTCATCGCCACCTGCACCTCCGAGCATTCGCGCAACCGCACCTTCGGCTACGAGTTTGCCCGCGGCGTATCGCTCGACGAGTACCAGACGCGCACGCATATGGTGGTCGAGGGCGCCGTCGCCGCCCGCAGCGTGAGCGAGCTCGCCCGTTCGCTGGGCGTAGACATCCCGCTCACCTTTGCCGTGGCGCAAACGCTCTACAACGGTGTTACTTTGGATAGGGCGCTCGAGATCCTTACCGACCGCGTCCCCTCTCAAGAGTTCTACGGACTCACCGACTAGCGCAGAAAGGCTACTACCATGGGTTCCATCAAAATCGCTCCGTCCGTCCTTTCGGCTGACATGGCCAACCTCAAGGGCGAGCTCGACAAGATCGCCGGCGCCGACTATGTGCACTTCGACGTCATGGACGGTCACTTTACCGGCAACCTCACCTTTGGCGTCGAAATTCTCAAGGCCGTCAAGCGCTCCACCAAGTTGCCGGTCGACGCGCACCTGATGGTGTCGAACCCCGACGAGACCGTCGATTGGTATGCCGACGCCGGCGCCGATATGATCACCGTGCACTACGAGGCCTCCACGCACCTGCACCGCACGCTCACGCATCTGCAGCAGCGCGGCGTCAAGGCCGGCGTGGTGCTCAACCCCGCCACGCCCGTCTGCGTGCTCGAGAGCATCATCGAGGTCGTCGACATCGTGCTGCTCATGAGCGTGAACCCCGGCTTTGGCGGCCAGAGCTTTATCCCGGGCACGCTGCATAAGCTCCACGAGCTCAAGGCCATGTGCGAGCGCCACGGTGTGTCGCCCATGATCGAGGTCGACGGTGGCATCTCTTCCAAAAACATCGCCGAGGTCGTCAAGGCCGGTGCCAACGTACTCGTGGCCGGCTCCGCCGTATTTAAGTCCGAAGATCCCGCCGCCGAGGTTGCGCTGCTGCAGAAGCTGGGCAACGAGGCCGCACAGGAGGCATAAACCCTTATGACCGCAGGTCAAAACCGCATACCCGTGAATCTTGACTATGCCGCCTCGACGCCCATGCGCGCCGAGGCGCTCCTTGCGCAGCGCGAGTACGACGAAAGCGAGCTTGCAGGCGTCAACCCCAACTCGCTGCACTCGCTCGGCCGCAAGGCTGCCGCACGTCTGGAGGTTGCACGCCGCGAGATCGCCCGCAGCTTTGGCGCGCGCGTTCGCCCGTCCGAGATTGTCCTAACCAACGGCGGTACCGAGGCCAACCAGCTGGCGCTCCTCGGACTTGCCGAGGGTGCTCGTCAGCGCGATCGTAAGCGCGAGCGCGTGATCGTGTCTGCGATCGAGCACGATTCGATTCTGGACAACCTATCGCTGCTGCGAGCCGCCGGCTTTACCGTCGACCTGGTGCAGCCCTGCCGTGCGGGCTACATCGAGCCTGCCGAGCTGAGCGACTTGTTGGGCGACGACGTCGCGCTCGTGAGCATCATGGCCGCCAACAACGAGACCGGTGTGGTACAGCCTATCCGCGAGCTTGCCGCGGCTGCGCACACCGCGGGTGCCCTGTTCCACACCGATGCCATCCAGGGCTATCTGCATATTCCACTCGATGTGACCGAGCTGGGCGTCGATGCTATGACCGTTGCAGCACACAAGATTGGCGGCCCCGTAGCCTCCGGCGCGTTATACCTAAAAAGCCGCACGCCGCTGCGCCCCCGCATCTTTGGCGGAGGACAGGAAGCCGGACGTCGTGCCGGCACGCAGGACCTGCGCACGCAGCTGGCCTTTGCCGCTGCCGCCTCGTCTCTGGCGCCCCATGTGGCTCAGGAGCGCGAGAAGCTGCAAGCCCTTTCCGACAAGCTCTACGCCACGCTCACGGCCCATCCGCGCATTCACGCCACCATGGGCGACTACACGCAGGCCGATCGTCTGCCCGGCATGGTATCGATCTATATTGACGGCATGGACTCCGAGGAGCTCATCATCAAGCTCGACGCCGCCGGCTTTGAGGTTTCGGCCGGATCGGCTTGCTCGAGCGGCAGCATGGACCCGAGCCACGTGCTCAGCGCCATGGGCATTGGTCGCGAGCAGGCGCTGGGCGCACTGCGCATCTCCTTCGATGACCGCGTGAATCCGACCGATCTGGACGACTTTGCCCAGACGCTGCTCTCGATTGTAGGTGCCGCATGATCGTCGCCGAGCTCGAGCGCGCCCTGCTGGCACGCTATCCCAAGACGGACGCCGAGCCCTGGGACCACGTAGGCTTATCCGTTGGCGACCCCGACGGCGAGATCCGCGGCGTTGCCTGCGCGCTTGACGCTACCAGGGACAACGTGCAGCGCGCCTTGGAAGCCGGAGCCAACGTGTTGCTCACGCATCATCCCGTCTACATCAAGGCGCCCGAGTCGTTTTGCCCGCCCAGCGCAACGCGCCCCCAATGCAGCGCGGCGCTCTACGAGGCGGCCCGCTGCGGGGTGAGCATTATCTCGCTCCACACCAACCTGGACCGCTCGCACGAGGCACGCATCTGCCTAAGTAAGCTGTTGGACGCGGCGCCTGTAAGCTCGTTGGAGCACGTAGACGACCCCGAGGCCTGCGGCCTGGGAGTTTTTGCGACACTCAACGACCCGTGCACGCTGCGCGATCTTGCCGCCCGTGCTGCCACGGCCTTTGGCAGCGACCCACGCGTATGGGGCGATGCCGAGCGCCCGTGCCGCACCGTCGCCATTCTGGGCGGCTCCCTCGGCGACTTTGGCGAGCTTGCCATCGCCGCCGGTGCGGATGTCATCGTGACGGGCGAGGCGGGCTATCACGTGGCGCAAGACCTTGCCTTGCGCGGGCTGAGCGTGATCTTGCTCGGCCACGATCGCTCCGAGGAGCCGTTCGTGGATATCTTGATGAACTCTGCGGTTGACGCCGGGGTCGACCCCCGTCATGCGATTAAAATACTGAACCCTTGCCAATGGTGGACTGTGACAAAAGGAGAGAACTTATGAGCGCCGGCGCTACGCTACTCAAGCTGCAACAGATCGATTTGGAGCTCGCCCGCAACAAGAGCGAACTTGCCAATATGCCGGAGCTCAAGGAGCTCGCCTCAAAGCGCAAAACCTATGTAAAGCTTAAGTCCGAAATGACCAAGCTCTATGCTCAGCGCAAGGACCTCGACATTGAGCTGGACGATCTCAACACCACCGAGATCCAGACCAACAACGCCATCGAGTCCGCCAAGAAACGCCACGTCGACGGCTCTGACTACCGCGAGATCCAGGATCTGGAAAACGAGCTCGCCACCCTGGCCAAGCGCCTGGACAAGATTGAGCACACCCGCAAGGATGTCGTTGTCGCCCACAAGGAGGCGCTCGACCGTGAGGCTCGCGCGCAGGCCATCATCGCCAAATTTGAGGAGGGCGTAAAGGCCGACACCAAGGCCGCCCGTGCCAAGGCCGCCGACCTGCAGGCCCAGATTGATGCCGCCACCAAGGAGCGCACCGCGCTTGCCGCCACGCTGCCGACCGACGTGCTCACCGACTACGAGCGTCTACTCAAGCAGTTCCGTGGCCTGGCCGTCGAGACCATTAAGGGCAACATCCCCACGGTCTGCCACACCGCGCTGCAGGCGTCGTCCATGAGCGACCTCAACCACGACGGTAGTGAGATTACGCACTGCCCGTACTGCCACCGCCTGCTCGTGCTCCCCAACAAGGAAGCCTAACAATGACGACGGCACCCGACAATTCAATGCAACTTGAGGGAAAAACGATCCTGCTGGGCATTACCGGCGGGATCGCCGCCTATAAGTCGTGCAATATCGTGCGCCTGCTGCAAAAGCGCGGCGCCCGCGTCAAGGTCGTTATGAGCGAGCATGCCACCGAGTTTGTAGGCCCGCTCACCTTTCGCGCGCTCACGGGCGAGCCGGTCGCTGTGGGTCTGTTCGACGACCCCTCCGACCCCATCCACCATATCTCGCTGGCGCAGGAGCCCGACTTGGTGGTCGTGGCGCCCGCGACGGCCAATATCATCGCCAAGATGGCCAACGGCATCGCCGATGACCTCATCTCCACCACGCTGCTTGCCACGCCGCGTCCTATCGTGGTCGCGCCGGCCATGAACAATGGCATGTGGAAGGCGCCGGCCACGCAGGCCAACATGACCACGCTGCGCGAGCGCGGTGTCCACGTTGTAGGTCCGGGTAGCGGCTACCTTGCCTGCGGCGATGTGGACACGGGACGCATGAGCGAGCCCGAGGACATCGTCGAGGCCGTCTGCAAGCTGCTCGACCCCGCTCCTCAGGACCTTGTGGGCAAGCGCATCGTAATCACCGCCGGCCCCACGTACGAGCCGATCGACCCCGTGCGCTTCATAGGCAACCGTTCATCGGGCAAGATGGGCATCGCCCTGGCGGGGGAGGCCGCGCGCCGCGGTGCCGCCGTCACGCTTGTGCTGGGACCGACATCGCTCGACGTTCCCCGCGGTGTAGCGTGCGTGCGCGTACAAACCGCCGCGGAAATGCTCCAGGCTGCGCTGAGCGCCTTCCAGACGGCCGACGCGGCCATTTGTGCCGCCGCCGTCGCCGACTACACGCCTGCGGCCCCGGCGGACCATAAACTCAAAAAGGCCAACGAGCGCCTGGATCGAATTGAGCTCGTCGAGACCGTTGACATCCTGGCCGAGCTCTCACGCCAAAAGGGCGATCGCCGTGTGATCGGCTTTGCGGCCGAGACCGATAACGTCGTGGAGTACGCGCAGCGCAAACTCGTGCGCAAGGGTTGCGATGCCATTATCGCCAACGATGTCTCGCGCGCCGATTCGGGCTTTGGGACCGATACCAACAAGGCCTGGATAGTAAGTACAGCGGGCACGCAAGAACTTCCCGTACTAACAAAACACCAGCTCGCAGATACAATTTTAGACTTGCTTCAAAATTTGTAAAAAAGTTCTTGCACAAGGACAAAGTTTCGGGTTACTATACTCCCTGTTGCGAGCGAGAGCAGAGCAACAAACAAAAGCTTCGGGACGTGGCGCAGCTTGGTAGCGCACTTGACTGGGGGTCAAGGGGTCGCTGGTTCGAATCCAGTCGTCCCGACCAGAAGTTTGCAGGTCAGGCACCTAGTGCCTGACCTTTTTTTATCAGGAATCATCAGGGAATCACCGGAGAATCACCGGCTGTTTTTTAGCCAATAAAGACACGCCCTTCTACCTGCACTTTTGTAGAATCTCGGTTTTAATGGATCCCCCCTTCACTTTCTTTCCATATTTGTTGAATTCACTGATTCGTTTTGATTCCACATTTGTAGTCTATCTAGCCTAAATTTTTCTACATACGCGAAAATCACCTACCTGTGCCTAGCTACTGCGGCTACGACATCCAAGCCAACTGTCCCGCCCTGCTTCACTAATTCCCCGCACGTTCGCACGGAACCCCGACACCGCCCAAGGGCCGCGATACTTTTTCGATTTCTTTCGGCAGCGAGAGGAAGGCTTCCGTGCCTGCCGAAACAAGGCACTGCGCTCCAAAAAGCTAACGCCGCGGGTATTAAGCCGACACCGCTACGGTGCCACCGGCCATCGCTGCGGGCACCTGCGGCGTAATCGCCCCAGAGTCCGCCATCTGGGCCATGCCGGCGAAGTCCTAGGCGACGGCGTGAGCGTGCGGCTCAGGGCGGCGTTCGCGCCGTCATTCTCGTGCGACCTCAAGAGAGTGCGTCGGCGCGGGCTCGACTAGGGCGAGCTCGCCACCGTCATCGACTTCATCGTCGAGAACGCCCCGAAGCGCTGGAGGAACTTCATAGACGCCGCATGCGCACGCTCAAGGGCGCATTGAGGGGCAGGGCTGAGGGCTTGAGGATCGGGGCTTGGGACTAGAAGGGGGCTCGGAAGTCGCGGGTCAGGATCCGAACATCGACCCGCGCGCTTGGCGATTCTTACCAGTTCAGACGGTTTGCAGGCTATTCGCGCTGCGGGAGAGACTCGCACCACTGCAGCAATGCGCTCAACATAGTGGGCTTGTCTTGCACGAACTGCTCACGCTTCACACCGCGGCGCGGCTCAAAGCGAATGTCGTAACCCCTGTTGTCCAGGTACACGACATAGCTTTCGGGGGTGCCGGGCAGGTTCAGCGCTGCATGGCGCGTGCTGCCAATGCGCTGCGGCGCTTCCATAAGAGACTCGTTGGGCAGCTGACCGCCGTATACCTCCTCTAGTGCGCGGAAGCGGCGCCTAAATCTCAGGTAACCGTGGCAGCCCTCGTCTGCATGCCCGGCACAACAGGTCTGCGTTTCATAACCCTTATCGTTCAGCATGCGCACGTGGGGCTGCAGCTCGTGGTCGATCGCTACCAGGTGATCAGGGCGCTTGCCGCATTCGCATTCGCCCAAGGGCTTAAAGCACTTCGGGCACACGAACAGCATGCACTTCATGGTTTGCTCGGGCGTGAGCTCCCTGATTCCCAGGGCTGCGATTTCTGCCGCAGGGGCTTCGGGCTGCACGCAGGGGCAGCCGCTTGCGCGCAGAATTGCGTCGATGCGAGCCACGGTGGTGCGCTCCATTTTCAGGGCGATGGCTTCGTCGCGCATCGCGCCAAACGCTTCGATGTCTTTCGTAACTGCAGAAAGCGGGGTTCGCCGAGAGATGTACACGAATGCGTTCTTTTCCCTCGCAGCGGGTTCGCCCTCAATCTTCACCGTGACGCCGGCTTTTGCATAGGTGCCGTACTGCACGCCATTCGCTTTGTCCAGCGTCTGGACCTCGCCCCGCGTGAGACCATGCCACAGCACGCCTTCCACAAACGATCCTTCCATGCGCATGATGGTGGGACGGCCCTTCGCGTCGCACGCCAGCGTGTAGCCATAGAGCTTCGCCTTGGTTGCATAAACATGGTGACCGCCCTCGAGCTTTTTGGCAATGCGGTCATGGCTGATGTCAAAGCCATATGCGAAGTACGGGGTTTCCGCATACTCGCGGGTGTCGGCGGAGTGTTCGCGCGCGCTGAACACCGGGACAGAGGGACGATTAAAGTTGTGCACGTCAAACTCAGGCAGGCTGTTGCACCAGCCGAGCAGGGTGCGCAGCAGGGCCTTGCGCTGCTTTTCGAACTCATCCAGCGTAAGGGAGTAACTAAGGTCTGCCTGCAGCGCAGGGTCGCTGCTGCGCACTGCGCGGAACCCTTCGGGGACGTCAATCTTGTAACCGAACTCGCCTGGAATCTTGATTGCCAAGTAGATGCGGTGCGACCCGCAGAAGGTGGCCTCACTCGCTTCCATCACCTGGTAGCGCTTAGAGCGCAGGATGCGTCCATGCTGCTGAAGGCCACGGGGGGAACGGCGTGCGTAGTAACCGGTGTAACGGCATGTGCAATCGGCGATCTGGTGACCTTCACCGCACACGAAGTCGGCGTATTCGCGTGCAGCGGGGAGGTCGATCTTGGCTGCGCCATACGCCGCCGACTCTTCTTGCGCGCGCAAGCGGTCCAGGCTGTCGGCGCGCATGTCGGACATCTGCGCCAAGGTTGCCTCATTGAGCTGCATCACGCGGCCGGCTTCGACCACGCGGTCGATGTAATCGTACTTTTCGGTGTACCTGCGCAGCGGGGTGCGCTCAGAGATGTAGACCATCGCCTCAAGGGTTGCGGGAACCACATCGCCTTCGCGCCCAACGGTCACCGTTTCCTTGCGGTAACAACCAGATGCAATGCCTTCGTAGCGGTCGAGAGACGCCACGTGAGAGCTATCGAGCGCCCACAGCGCGCCTTGCACATGCGACCCCTCGCGCTTGGTGATGGTGAGGTATCCGGCGGTATCGAACGCCAGTTCATAGCCGTTCAGGGTCGCTTTGCCCAGCAGCACCGCGCCGGGGCAGCGGGTTTCAACTTGATGGATATCAAGGTTGCTACCGTACGCGAAGTTGATGATCGAGGGTGCAGTCTCGGGGTGACGGGCTGAGGCGTTGTTGCGCTTCTCGTTGTACTTCATGGTTCACGCCTTTCGGTGTTGTGATGGGCTTCGGTCGCTCGAGCTGATTGCAGCATACAGTCTGAAGCCGAAAAGGCGTGAAAACCTGAGATTGTCATTTTAAGAAATAGAACGAAAAGGACGGCCATGCACGAAATCGCGCAGGCAGAAAGCGCTGTTCGAGGCGCATCCTGCGAAAGGATACCCGTTCAGAAGGGTTGTTGCCAGTTTTTATCGATTCGATTTTTTACGAGCGCACGAAGAGGTTGCGTTTAGAAAAACGCAAGGGCGGCTGTTTCGCCTGTAAGCAAACATGAAATCGGCCGCAGCGGTACCGCCTGGGAGGGCGGACGAGGGACTTGGCCGCAACCTAATCCCCGGGTGCGGCTGCTACGCTCACTACTTGAGAATCGTAGACCGCCCAGTATGTTCCATCCAAGAGTCGCAACACGAAACAGCGGTCATCTTTGCCTATTTCGGCGGCGTTTACGCATTTCTGAAGATCGGCGTGGCGCGCGTAGCGGCCGACGAGCTTATCTCCATTTACAAGCACGACTTTAAGGTCGAGGCCCATCTTCTCGTACATGACAATGCGATCTAAAACGGACACCTCGCTTGAGTCGAAGTCGGGCCTTAGCCCAGCGAGGCGAACCCCTCGCTCATCCAACGCTTTGTCGATTCCGCCCTTGGCGTAGTCGCTCAGCTGGTAATAGATTCTGCGCGCGAGATCATCTGCCACGACGCGCTCTGGGTCCCCGCCTGACCGTTCCGCTCGAAACTCGCCTAATGCCGACAGCATCAGGTACACCTCATGCTGTCGCAGCGGCAGAAAGATTGGGTGGGCCGTCGACTTCAGGCCGCCGCGGCTTGTCGGCTCGGCCTTGACGAAGGAGTCGCCAAAACGCACGCCGTCTGCCAGGGCGCTCAGGCGCTTTTGCACCGCCGTGCGCGAGCAGCCCAGGTACGCGGCGATCGCTTGCTGGGTCATTCCCTTATGCGCCGCTTTGAGCAGCATGAGATTTGCCTCGTCCGTGCCTATGAACGACTTGTCCAGGTTGTAGTGGCGCTTTTTTGGGGCGCCGCCGATCTCGTTGCCCTTTTCGAACAGCTCGTGCACGCTCAGGAACAATTCATGGCGGCCGTTGCTTTGGGGGCCTTCCTCTGAGTTGGCATAATCTGCCAGCGCCTTGCAAAACAAGCGATAGTTTTCGTCAGTGACGAAAGTGGGCCACTGCATGTTGTGAAAGCGTGTGCCTTCACGTGTGTCGGCGAATTTCGAATACGCAGACTCAGGATCGCAACCGACCCTTTCCGCAATTTCCGCAACTCTCATGCCAATCCCTTCCGCAACCCAATCACACGCACGAAAAACCTATCAAGCCAGAAGATTGATGTGGCAAAAAAGAAGAAGAGGCATTACACCCCTCCTTCTGGACAGCCTGCACCCCGGTTCCCTGCCTGCCAGTTCGCCCCCCGAAACCCTCGGGGCGCTGTGGGGTCGAACCCCTCCGCATGGAAAATTCTATCGCGGCCATGCCCGCTATGCGTGTCACGCACACCACGCCAAACGTCAGGTTTACCAGCCGGGACTGAGCCCTCTTTCGAGAGCAGGGTTATATTAGCATCTACAAACTCGAAAAACCCTGCCGCATTTGAGTAGTACCAAGAAAACGGTCTACACCTTGAATATCAACCTCATCCGAACACCTCCCGCATTCACACGAACATGTACGGATGAATGCGGGAATCCGATACCCTGAGGGCCGGATCGGCCGGCCCACTAGGCACGACCGGGACACGGTCCAGAGGATGCCGGAGCGCAGGGTCCCGTGCAGGGAGATCGCGGGGGAGCCGGGCAGGTCGCCCTAGACGGTGAGCGCCGAGGTGCCGTCGCGCCCACCCATGAAAAGAGGGTTTCTTTGCGGGCGCCGCATCCGCACGCCCCCGCAAAGAAACCCTCGCACTCGCATCTCTACCTGCGAACCCGCACGCGCCCTCGCGCACGCGCCGCGGCAGCTGCTAGTCGCGGTAGAACGAGCCCATGTAGCGGATGTACTCGTCCTCGGTGTGGTTGGCCTTCCAGTCGTGGACGGAGTCCTTGTTGCGCTGGCCGGCGATGACGGAGAGCTCCTTACCCAGCTTCTCAAAGGCCTCGTCGACGCACTCCTCGGGGGTGAGGGCGATCTTCATGACGGCCTCGCCCTGCGGGCCGCCGGGGAGGTTGGACAGCAGGCTGGGGGTTAGGGTGGTGCCGAGGGTGATGACCTCGACGTCGACACCGGTGCCCTCGCACTCGCAGGCCACGGCCTCGGTCATCTTGAGGATGAAGGCCTTGCCCGCGCCGTACTGGCCGTTCCAGGGGCTGGAGCTGATGCCGGTCATCGACGAGACGTTGATCACGGCGCCGCGGTCCTGGGCGGCAAAGATCCGCATGTAGTGGTGGAGGCACTTGAGGAAGGTCACGACGTTGACGTTGATCATGGCCTCGTGCTTCTCCCAGGGAGTGTCCTGGATCTTGCCGAAGCTGTGCAGGCAGGCCACGTAGCTCATGAAGCCCATGTCCAGGCCCTCGGTCGCGGCGAAGACGGTCTCGGCAGCGTCGGGCTGGCTAAAGTCGGCGCGCACGACCTTGGTCTCCACGCCGTAGGTCTCACGGATCTCGCCGGCGAGCACGTTCAGCTTCTCCTCGCGACGGCCGACCATGACGACATTCATGCCGCCGGCGGCGATCTTCTCGCAGAACGCCTTGCCGACGCCCTCGGTCGCGCCCAGGATCAGGCCCCACTCACCGTACTTTTCCCTCAGGTTCATACTGCATCCTCTCTCTCGATGCCCATGCGGGCACCTCTCCTTTAGCGTGCGGCCGCTCAGCCGCATACGGTGCGCCATTATGCGCTGAACAAGAGGGGAGTGCGTTCACGACTTTGCGAACGAGCCCGAAACAACGATGAACGGTGTCGGTCTATCACCACAATGAAACCCTTGCAGTATCAAGAGGGGAGGTGCTGGCGGGTGGAACCAAAAGGTGAACGCCGCCCTGGCGTGAGCGGCGTTCGATGTGGTTTTACCCACCTTGGTAGCTATTCACCAGGAGGGCATTGCGACCTCCGGTCGCCTTTGCTGTATCCCCTTGTGTGCCCATGTACAAAGGGATGCATCGCTATTCTGCGCCGGTGCTCGACGAGCGCGTGCGCTGGGCGCTCATCAGCGGCTACCTCTACGGCGTGCGCGACGCGCTGCTCACCCTCAACAATAACTGTAGCTGCAACTACCAACATAGCCCTCGCGGCTACTTCCTGTGAGAGTTTTTTGTTAAAGCAACGGCGCGAGAGTCCTCGTGGCACCCAGCAGCGTCCTCCACATGTCTGGACTCTCTATGCTTACGCTGGATAGACATCGCCAGAACGGGTATAGTATCGAGAGTTTTGTCGTTTACCAGCGGGGGAGTCCTGTGGGCATCAAAAAGAAGATCAAAAAGGAGCTTATCGGCACCTCCGATTACCCGTCGAATAAGATTTTCACGATCTCCAATTTCATTACCTTCACGCGCCTGGTCCTCACGCTGGTCTTCCTGTACCTGTTTGTGACGGACAACAACCGTGTCGTCGCCATTGTCATCTATGCCATCGCGGCCTCCACCGACTGGATGGACGGTCAGATTGCCCGTATGACTAAAACGGTCTCGTGGCTCGGCAAGGTTATGGATCCCATCTGCGACCGTGCGCTGCTATTTACAGGCGTTTTAGGTCTCGTGGTTCGCGGCGAGCTTCCCATCTGGGTCTGCGTGCTCATCATCGGTCGCGATATCTACCTGGGCATCGGCACGCTCATCGTGCGCCACTACCACCGCCGCCCCATCGACGTAGTGTTTCCCGGCAAGATTGCCACGGCGCTGCTCATGACCGGCTTCTCGCTCATGCTGCTGGGCTTTCCCGTCGTGGACGGCTGGCATCTGCTGCCCGCCACGTTCACGGCCTTCCCGGGCCTCAACGGCAGCTCGGTACCGCTCGGCATCTTCTTTGTGTATGGCGGCGTCATCTTCTCCATGCTCACCGCTGTCATCTATTCCATTAAGGGTGGAGCGGCCATTAAACAGGCTGTTGCGCATCCAGAGGACGAAGACGTCGACTTTCTTAACCCCGAAATCGAAGACTAAGCCATTGGGGTATTATTACGTACAGTTCATTCTTTGCGGCATGTCCGCGTTAAGTTAGGGGTTGTCATGGACAACATGGTTAACAATATGCCTCAAAACGATAAGACTGCCGACGCAACCTGCGTCTTCCGTGTGCCTTCGAGCGACGTTACCGTTCCCGATCTTATGGCGAACGTTCGCATCACTGCCCCCGTTCTGTCTATTGTCAAGGGGCCGCAGACCGGTGCTGCCTTTGAACTCGAGGATGATGTGACCACCATTGGCCGCGATCCGGCAAACGGCATTTTCCTCAATGACATGACCGTATCGCGTAGCCACGCACGCATTATTCGCGAGGGTCTGGCTGCTCGCATCGAGGACTTAGGCTCGCTCAACGGCACGTGGGTTGACGGCGCTATCGTCAACGCCGCCCCGCTGCACGACGGATCTTCCGTCCAGATCGGCACGTTCACGCTCATCTACCACGAGAGCACGCCGGAGCGCATCGAAACCGGTGAGTAGGGCATGGCCGAACGCAACTATCTGAGTATCGGCCAGGTCGTCAATTTACTTCGAGGCGCATACCCCGATCTTTCGAACTCAAAAATTAGATTTCTAGAAGATGAGGGGCTCATCACCCCTCATCGTACGCCTAAGGGGTATCGCCAATACTCCAAGGAGGACGTTGACCGTCTAGAGGTCATTCTGCACCTGCAGAAGACGCGCTACATGCCGCTCAACGTGATCAAGCAACGTCTGGAAAACGCTACAGATCTCTCCACGCTTGCCTACGAGGTGGGCCTGCTGTCCGACGTTCCGCTCAAGACGGAACCAAAGGAAACCAAGCAGAAACTGCACCCCATCGAGACCATTCCGGATATGTTGGGCGTCGAGATCTCGTTTATTCGCTCCTTGGCCGAAAACGACCTTATTCGCATTATCAAGAGTCCGCAGAACCGCGAGCTCGTCGACGGACGCGATTTTCCGATTATCCGCTACTGTTCTGAGCTGTCACGCTTTCATATCGAGCCGCGAAACCTTCGTCAGTACGTATCATCCGCCAACCGCGAGTCTTCGATGTTCGAGCAAGTGCTCGTGAGTATGCTTGGCATGGACACCTCCGATGACGAACGCGATGCCAAGCTCGAACGCGCGTTTAAGAAGTTACATGACCTCACCGAGGGCGTGCATACTGCGCTGCTCAAGAACCGCGTATTTGAGTCACTCAACGCCGTAGTCGAGGACGCCGATATCGATGCCCTCGATGAGGAGATCGCACGCTCCGAATCAACCAAGGCCAAAAGCGAAGAGGCATCTGCCTCCGCGGTCCCCGTGCGCGAGGAATCCCTCGTGCAGCCGCTTAAGGTTGTCGCCCCCTCGCACACCGGCACCGCCAGCGCGGACAAATAAATGCTTCTACAAACCAGCCTCCCATGAAAGGTCACACCATGTACGACTTCGAATCTCACATCGTCGACATCCCCGACTATCCCGAGCCCGGAGTCGTCTTTAAGGACATCACGCCGCTCTTTAGCAATCCCGAAGCACTTAAAGCCATGGTCGACGCGCTAGCGGAGCATTTCTCCGGTATGGGCATCACTAAGGTTGTAGGACCCGAGGCTCGCGGTTTTATGGTAGGCGTGCCTGTTGCCGTGGCACTCGGCGCGGGCTTTGTTCCTGCACGTAAACCGGGAAAACTGCCACGTAAGACCGTTAGCCAGGAATACGAGCTCGAGTATGGAACCGATTCGATTGAGATTCACGTCGATGCCATCAGCTCTAAAGATACCGTGTTGATTCTGGACGACTTGGTCGCGACGGGCGGAACCGTCGAGGCAACAGGTAAACTGGTGCGAGATATGGGCGCAAAGCTCGTAGGTTATGGTTGTATCCTTGAGCTTGCGTTTCTCAACCCGCGCAAGAAGCTCACGCCTTCTAACGAGGACGTTGAGCTCTTTAGCCTGGTAACGGTGGACTAGCCGCTACCCTTAGATACTGGAAAGGAAGCTCCATGCGCACAGCAAACACGCACAAAAACATGGCACGCTGCGCAGCTACGGCAACCCTCGCTTGTGTTTTGGGCTTGGGCCTCGCGGCTCCTGCCTATGCCGATACCGCGTCCGATCTTGCCGCCGCTCGTACCAAACTCGAGCAGATCGGTACGCAAACCCAGCAAATTCATGAAGAACTCTCCGCACAGACGCAGGAGCTTGATCAGACTGCAGGCGAGATCACGCAAAAGCAGCAAGAGATTGCCGAGGGCCAGGCAAAGCTTTCGAGCTACGTTGCCGGTGAGTACAAGACCGGCGGTTTGAGTCTCCTTCAGGTTCTGACGGGCGTCGACGATCTGGGCGATATGCTCAACCGTTTGTTCTACTACGGCAAGGTCTCCGACAAGCAGGCCCAGACCATTCAGGAGGTCAAGGACCTTAAGCAGCAGCTCACCGATAAGCAGGCCGAGCAGGAGAAGAACGTCGCCGCGACGCAGAAGAAGGTCGACGAACTCAACGCCCAGCAGGCTGAGGCCCAGAGTGTCGTGAACTCCCTGGATTCACAGCTGCAGGCCGAGCTTGCTGCCGAGGCCGAGGCGAACGCCGCGCTGCAGGCTGGCATAAATGCCAGCACCGCCGAAAAGGCCACGGTGAGCAACGACACCGCCGGTACGACCGAGAACACCAACAATGGTGGCGGTACGACCAACAACGGCGGCGGCAACACGCCTGCGCCCGCGCCCGCTCCTGCTCCCACGCCGCAGCCCTCGACGCCCGCCCCGGCACCGGCCCCTTCCGCGCCGAGCCAGTCCGTTGACGGCGGCAGCGTTGTCTCTCGCGCTTATAGCAAGCTTGGTTGCGCTTATTCCTGGGGCGGTATTGGCCCGAACAGCTTTGACTGCTCCGGCTTTGTAAGCTACTGCCTCACCGGCCGCTACTGCCGCCTGGGCACTACCGGCACCTTCATGGGTTGGCCCCGTGTTTCTGATCCTCAGCCGGGCGACGTCGTTGTTAACTCTTACCACACCGGCATCTACATTGGTAACGGCCAGATGATCCATGCTTCCGACTACAGCACGGGCGTTATCATCAGCTCCGTTGCCGCTGGCATGAACAACAATTATATTTTCGTTCGCTATTAAGTGTTTTTAACTCAGCTAACGAAAGTGGACCTCGTATCCTTTGGGAGCGAGGTCCATTGTTTTATCTCGACCGCCCATTTTGTGTGTAAACTACAATCTAGTTTTGAATACTAGATATGCGCAGCATCTATCCAAAAGATAGCTATAATTGTTGAGGAACAACTAGAAAGGACCCTCAATGAGCTGGGCACTCATCTCAGATTCGAGCTGCAATCTTCGCGATTGGCAACCAACCGCACCTCATACCACCTTTGCATTTGCACCCCTTAAGATCCGAGTGGGGGAGCGTGAATTTGTCGACGATCTCTCGCTCGATGTTCACGAGCTTAATGTTGCCATTCAATCGGAATCCAGCGCATCATCGAGCTCCTGCCCAAGCGTAGGGGAGTGGGCTGAGCTCTTTAAGCTCGCCGACAAGACGATCTGCATGCCCATCTCCGAGGGCGTCTCGGGAAGCTACAATGCCGCGGCCACTGCGCGTGACATGGTGCTTGCCGAAGAGCCCAATCGTAAGATTCACCTGGTTAATTCGCGCGCAGCAGGCGGCAAGATGGACCTGATCTTCTTACTGTTTGATCGCTATCTTGCAAGTAAACCGGATGCCTCCTTTGAGGAAGCCTGCGCCTACTTCGATAACTTGGAGCAGAACAGCAAGATCCTCTTTAGTTTATGCAATTACGAAAACCTTGCGAAGGCCGGACGTATCCCCAAGGCGGCCGGTGTTATTGCCAACAAGCTCAACATCCGCATTTTGGGCACGGCGAGCGAAGCGGGCGAAATTGAACTCGTTGGGCATACGCGTGGCGAAAAGAAGATGCTCACTAAGATTGTCGACACCATGGAGGCCGAGGGTTTCACGGGCGGCGAGGTCATCATCGATCACGTTGAGAACGAAGCTGGAGCCCAGGCGCTTGCCGACCGCATTGTGGAGCACTGGCCAGGCTCCAAGACTATCATCATGCCCTGCAACGGCCTTGATTCCTATTACGCCGAGATGCATGGTCTCATCATCGGCTACGGCATGGGCATGGCTTCGGGCCAATAAAGCTCAACCAAGCTAAAACGCGGACGGGACAAAGTGACTGATGGCTCTTTTGCTGGGGTTAGATAGCGATACTTTTTACATCTAATTGCCCGCTGATACCGCGCCTGTCCTGTACGCTGATAGCGCAACGCTCCAATCGTCAAGACTTTGTTTTCCGCAAGCCATTTTTGGATTTCGCACATACGCACGCCGCTAACAAACATAGCGAAAACCTGTTTGACAATCGGCGCGGTTTCCGGGTCGGGTATAAGGTGGTGGCGGTTGTTCGGGTCTGGGATATAGCCGTATGGATATTCCCCGTTGACGCGCTCGCCTTTTTGCGCCTGTGCCTGTTTAACTGCGCGGATTTTCTTGCTTGTGTCGCGGGCGTAAAACTCGTTAAACCAGTTCCGCAAGGGGGTAAACTCGTTATCCTCCCGCGCTGTGTCAACTCCGTCGTTGATCGCGATATAGCGTACTCCGTTTTCGGGAAATACAATCTCTATGAGTTCGCCCGTTTTCAGATAGTTTCTGCCAAGACGGGAAAGGTCTTTGGTAATGACCGTCGCCACTCGTCCGGCTTCCACTTCCTGCAACATCGCTTGCAGCCCCTCGCGCTCAAAACTCACGCCGGAAAATCCGTCGTCCACAAAAAACTTGGCTCTTCGGTGGTTTCTGTGGGAGAGATTCCGGCATAGGCCCAGCTCAGCGGGCGAAAACAACGATCTGGAACTGAAACGGCCCCGGGAGGGGCCGTTTCCGCGTCATCC
>NZ_JBQKDE010000020.1:0-34134 GCF_052121995.1 Collinsella sp. LCP19S3_A7 | reverse complement strand
GTAGATACGAAGCACCACCAAGATAGCCCTGCGATCTGGTCAGCATGCCCCTTGCGGGAAGTGTCGACTTTATGCTGCCGTTTTTGTCGATTTAGATGTTACGGAATACAGACCGGGGCAGGCGCGTCGCCACGCTCGCGCGCAGCTTCGGTGAGGGCGAGACCGTGAGGAACCCGGCGTCGCTGATCCCGGCGCTGGTGGCGAGGCCGAGGGCCTTCGGGGAGTCGACCATCAGGCGCGACATGCCCGGGGCGCTCGTGGGAGAGCTCGACCGCTGCGACAAGGCCGGGAGGAGGAAGGCCCTCAGGGCGATAGGGAGGGCGTCCGAGCACTCCGGCTTCGGCGCCGCCTGCGAGGCGCCCGCGAAGATCTTCGCGGGCGGCAGGGTCCCGGACGACGCGTCCTGCGACGCGCTCGCGAGGCGCGTGGCCGCGGGCGGCCCCGAGCCGGGGCAGGCCGACCTCGCCGTCTACGACGGCTTCCTCGGGGAGGCGGCGCGGGATGCAGAGTAGCGCGAGCGTGGCGGACGCGGTCGTGGAGGCCGGCAAGAGGTGCTCGCTCACGAAGTCCGTGCTCGCGGAGTGGGCCAGGAGGGGCACGCCCAGGCAGGTCGAGTACCTCCTCGGCTACCTCGAGGCCGAGGGCGCGAGCAGGGACGCCTCGAAGAGGGCGCAGCTCCTGAGGAGGTGCGCCCTGCCGCAGGCCAAGACCTTCGAGGGCTACGACTGGTCGTGCGTGTCCTGGCCGGACGGCTTCGGCAGGGACGACCTGCTCTCGCTGTCGTTCCTGGGCGGCCGCGAGGACCTCGTGCTCATGGGCGACGTCGGCACGGGCAAGACCCACATGGCCGAGGCGCTCTGCGTGCTGGCGTGCCAGTCGGCGCGGCCCGCGCGCTTCTTCACCGCCTCCTCGCTCGTCGGCAGGCTGCGCCGGGCCCGCGACGAGGGCAGGCTCGACCGCGAGCTCGCCCAGGTCGGCCGTGCCGAGCTGCTGGTCGTCGACGAGCTCGGGTTCCTCCCGCTCGACGTCGACGGGTAGTGTCCCGAATGTTGGTGTAGAGCTCGGTTTTCGAGGGTAGCCGCAAGCTGCCCGAGGAGCCGAGAATCACCTAGAATGCCGTCATTCTAGCGCATGCTACGCCGCCTTCCTGCCGGGAATCGGGTTGTCGGCCACCACGAGCGCAATTATCCTGGCCGCATGCTCGGCGGCGGTGCCCTCGTAGGCGGGCGCGGGCGCGTTCACCTTGGCGCCCTCCACGGCCCTGCCGATGGAGTCGTCGTTGAACCAGCGGCGGCCCGCCCAGTCCTCGTCCATCTCGGAGAACACCGCTCCCATCATCCTGATGAGCGACTTCCTGCTCGGGAACACCTGGACGACGCGGCTGCGGCGCTTGAGCTCGCGGTTGGCGCGCTCCTGAACGTTGTTGGTGCGCCGCCTGACGTGGTGCTCGTAGGGGAAGTCGAGGTACGCCAGCGCGTCGGCCTCGGCCTCCTCGAGCACCTCAGCCGCCTTGGGGCAGAACCCCTCGATCTGCTCGATGGCGAGCTGGTAGAGCTCGCGCACGAGCTCGGGGTCGCGCTCGGCGAACACGGCCTTCAGGATGCCGAGCACGGCGCCCCTCTTCTGCCTGGTCGGCGCGTTGCCGGCGGCGTTGCGCATCAGGTGCACGATGCATCTCTGCCAGGCGGCGCCGGGGAAGACCTCCTGGATCGCGCGCTTGAGGCCCTCGTGCGCATCGCTGGTGACGCAGATGACGCCATCGACCCCGCGCGCCCGCAGCGAGAGGAGGAACGCCCTCCAGCCGTCGTAGGACTCTGTGTCGATGGCGTCGAGGCCGAGCAGGCGCCTGTAGCCGCCCGAGCCGGCGCCGATGGCGGTCACGAGCGCGGTGGACTGCACGCGGCCGGCGTCCCTGCACTTGATGTAGGTGGCGTCGAGCCAGATGTAGGGGTAGCTGACGTCTGACAGGTCGCGTCCCCGCAGGTCGGCGACCGACTCGTCCAGCGACGAGCATATCCTCGACACCTGGCTGGCGCTCATGCGGTCTATGCCCATGGACTGCGCCACGCGCTTCACCTTCCTGGTGGACACGCCGTTTGTCACCATCTCGGAGACCGCGGCGATGACCGCGCGGTCCACGCGCGAGTACCGCTCGATGAGGTCCTCGGGAAAGTAACTGCCGGCGCGCAGCTTCGGGATTCTGAGGTTGATGGTGCCCACGCTGGTGACGAGTCTGCGCTCGCGGTAGCCGTTGCGCTGGTTGCCGCTCTCGCACGCCTCGTCGGCCTGGGCGTCCATGATCTCGTTGACGAGCGACTCGGCCATCACCCTGATCAGCTCCGTCATGTTCACCATGCCGTCGTCGAATCTCGGCATCAGGGCGCCGTCGCCCGCAATCTCGTGTATCTTATCCATATGCGGTTATTGCCTTTCCACGAATCCTAACTTCAGCAATTAAGATTCTAGGCGATAACCGCTTCCTGCTTTCTACGGCCAGGGAAGCGGCCCCTTACACCAACATTCGGCACGCGATCCGTCGACGGGGCCAGGCTGCTCTTCCAGGTGGTCTCGCAGGCCTACGAGACGCAGTCCGTCGTCTTCACGACCAACCTGGAGTTCTCGAGGTGGGGGTCCGTCTTCGGCGACGACCAGATGGCCGCGGCCGTGATCGACCGCGTCGTCCACCACGGCAGGCTCCTCCAGTTCAGGGGCGAGTCCTACCGCGTGAGGCACGCGCTGATGTCCCCGGACGGGGGCGGCGCGGAGTAGGCGGTCCGGCGGCCGCGCCCGAAGCGGCGGAGGGCGGGCCCCGCGAGAATTGCGCAGGGCCCGCCCAAGTCAAGTGAGAAATCCGCTCAAATCCCGATGCGATATTCGCTCAAGAACTATTGACATAACACAGTACTTCCTTCGCATGGAATCGACTCTGTCCATGCCGGTCATTCCTCCTGGGCCTCCCTTGTCGCAACCGATGCACGACAAAGCCTGCCCCTTGCGGGGTGGTCAGCATGCCCATGAGCGAAGTGTCGAAAACCTGCTGAGCGTTCCGTCGACTCCTACATTAGCGAATACATCCGAAAGTTTTTCTTGCTCAGACCCGAAAGTGCCCGACGCTCAAATCCGCAACTCAGAGGTTATCAAACACAAGCGAGTGGCGCCTGGTGGCGAAGAGGTCGGTCGACGCCAGCCTCGAGCCTGCGGACGAGATGGAGGCGGCGTAGGATGGGCGCAGATTGACGATTCAAGGTGATGGCCGAGAACCTACGGGGAGGCCTCTACACCAACTTTTCCAACACTACCCTTCCGCAACGCACGCAACCTCGTGGCGATGCTGATATTGAAACACTCGAAACGCAAGCCCCAGTTTCCGAGTAGCCTGGAAAAGCCCAGTAATAACGAGTCAACCTAAGAGGACCCCTACCCACAGAGACTACCAAGAGCTCCATAGTGTTCTAATATTTCGGACAATGCTTGTAAAATAGTAAAAGTATGCAAGTTTTCCACTCTTCTTTTTCAGCCATGCTGCAATGAAAAACGTCAGAAACAAGATGAGAGCTACTTCACCAATAGCAATTGGAAGTGATCCTATCCCAGTCACTTTTACAAAAAAATCCACATAAAATCTAATCAGATAATGCGTAATGAAGATGTACATAGATAGATTACCAAGATATACCATTGGCTTCTTTTCGAGAAAAAGCGATATTTTTCCTTTACATATGGCCATTGAGAATAAATCGCATGCAACTACAGTCATGTCAATAATGTAGATATAATATGTATCAGAGACCAAATTTCTCCAGAAGAACCAAATCATTGAAATTGCTATGGAGATGTATTCAAAAGCGCCGGAGGAAAAAAACACAGATACACGATGAAATTGTTCGTGCTGTTCATGCCGTTGTATAGAATAAATCTGCGCCAACAACATTCCTGACACTACATAGAAAACTCTACGGTAAGGAGAGCCATAGCAAAGATCATCGAATAACCATACTTTATTATCAATATCTGAAAAAAGAATAGCTAGCAGAAACGCAAGCATGATGCAGAGCGCCAGACTAATCATTCCCACTCGTATTGTCTTTACATGACGTTTGAGCCATTGCATGATGAACGGGCTTACCAAATAGATACAGAATATTGATGAAAGAAACCAACTGACACCGTTCAGAGAATGACTGATTGCCATCCGCCCGGTAGCCGCTTGCATGAGTGTCAAATCCAACAGGAAGCAGATGAAGCACCTTCCAATCTCCTTGGACACATTGCTGACGGCTCCAAGCAATCCAGAGAGTAGCTCGTACGGTATTCCAACCAACAACATTGTGAAGTAAATCGGATAGATTTTCTTCACATGACAAACACCAAACTTCAAAGATTCACGCAGCCCACCGACTGGTCTAGTTCCTGAAGGGTCTCTGCTGATACTACTTAGCATCATGCCGAAACCGGACAACATAAAGAAGAAATCTACACCCATTGTTGGGTTATGCCACCAGTTCCAATAAGTCTGCCCAAAAGTACCATATTCCTTCAGAAACTCAAAATGGCTAAAAACAATAACCATGATTGCTAGAAACCTAGCACCGGTTAACGACTCAATACGTCTGCCCTGGCTGCCTATCGAAGGCGCGTCTGTGTTCATTCGCGTGCTAGCCCCTTTTGAGAAATACCAATTACGTGCAATCAAACAAATATTAGACGTCAAAAGTGATCTCAATTGGAAGAGCACTTTCGAGAAACCGAATGGGTCGAATGAGGTCAATCGGACGACGAATTGATATTAAAGGTAGCATGCCGAATATTTGGAATTTAACCTCAATAGCAGAGAGCGATAATTCAAACACCCAGAGATGTCGTTCTGGCCTCCGCGCCTTCATCATCCTAAGCGAACAAAAATCTTTTGGAATATCCCGCAGATCTTGGCCCACAGTATTTGGAACAGTTTGTCCCAAATTCGGTCGACAGTAAACCGAAAAATACGACTCCTTAGAAGATCGAATGCAGTGCACGCCACGTAGATCACCAACAAAACACTGAAAGCCCAAGCCGGACCTGCAACCATGTCACCTATCGCCCGCAAGTCCATTGGCCCACTCCAAATGACTTTTTGAATTGCAGGATAGTCTGTGATGAGGTAAACCGAGAATGCACCACTTGCACATATGTTCACAATTCTACTCCGAAAGTCCCTTCGCTTGAAAAGCAGGAAGAGACCAATCCCTATGAGCACGGCGGGGAGTCTCATCTCGCGGGTGAGTACATCCCCCTGCGGTATGCCAATCTGGGTCCCGCGGAACTGGAATGCGATCAGCGCAAAAGCCGCGTAGGCGATAATCATCCCGGTTCCCGCAACAATCATGGGAATAGGCGTCAGAGGATGGGAGTCCTCCAGATACCATCGATATGCAGAAATCAGAACGAAGAGGTAGACCAAGCCATAGACACCACTGACCATTTGCGCATCCGGGAGAAATGACAGAATTCCATAGAGGAAGAGAAGGATGCCGCATAGAGCAAGGTGTGACGTGCGCCCAACTGCTATTAGACCCCTTTCGAGAAAGGGAAGGAAGAGTAGGAAGGTGGCGTAGGCAGTCGGATACCACCAAACTTCAAGGGTAAGGGGAAATAGGCTCCTCACGGCAAGCCTCGGGCCGACCAACCCCATAGCAAGACAAATGGCTGCCATAAGGATACTATAGAAAAGGACCTCCTTCTCGAGAAACCACACGCGTCGAAAGCATCCCCGTACGGTCTGCCTTTGCTCGCACAGGAACCATGCCGAGATTGTAAAGAAGATAACAACGCCAACCTTACCGCCACTCTCGAGAAAGGCCTGAATGAGGAACCGTGTAAGTCCCACTGCCATCTGGGTGTAGTCGTAGGAGTTGTGTACGGCGAAGTGGTGCGCAAGTATAATGAACATGGAGATGATTCGCAGAAGTTCAATAGACGAGTTGCGCTGGGATGAGACCTTGGAAGTCTCGAGAGACATAACTCGGCGATTATTTTCCCTATTAAGACGCATCTAAGACACCCTCAGAAACTCATTTCTATAGTCCGACGACATTGCACCATTTGCTGATAAAAGCATCCCAACTACACCCCTCTGCCACCTCATACGACTTGCGGCACATTCTTTCAAGATCGTCCGACGAAAGAGAGGTAAGGGATTCTAGACACCGATTAAAGTCAAACGGATTAGCAGGGCACCAATAGCCCCATCCAGTGCATGGCAGCATCTCGCTAAGCTCACGGTTTGGCGAAATCACAACCGGTGTACCCAATGCCATGGTCTCAACGACTGACGAGGCACCGACCCAGACTTCGGAGATTGAAACTAGGGCTAGCGCATTTCTCACAGTCGAATAATATAGACTGCACTCCTCGTCCACATTCTTACGGAGATACCCGAGGAAACTCACACATGAGTCATCCACCCCATCGCATCCATCCATCCCAATCACGTCGGGCCGAAGCCTTCGTTGGGGATGCGTTTGGTTGTAGAGAGTGAGACCATGAGAGATCGTTCGGAGACTCCCCTCGTACGCTGGCTTGCCAACGAAGACAATTCTGTTCGAGTCTCCCCTGCTAAAGTTCGGACTAACCCCCTCCGGCAGATTGGCAGGTAGCCCGAGGTAGCTCACGTTTGCATCCTCGCAGGCCTCCCGAATGAGACGGGCAGAATAGGGGAAGAGCACAGTAACCTCATCGACTTCAGAAATCAAATCCTTCTGGCGGCGAATGAGGTCATCTTCCCACCTGGTTGGCCGTCTGCGCTGATGTTCGCGTATCTCGTAATCGATGGTCCAATCGCACAGTAGACACACTTTATAGCCATCCATCATCGGTGCGGGATTGCTGAAGTCAAACGTTAGTAGAGCACCTCCTCCCGAGAGATCTTGCTCGGCGGCACACATTCTCCGGCGTACCAGAGAATGGTAGAAATCCGTTCTGTCGAAAGTGTAGAGCGGTCCCAGCCTCGGGGTCAGCAAGTGGTTCCAGAGCCTGCTCAGAAGCGAAATGATGAGCGAGGAGTCCTCTAGCCTGATATCGCAAGTGAGCACATCGATGTCTGGCTTTACCCTCCTAAGCGCAGTAAGGAACATGAACGGCACGTTGGACCACGTACTCGCTTCATTTGGGCTCCCATTAACAAATGCTAGCAACTGTTTCCGCATCCCACGCTCCTTCCCTTCCTGCATCTCACACCGAACGTGCTAAGGCACTATGTCAGCCACGTCATACTTGATTACCGCTGTGATGATTTTTGCCACAACATCCCAGGTGTACTCACACCGTGGAGCAACCGTGGATTCCTTTGCTCCATTCGCCCAGACGCACATCGACGCGGAAAGCATGGATTCCGTCAGCTCAAGGCGGTCTTCCGTCCCCACGAGCGTGCCGATGTCTCTATCGCAAGTGACACACGTCTCTCGAAGACTCCCTCGCTACACCTCGCGTGTACAATCCTCAGGAAGGCGCAATTACTATCCCCGGCACCAAATCAAAGTCCTTGCACCCAAGGCATAGAATCACTTTTTTTCAGACAACACCAACCATAACCAACCATAGCCTTCAGAGGTGCAATCTCGGAATCAACGATAATGAAATGCTCCTTACGCGTATACCGGGGCGTCAGGCTATGCCATCCAAGGTGCTCTTCCTCAATTTGGCCACCTTGCACCATCATTCAACATCATCCTCGTAGTTCAAGCTCTCATCTCGGGAGTATTGTCGATATGCCCTCATGCCAGAGAAGCTCGCCCAAAGCAACCCTGATTCCTACCATAGCGCCTCCAACGTAAATTGTTTTCATGATGGCGGAGAGAAAAACATTCCGGATATCCCAGGGCACAAGGCTGGCAAGCGCAATGACAGCGACGATCGCAATCGTATCGGGAACGAGCCTAGAAAAGAATCTCCAGAATCCCATGTCCAAGCATTTCCTTGCGCAAAGCAGAACCGGCATAATTATCTCGAGGTTGTATGCGATTGCCACACAGGTAGCAAGGGACTCAGCTGAGCCCAAAGCCCCACCCAAGACTATCATCAGAACCGTCACGGCAGTGTTCACGCCAGTGCTCAGCATGAGAAGGTCGGACCTACCTTTCGCCGTGAGAAGGGCAGCGAATGATCCGTTAATCCCACGCGAGTAGACCGCAAAAGAGAGAATCGTTAGGAGTGGTATCGCTGACGCCCATGTCTCTCCGTAAAGAATGGTAATAACCTCGACCGCGCACACGTTCATCCAAGCGGTACAGAGAGCGCTCAGGAATGAGATACGGCGAAAGATGCTCACGAACTTACAATACAGCGCGTCCTTATCGTCCTGCAGCGGCGCCAGAAACGGGAGCAGTGTGCTCGTGATGGGTGTCGTCAAGATATTGAGCGGATAGGCATAGAGATTGTATGCCTTGTTATAGTAACCGAGCTCCTCCGCGCCGAACAACTTACCGACAATGAGGGAATCGGCGTTGTTTGCGAACCAACCTATGAGGCTTGATCCGAGGTTGAAGGCAGAGAAGCTGCCCACCTTGCGAACCACACCACGGACATCGCCCACACTCATCCTGAGGTGGGTCCCTGCGAGGTTCCAGAGAAGGACGAAGAGAGATGTAAGCACCGTATTCATCACGATGGCGTAGCAGCCGAAGCCAAGGAAGGCAAGTAGTATCGCGACGGCGCCGACAAAGATCGTGCACACGACAAGTCTCACAGCAATGAGGCTGTACTTTCTCTCCTTTATAATCATGCCGTTCGGCACCATATTGAGCGAGTTGAATAGCATGGCAAGGCTCATAAGACAACCAAGCGGGATGTAAATGGAATCACCGTAGAACCAGGCCACACCCACCGATAGGACGCAGAAACCGACAGTAAGAACGATACCAATAACCAAACTCAGGAAGAAAAGCCTACCATAGTCGGCATTCTCGAGATCTTGCGACTGCACGATGGCGGTTGCAATTCCAGCATCTGCAAGTATTGAGAATATCCCGGAGAACGCAGACAGGACCGCTACCGTTCCGTACTCGGCGGGCGTTAGCAGCCTTGCCAGCACCATGGTGATGACGAGCTGCACAACGACGTTGATGACCTTCGAGCCCAGCTGTGCCACGGACGCCGTCTTAATCGAAGTCGAGGGGGCGTTGAGGTCGAACTTCCTACGCACGGGCACCACCTCGGAAGCCCTCACACCAGGAACCCGAAAGATGCCAGGCGAGAGCAACAAAGATGGCAGTCAGAATCTGCCAGTCCGAGATATTCCACCACCATGTCAGATTAACCGCCGGCAGTGCGAGAAACAGCAGGAACGCGAGAAGGACGTCCCGCAGGTGCCCTGTCCTGTTCTTGCAAGAGCGCCAGACGGTACTGATGAAACAAGCGACAACAAGCGATACACCAAGTCCTCCGTACACGTAACGGAAGCCGAAAATGCCGTTGTCAACGAGGTAGTAGCCATAGTCAAAGCCCGCCATGGATGCAGCAGGTGGATAGAGCGTAGATGGATATCCCGCCCCAACCATGGTAGAATCCGTCGAGTCGAGTACGAAATCGTAGTACTCGCGCCCTGCCTTACGAATAGAGGAAGTGTCTTCGCTACCTCCAACTCGTCCATTAATGAAGCTGTCGACTACCTGGCTGAACATTTCGGTCTGCGCAAAGAGGATAATTGCGAGAAATCCAAAGCAAAGTACAAGAACCTTGGCCCTCGCCAACCCCTTTGAAAAAAGAAGAAGACCGAACAACGTGGCAAGATACGTAATGAGCTGGAGCCGACCTTTGCTCACAAAGAGGATGACGGCGAGGGCAAGTGCAGTCGGAACAATGTCACGCCAATCGCCATCACGCAAGCATAGCCAGAACCCGACAATCCCCGAGACGGTGGAGAGACCGCCGTTAATGTAGAGACGGATGCCTCCGTAACGCTCGTTCGAGGCTGCATGCACGAAGGAGACTGAGGAGCCGGCTACGACTTGGAGGAGATACAAGACAGAAGCTATGCAACCAAGTACCACGAGATCCCGAAGAAGCCTCCTACCATCTACCATCCCAGCCTTAAACGGTCTTCTGAGGAGAATTGCCGCAAGGATACAGACAATGAATCCGCGTTGCGGCAGAATGCCACGAACGAAGGGCTGCCCCGTCAGCACATTGCAGCGCCATGCTGCCACAAAACACATGACGATGAGCGTTCCAAACAGAATTCCCTGCACTGCACTCGTCTTCGTCGAGGGCAGACGCCTGCTCCTGTGATACAAGACAATGGAAACGCCGAGTAGAAGAACCTGCCATACAAGGTCGATGTTGAGCACACCTGCAACGTTTATCGCGTTCGCATCGATGAGACCGAACACATCCTCGGCTAGGACCACGCAAAGCAGGAGCAGGTCAGCCGCCCTCACGGCCGGGTCGGGACTTAGCAGACTCCCCCTCGTCATCGTCGTCCTCCTCACATTCAAGCTAGTTACCAAGACAGTCTCCTAATTTATCCTCACCGGCCGTACCAGCGCGATGGGTAGCGCGGGCAGGAACAGCGACTTCTTCTTGCAGGCGTAAAACAGGTTGCCTATACCCTCGCCAGCAGCACGACCGTAGCGGATATAGCTCACAGTCTCGCGTGGCTTCCTTGCAAAGGGAATCCTTGATCCGAGCATATGGTTCTTGAAATAAGCCGTCCCCTTCGGGCTGTTGGCGTATGCTAAGCCTACATTCTTGGAAAGACCATCATCGAGGTAGTCACCACAGTAGGTTATTGCGTTGAACCACCGGAAAAGTTTGCCCTCGTCGGAGAGAGCCTGCCAGAGCAGCCCCTCACTCATGAAACGCTCTCCCTTGAAGACGGGGAACGGATTAGAGCGCACGAGCGAAGTTCTCACGACTTCCGCGCGGTCTCCCGGGATTCTCAATTTATAACGGTATTCAGCACTTGTGGCATCAACATGGTCCTGATTAAGGGCCCTACGTCCGTCAGACGTGAGGCTGTCAGGTGAGGTCCCACGAATCCAGAGAATATTTTCCTCGTCGGTGCCCCTGAGACCTGCGACGCCAGCGAAGCGGTCGTCATCCTCAATTTGCCCAATGTACCCAGCACTCACCTCGAGCCCCCTCTTGGGAAGCCAATCGTCTGAATCCAGGATAAAGAACCACTCTCCCCCTGCGACGTTGGCGCCGAGGTTAATGGCGACGTGTTTGCCGGAGTTCTTCTGCCAGTAGTAGTGCATAGGAAAGGTAGCACCGTGTGCGAACCTCTCGCAAAGCTCCCGCGTGTCATCAGTTGACCCATCGTCGACGACGACCCACTCGAAGTCACGGTACGTCTGTCGTTGAAGCGACTCGAATAGGCGCGGCAAGGAGTACGCCCTGTTGTACGTGGGAGTAAATACGGTGATCAAGACTCGTCACCTGCCCTTTTCATGAAAGCGTCGTGTCTCAGCCAAGCGAGGAAGATGATGGCCTCGTTGAGCGCCTCCATGCACCAGAGCGGGAACCTCAGCGCAGTCGAATAGAACGTGGCAACAAGATAGCGCCTGGAGCAATACCCATCCCGAGAAGTCGCAATCCTCTGCAGTAGAGTTTTCTTATGAGCAGCGCTTCTGTGGTTGTGGTAATAGACCTGCCCCTTATCCACGAGCAGCTTCCAGCCCGCACGGCGGCACCTCATACCCAGGATATTCTCCTCATTGTAGAGGAAGACGTTCTCGTCCAAGAGCCCTAGACCGGCTAGCTGCTGTGCCTTGGCCACGAAGAAGCAGCCGACTATGCAGTCAACCTGGCTGACCCCATATGTGACCTTGATGGCATCGCATCGCACCGAACGATGGAGCAGACAGTGGTTAAGAACGACCTCTCTGCCAGTAGGCAAACTCCAGCTGGAAGGGCATGCCTCGTCACCTTCTAGGTGGTTCACAGGTTGCCCGCCCACGACAAGACAGTCGTCGTAGAGCCATAGGAGCCGCAGTAGACAATCTAAAACGGACGCATTCGGCATGAGAACATCTGGATTCATAATCGAGACAGTATCCACGCCGTACACACGCATGGCGTAACGGATACCAAAGTTATTCCCAGCGCTGTATCCCCGATTCTCGCCGGTCTGGATTACGTCCACATTAGGAATGCCAGTATAGGCTCGTGATAAGACCTCAAATGACCCGTCGGGCGAGCAGTTGTCTACGACCACCACATGCCAGTCTCTGTCAAAAGAAACCAACCTGTCCACACAGGCACGAGCGTCGCCAGCGGAATTGTAGACGAGAACTACAATTGCGAGGTCATGGCTCATCGAGTACCGCCTCTCTGTACGGCAGCTGCTACACATAAGTCTCGGAGTTTGCCCACCTGCGTGTCCCAGCTCATCTCATCGAAGTTGATGGACTCATAGAGCCTCTTGGCATTGGGGTGTTCCAACAGATAGGCCATCTTATCGGCAACCTCTTCGGCGTCCTCACAGTCCTCAATGATGTCAGAGTCATTCGGGTTGAGTGCCTCGAGCACGCCACACCCCCTTGAGATGAGCACAGAGCAGCCGGCCCTCAGGGCATCAAGAGCGCTCAGCCCGAATGACTCGTGTCGCGAGTCCATCACGAAGAGACTACTCCGATTGAGGCCTTCCAAAAATTTACGATGGTCGACTTGTCCCATGACACGGCCCAAACTCCTCGGTAGAGTCTTGATGGCAGTACACCTAGGATCATCAATCTCGTAAATCGAGCCGTACACATCTAAGAAGGCATTGGTGCCACGACTTCTTAGAATTCTGCAGGCCTCAAGGACCACGTCATTACCTTTGATGAGTCGGTTACCACCAGCAACCGCAATCACCGTCTCAGAATCAGTTCTTGCAGAACGCTCCATCTGTTTAAAGTGGTCGACGCCCAAGAGGATATTCGTAGTTTTGCCCTTTAACTCCGGCTGATAGCTGAGCACAAAATCTTCATGCGATTTTGAGTTTGCTACAACCAACTCAGCCTGCCTTAATGACGACCGGTACCATTCCAGCCATCTTTCTGTATGGCCGAGATCATTCATTCTATTTTCAAAAGGCACATATCCGTGGTTAAAGCACACGATGGTTTTGCCTATCGTGTGCAACATTCGATGGGTCAGTATTTGTGCAGTGTTCATACACATAGACAGGACAACATCTGCATGGATACCTTTTGCAAGCCCTTCACAGATGAATCCCGCCTTGCTCTGGTTCCTAACATAATCAATCGAGTCTTCCTGAGGCCAATGTGCGACGAGCATTCGATGCACATTGGACGGTCCATTGTTCATATGTATGTCTCCGAGGAGCAGAACCCGCATCCTACTTCCCCCCAGACTTGCCGGCGCGCCTCTCGGTCTCGGCGTTATTGACTGCCATCTCCATGTGGTCGATAACCTCGCTGGTCTCGAACACATGAGCCTCAGCCTTGCTTGCTGCACTGAGACCGTCATTGACTTTTGCAGTCATGTCACAGGTGGAAAGCGCATCCAGCTGCTCCTTGGTGACTTTACCATTCTCATAGTCGCGCACGATAGGCAGCTCATGCATGTCGTAGGGATGACTACTGAAGAAAGCCTTTGCCTTATGCGAAACCACCCACGCCGCAGGCTTCCATATATACTTATGCATGGCCGGCGACACGGAGCCGATCATCCAGCAGTTTCGGTCACAGTGGCGCACCTTTGCACGTACCGCCTCCGCCTGCTCGGAACTCCAGAGTTCATCCCAAGACTGAACATTGAGGTTGCCCATGACCTCCTTGTCCTTGGTCCCATTACAAGGCATTACGTCCCCATAGGGATCGATAAAGAACGTATCAAAGGCCATATCACATGGCAGCAACCTCGGTTGCCCGTAAATATAGTTGATGAGGCCATGGTTGAAGTATGCACGAAACCACTTCTTGGGCTCGTTAGACCTTAGAAGCTCATTGATGAGGTCCTCGAAATTCTTCGCCACCATCGGGCGGTCATGAATGATGTTCTTTGCCTCCACGAAGTAGAAGCTGTTATGGAGGGAGGCCGTGGCGAACTCCATCCCAAGCTCGTTGGAGAGCTTGTAAAGCGGAACCAGGTCTGGAGCATTGCGGTCCTGTACCGTCATGCCAAAGCCCACATCAGGATGCTTCATCTCAACAAGCTTCTTTAAGGTGCTGTAGCCACGATTGAAGCCGTCCGGTAGCCCTCGAATTTCATTGTTGGTCTGTTCAAGTCCCTCAATGGAGACGCGAATGCCAACCTCAGGGAACTCCTCAGCTAAAGCAATAATCCTATCGGTAAAATAACCGTTCGTGGAAATCACGATGCGGTCGCTCTTCTTGTAAAGCTCCCGCACGATGTCAGGCAAATCCTCCCGAATGAAAGGCTCGCCACCAGTGATGTTGGTGAAGTACATCTTGGGAAGCTTTTTAATCGTCTCGAGCGAAATCTCCTCATCGGGACGGCTCGGCGCTTTGTAGCGGTTGCACATGGTGCAGCGCGCATTGCAGCGGTAGGTAACAATTACCGTCCCATTAAGCTTCTTTTCTGCCATGGTTATATGGACTCCTTCTTCTGAGACATGAGGTCATGATAGAGGCCGTTGAGCTTATCCATGTACTTGGACTGATTGCAGTTCTCTAACACATAAGAGCGGCATCGCTGCTGCATGGCGCGGTAGACAGATGCGTCGGCAGCAGTGTTCATGGCATGCGCAAGCACTTCGGAAAGCGATGAAATATCTCCCGGTTCGGCAAGCCAACCGGTTTCGCCCTCGATGACCGACTCAGGAATGCCACCAATACGGCTTCCTACTATGGGCGTGCCTTCGGCCAAGGCCTCCACAATCGAGTAAGGCATGTTCTCACGACAGATTGAGGGGCAACATGCTAGAGTCGCACCAGACACGAGCTTTTCGAGCTCATCTCCCTGTTTGAATCCGACGAACTCTACATGGTCGTCTGACTTTGACATGAGAGCATCACGCTCCGGACCCTCTCCAGCAATCACAAGCCTCACGTTTTCGGGCAGTTGCGGCAACGTATGCTCAAAAGCATCTATGAGCACACCAACGCCTTTCTCCTTTGAGAGCCGCCCGAAAAAGAGGATATACGGATGCTTCCGATCAGTCTTGTCGTCTGTGTTTCTCGCCTGTTCGAGCGTCTCGTTCTTGGCAAAGTTGCGCAGATGTACAACCTGGTGCTCCGGAAAGCCCCCTTGGATAAGCTTGCTACGCATGAACTCTGAGGGAGCGATGATGCGGTCAATCTTGGAATATGTGCGGTGCCTTTTGTACCAGTCAGCCTCAGACATAGCCACGGCACTCTTGGCAGCAGACCCCTTCACGCACCTTCGCTTCAGGCAGTTGGCAAAGTTGCCTCCCAAGCACGCCTCACAAACTGCACCCGAACCATCTAGCATAAGGTAATTCGGGCACACCAGGATGTAATCGTGGCTTGTGAAGATCACTGGAACGCGATGTTTCGCCAAATAAGGTGCATCGAGTATTGAAAGTGTGATTTGCCTGTGCACGAGGTTCATGTGGATGATGTCGGGCTTCACACGCTCGCACAGTTGCTCGAACTTCTCCAGAGACTCTTTGGAGTAAATGAGAGATCTGGCTTCGCTAAGTTTCCGCGATATCGAGATAGGACCGTTGTAGTCCTTGGCGGAAACGAATAGATCAGAATCCTCGCACGACAGGTTTTTTGAATCCTGCATCGCAAAGAAATGGACCTCGTGGCCCAAACGACGCAGTCCTTCAGCTAAGCCAAAGTAGTAGGTCTCCGAGCCACCCCTCATGTAGTGGAATTTGTTGACGAGAATAATTCTCATGCAATAACCCCTTTATAGACCCCAAGCGTTCTTTCTACGACGGAATCCCAGTCGTATTCAGATTCCAAGCGAGCCTTCGCCTTGGCTCCAAGTTTGGCCACATAAGCAGGATTGGAGAGCAAAGCTGTCAGCACTTCCCGCAGAGCGGCTACGTCACCACGCGTGAATACAGCTCCAGTCTCTGCAAGCACATCGGAGCATTCGGAGATATCGGAGGTTACACAGGCGCAACCATACGCCATTGCCTCAAGTAAGCTCATTGGCATGCCTTCAACATCAGAGGGCAAGACGTAACAGTACGCATTAGAGTAGAGCTCCGCCAGCGGCTTTCCAGTCACAAAGCCAGTGAAGAGAATCCGAGAATCACCTTTCGCCCGCTCATGGAGCTGCCGCACATACTCAGAGGTATCCGAACTGCCACCAGCAATCACAAGGCACTTGTTCGTTGTATTAATGCTCTTGAATGCATCAATGAGCAGCTCAGGGCGCTTTTCTGGCACCAACCTGCCCAGGAAGAGGATGTAGGAGTTCTTCTCCAAACCCCAACGTTTCTCAATCTCACCTACTGGTCGATATTCCTTAGGATTCATACCGTTGGGGATAAAAACAGTACTTCGGTTATAAGTCTGTTCGAAGTAATCCTGCGCCGAACGCGAGAGCACAATAATCTCATCCGCACTCTCGGCAGCAGCCTTTTCGCCATGTTTAATATACGCGGAGCCCAACCTACCCCACTTGGCGCGCTGCCAGTCAAGCCCATGGATGGTTGCGACGGTACGAATTCCTGCTCTACGCGCCATAGGAAGACACGTGCATGGCCCTTCTGCATGGAAGTGAATAACATCGGGCTTGTCTGCAATTGCTGCCTTAGTTGCATAGTATGAAGCGCTCGCAGCGGCGAGTCCCTTTTTATCGATGGTCTTAACTGGCACGACACGGACGCCATCTACAATGCGTTCACGAGTCTCGGCCGCATCACCAGTCATAACATCGGAACCCGATCGATCATAGCAGGTAACCTCGTGGCCGAGAGCAGCCATCCTCCTAGCCAGTTCGGTGACAACAACCTCGACTCCACCTTCTCGAGAGCCAAAGCGCTTATGTCCAATCATCGCAATACGCAAGTCGATTCCCAACAGTCCTCATAGCCGAACACGCAAAGCCAAGTGTTATTTTAGTTTCCTTGTGCCGTAAGAACGCACCCAACGGTCTGAATTACGAGCTTGAAATCCGCCCAGGCGCTGCACTGGTTGATGTAAAGCAAATCCAGGTCAACCCACTCGTCGAAGCCTATCTCATCACGATTCATTCTCGTCTGCCAATAGCACGTAATACCCGGCTTGACGAGGAGACGCTCGCGCTGGTGCGGCGTGTAGAGATCGGTCTCCCTCTTCAGTGCAGGACGCGGACCAACAATGCTCATGTTACCAAGAAGCACATTGAAGAACTGTGGCAGCTCGTCGATGCTCGTCTTCCTGATGAACCGACCTACCTTGGTGATGCGTGGGTCATCCTTGATCTTGAAGACCGGACCATCCTTCTCGTTGAGGTCCCTTAGCTCGGCCAGGCGCTCCTCGGCATCTGCGTACATAGAGCGGAACTTGTACATCCTGAAGGGCTTCTCTTCCTTGCCCATACGCTCTTGGACAAAGAAAACAGAACCGTTGGGGTCATCAATTTTTATTGCAATGGCCACTATGACATAAAGCCACCAGAACAGGGCGAGAACCAGCAGACTGAACGCAATGTCGAACGCACGCTTAACAAAGCGATAGCCGTAGCGACGTTGGAGCCTTGATACCGAAGCGAGTGTCTCCTCGTCGCTTTGATATCCAACACCCGTAACGCGATCTTCGGAATCAGTCGCAATGCCATTCGTGGTGGCTACGCTGGACTTTTGACTATCTATGCATGCGCTCTTGGAGATCAGCCGATCTGCACCGTTACGATTTGCACGAACAAGCCCATCTTCTTGCAATGTAAGAGAGGAGCCAGCCTCGCAACAGTCCGTATCGATATCTCTAAACGCAGATATCCTGTGCGAGCCTTGCATTGATACGTGTCTCCCCCCCCCCCCCCCGCTAAAATTAGGGCAACACACCCAACATATTCCCCTGATGCTAGAATGCCTATTCAAATAATTGCATCGTTATAACTGGATATGCCATTTTAACGGGAATAAATTCAACCGAACTATCAGCTTGTAGTATGGTACACCATTTTTCAGTATCTGTTCAGAAATCAAATTATTCTAATATTCCTGAGCAGAAATGAGGGAACGAAAGACCCTTGTTAAAGCATGTGCGCCGGGCGGACGCGATATTCCTCACAAGCGCGACATAAAAGGGAATAGTGCTCCACGGTATGCGCATCACTTGCTATGTAGCGATACAGTCCCAGCTGGAATAGACGCTTCGCCGTTTTGCCGCTGTTTCCGAGCCGTCCGCCACGAATAAAGTCTGCCGAAGCCTGCAGGTCGCAATCGAGCTGCAGAAAACGCCGTGCCAGCTCCGGGTTCTTGCGAATAGCGTCGTAGCGCTCCGGATGTGCTATCACGACACGCCAACCCATGCCCTGAAGCTCGTATATGGTCCTCTCGTACTCCCCCATGGAATCGGCCGTGCAGTGCGTGTCGAGCTCGAGCAGGAACTGACCCGTACGGCGACACCCCAAACGCGGAGCCCATTCCTCCACGCCAAGCTGCATGAGCTTGGCGTGGTTAACCTCGAAGCCCATGTAGAGCGGGAAGTCTGGTGCGGCAGCATGCAGCGCGTCGAACGCAGCAAGCATGCGATCGTAGTCGAAATAGGGGTCGCGGCAATGCGGCGTGCACACGATGCTGGTGACGCCCGCCTCACGGGCAGCCGAAAACATCGCAAGGCTGTACTCAAGGTCCGGGAAACCGTCGTCCACCCCCGGAAGGATGTGGCAGTGGATGTCCCTCATGCTTATGCCCCCGCAAACAGGTACTGCTTAAGAAGAAAGCGTATGCCTCGCATTACTCCTCCTCATGAGGAATGCGCGGAGCATAGCCAGCTTGCTTGAGGAAGGCGGACGTCTGGTCAAGACCATTCTGTCCCACAGCACGCTGTGAGCGTACCGCAGAGTTCACGGGCTTTACGCGCGTAGCCACGCCACCTGCCGGGATTGGGCGCGGGGACCGTGCGTCGGAAACGGGTGACGAGACGCGATTGGATGCCGGCTGCGTAGGCTCGACCGGAGTGGAGGCAGGGGCCGCACCCAAAGGTTGGGCCACATCCGCCGATGGGGCGACGACATCGTAGGAATCGTTTTTCCGCTCCTTGTAATAGCCATAGTAGTGGCCTGACGTAGCAGCGTCGCAGCAGTTGAGCACCGTGCCGATGACGTTGGCACCAGCCTGGACCAACTGCTCGTACGCCGCGGCAACGTCGTCGCGATGTGTGTAGTCCTGACGCACCACCAGTATCGTAGCGTCCGTGACGGAGGCGGCCGTGTTGCGCATGAACAGCACGGAGTAGGCACCCGCGGCGACTGCGCACAGGATGGGAAGAAGCACCACCAACCTGAGGTGCTTCCTGAGGAGCTGTAGGAGTTCGAGCAGGGTCATGCGTGCTTCCCTTCTGGCCGTACGTTACTGGCGGCGCCTCACGTGGCGCTCTGATGGGCGAATGTGCTTCCGCCTATTGGGCGACGTCGTTGGTGGTGAGTCCAGCGTTTGCCGCAAGTTGCTGGTAGTCCTTGGGAGACGTGGCGTTTTCCGCGGCTCCGAGGGCGGTGTTACTTGCCTGCGCCTTTGGCACCTGGGCGTTGGCATCGTTGGGATCCATGCCAGCGTCCACGCGCTGCATCATGGCACGCCACTCATTGTACATGGTGCCGACGTAGGAGACGCCATCCTGACTGAGCGAGTAGCTGGGCACGACGGCGGAATACACCTTGAGACGGATGCCGGAGCCCTTGACCGTGGTGGCCCACGACACGAGGTCCGTAACGGAGAGGTCCGTGCTTACGGAGCCAGCGAGGGACTCGACCACGCCGGGGAGCTCCGTCACCGGGCTTTCGAGCGTCTTACGCGCGATGGCTTCGACCACCTGGCGCTGGGCCTGTGCGCGACCGAAGTCGCCACCGGACTCGTTATAGCGGTCTCGCACGTAGCTGAAGGCCTCCGCACCGCTGACGTTCTGGTCACCCTTGGTGAAGCGGTAGCCGTCGCGAGAGGTGAACGCCTCCGGAACGTTGACCGTTATGCCACCGAGACGGTCAATCACGCCAGACAGATCGTCGAACGACATGGCCATGTAGTGCGTAATGGGCACGCCGGCGAACTTAGAGACCGCCTCCACCGTCGCAGCGGGTCCGTTGTTGTACTCTGCGTTTATCTTTTCCGTCGCGCCATTGGAGGCGCGCACCATGGTATCGCGCGGAATGGAGACGAGGGTGACCGTGCTGTGCGCGAGGTCAACGCGCGCGAGCATCGTGACATCCGAGCGCGAGCCCGCGACGCCAGCGCGGTTGTCCGACCCGATGATGACCATGTAGAAAGGAGCGTTCTTCTTGCCGGATGCCGGCTTCTTGAGCGCGCGGGAGAGCTTCTGGCCCTCGCTTCCGCCCACGGACATGGACGAGTTGAGGTGGCCCACCCATGCCGCCGCCGCGATGCCCGCGACTGCGACGATTGCCGCGACGACCAGAAGGATGCGAGCCATCATGGGCAGGCGACGCTTGTGGTGCTCACGATGCGTGAGGTTGCGAACCTCCTCCTGGCTGGGGTGGTGTGCAGTGGGCGAATCCGCCGGGAGCGGAGAGACCGTCGCGCGGGGCAGACCTTCGCTCCGTGTGGATACGCCCTTCGCGAAGCCGTTGGCGGGAGTTGCTGTCGGAGTGTCTTGCGACTGCCTTGCGTGGCGCACATGCCTTGGATGACCGGACGTGCCCTCCGTACTGTTGCCATACTCAGTCAATGTTGCGCTTCCCTTCGGGAGGACCCGCTATGAGCTTGGATACTGCAGGCCCCCAAAGCTTAGGCGGCTTTAGCCGCAGAAGTTGGAAAACCCGCCTGCATGGACGCTGAACGCAGGCTTAACGTCCACAATGATTCAGTCTATTGCTTGCAGATACGTCACGTCAACGCAAGCTGGCATTTCATGAATCGTTCGCATACGGAAGGAGGGCGCAACCTGGCGCGTTCAGGCACAGTCGGAGTCGTCCGCAGGTCCTTGATGCCTAGTTACCGACGGTGATGTCGTCCATCTCCGACGTGGCTTTGAGGGTCCGGCTACCGGAGTTGCCGCTGTCGTGAGCGGCATAGCTTGGCCCCATGCTCTTGCCGTTGAGCGTTATGTTCCCCATCTCGGACTCCGCCGCGGCGCGCTTGAGGAATGTCCCGCGCGGCGCGGTCACGTCCCTACCCATCTTGCTTATCACACCGTCGAGGTGCTCGAGGCAACTGACGTACCCTCTGCAAAAGCGGCGCAGATGCCCGCGGAAGCCGCGTCCTTCTCGCCCATGCCTTTTGCGCGAAGCTCGGCGTAGCGGTCCTCCATCATCTGGCCCAGCTCCTCGCGCGCGGCAGACGTCAGTACAGCGCGGCGCGCAGCACGGCAAGCAGGTCGTCGCAGGTAGACTGGTCCAGCACGAGGCCCGCGAGCAGGTTGCGCGTGACGAAGCTCGCGAGCGACTGGGGCGTAAGGTCGTCCGCGAGCGCGTCCGGCCGTACGCGGGGGTCGCGGCGGAGCGCCTCTTGTAGCCGGCTGTCCACGGCGTCCAAAAACGCCTGCATGCGCGCTCGGCCCTCATCCTCCTGGCCGGTTAGGGCCACGAGCTCCAGGCCGTGGCCCTGTGCGAAGCCGGGATAGGCGGCAAGGCGATCGCGCGCGCCTCGATAGAGGTCGTCAACGTACCGGCAGAAGTCCGTGCAGTCGCGCGGCGCGGCATTCAGGCTGAACACGTCGCGCCAGACATCTGCGACAACGGACATCAGGAGCGCGCGCTTATCCGGAAAGTAATGGTACAGCGTGCCCGTTGCCACGCCCGCCGCAGCGGCCACGGTGCGCACGCTGATGCCAGGGAGGCCCTGGTGCCGCACGATGGCGCGGCACTCCGCGAGGATGGCCTCCCTTGAGGTTGCCTGCGGCTTCATGTGCGCCTACAGACGGGCCAGCAGCTGCAGGCCCATGGCGATCATCCACATGTACGTGACGGTCTTGGGCAGCATGAGCGCTCCCACAGCGGGAATGAGCTTTGCGAGGAAGCAGACCGGAAGGTAGAAGGCAAAGCTGAGCGCGATGGCAATGCACATGCGCCACATGCCGAGGCCGCCGGCGTTGCCGGAGATTGCGAACAGAACGATGACCAGCACGCCCGTGACGGCGAACGGAACGTTGCGATAGAGCTCCCAGCGCAGGTTCTCTTGGCCGGAGCGCCAATCGTTCTGCGGCATGAGGCAGAGCGCGATGCGCAGCGCCGCCGTGGCGAATATGAGGGCGGGGACGGCCGCGGGGACGCCGACGCCCGGGAAGAGCCGGCGCCAGATGAAGTAGAGGAGCACGTAGAACACGGTCATGGTGACCGATGCCACCTGCGTGCCCAGGCCGAGTCTGGCGGTGGTGTTGGGCCGCACGCCGCGCAGGTGCATCTGCACGCGCGGCACCAGGTGGAACGCGTCTCCCCCGCCGAGCACGAGGGCGAGCGCGCCGTACAGCACGAACACGGCGCGGCCGTGCGCCTGTGCGAGGAAGACGATGGCCGCCACCAGGTCGAACAGCAGGTAGCAGATGTCGAACGCGCTCTCCGCGACGCGCATGGGCCTGGGCATGGCGTCGCGCGCCGGCACCGCGGCGCTTGCGGACGCGGCCTGGGTCGCGGTTGTTGCTTCGCTCATGGTGGACTCCCCCATCCGCCACGCGGGCTCTTCTCGCCCGTGCGGGCTTGTTGCGTTGTATGTGAACGCTGTTCATATTGGACGCTGGGCGGTGCTTCCGCAAGGCACGGGGAGGCTGTGCGCGAATCGACACGCCGCGCACAAACTTGCGCGGGCGCGGCGGCGGTGGCGGCGCGGCGTGAGGTCGTGGTGCGGCGGTGGCGCCCGGCGCTAGAGCCCGTCCACGCCCTGGCGCAGCGCGCGGTCCATCACGCGCCAGCAGCGGTCCGCAAGCTCTGGCACGGCCTGGGCACGGGGCAGGGTTGGGTCTGTCCACAGCGGCGGGAGCACCGTGAGCGTGAGGCGCGGGCGGCGGTGGAGGAGCCTGCCCAGGCCGCGGCGCGGGGCTTGCCGGATGACCATGGGCACCACGGGCACGCCGGCTCGCACGGCCAGGTGGAACGCGCCCGTCGCAAACGGGTGCAGTCCCTCCGCGTACGGAAGCAGCGCGCCCTCCGGGTAGACGTGCACGACGCCGCCCCGCGCGAGCGCCTGCGTGAGCGCGCGAACCTGCTGCACAAACTGCCGCGGGCGACGCGGCACGGGCACGGCGCCCGCCAGCCGCACTATGCCGCCCACCCATGCGAGCGCGAAGTTCTCTTCCAAGCTCACGAAGTACGTGCGGCGCCCGCGGAGCGCCCGCAGCGCCATGCCGCAGTCGAGCGTCTGCACGTGGTTGGACACGCTCACGAAGCCGCCGCGCACGGCTTGCAGATTTCTGCGGCCGCGGACGCGCACGCCCAGGACCACCCTTGTGGCGAGCCACGCCGCGATGTCCAGCACCACGCGAAACGCCCAGTAGCCGGCGGTCGCGCCCCTGCCCAGGCGCAGGTAGTCGTACCCGTCCGGCGTGGTGAAGCTTCCCCAGTGGCGCATGTGCACCACGTGCGTGGGCCGCTCGTCGCTCACGTGGGCGGGATCCGGCGGCAGCGTGCCGCGCGGCGCGGGCGCGTTGGCGACGGCCTGCCGCAGCATGCGCTCGAAGCGCTCCGCGCACGCGCCGATGCGATAGCCTTCCGCCTCCCGCGCGTACGCGTGGCCCATGCGCTCGCGCTCCTGCGGGTGCTCTATCCACCAGTCCAGGTGGCACGCGAGGTCCCGTGGGTCGCCGGCGGCAAACAGCGAGCGATCGTCCAGCGCAAACTGCGGCGTGGCAGACAGCGGCGAGTTTGCGATTATGGGCACAAGCCCCGTCGCGAAGGCCTCCATGCAGCTCATGGCCTCGGCCTCCATGTCCGACGCGTGCACGTACACGTCCGTCTGCGCAAGCACGGCCCGCAGCCGCGGCTGCGGCATGAAGCCAAAGCGCGCGTCCACGCCCAGCCGCGCCGCCAGCCGCCTGAGCTTACGCTCCGTGGGCCCCTGTCCGGCAAGCACCAGCACGATCTTCTCGCGGTGGCGCGAGGCCGCCACGCCGCGGATCACCACGTCCTGGCGCTTCTCGCGCGAGTAGCGCCCGACCATGGTGACGACCACCCTGCCCGCCAGCTGCGCGGGCTTTGGCTCGCGGTGGTAGGTGAACGAGTCCTCGATCCCGTTGCTGATGACGTGCAGCGTGTTGGTGTAGCCGTGCTCGCGCAGCTGGCCCGCGATCATGTTGCTGGGGCAGTGCACGTGGTCCACGTGCTGGTAGAGCGACCAGTCGAACGCGCGAAACAGCATGTCGTTGAAGCGCCGCGAACGCCCCAGCCCCACGGAGCTCGACAGGTTCTGCGGCTGCACGTGGAACGCCGCCGTCGCCGGTACGCCCAGCTGCCGCGCCATGAGGACGCCGGTGTGCGCGAGCGAGAAGGGCATGAAGAAGTGGACGACGTCGCACCAGGCCAGCGCGCGGGCCATGGACGCGCGGTCCGCCCTCGCGAGCGTCATGCCCTGGCGGTCCACGAGGCCCTGGAACACGGGAATGCGCAGCTCGGGCTGGGGGTACACCAGCACGCCGTCGTCCGCGCGCACGCAGCCGGCCGCAGTTGGGTCCGCGTGCGGGGCTGCGTTGCCCGGCGCGGGCGCGTCCGCCTGGCACGCCACGCGCACCTCGTGCCCGCGCGCCATGAGCTCGCGCGCAAAGCGCCGCGCCGTGATGGTGGTCCCGTTGTTGGAATGCAGGTACTGGTCCACCACAAACAGGACCCTCATCACCACTCCCCTTCCGCGGCGCGCCTACGCGTGGGACCGTGCGCAGGCAAGCGCAAGACTCTGCCAAGACGGTGAGTGTTGTTCCCCGTGCGGGTCAAAGTAAACCTAAGTGGACCCGCTCCGACACTATTGCAGGCATCTGTACGGAAGCGGAAAGCGACCATGCCGACGCAGCACCATGCGGCACGTTGGCACGGACGAGGTCGCCGTGCGGCGCGATGGTGCGGGCGAGGTCGCCGTGCGGCGGCTACCCCACGAACGTGGTGAAGAAGACGAGAAGCACCGCGGCCATGGCCACGAACAGCGCCAAAAAACGCGACGCACGTCGCGCGCCCGATGCGCCAGGCCACGTTGCTGAAAGCTTGCATGGTGTTGCAAATTGACAAAATGAGTCTGGTTTTTTGTTTGCAAATTGACAGAATGAGCCCTATTTAGAGTTTACAAATTGACAAAACAGGCCACATTTTTGGCTCACAAATTGACAAAGCGCAGGTATAATCGTTATCCATAAGATGGCAATGCCAGACAACGCGGAGGGCCTATGCTCAAGAGAAAGGCGCTTGACCAGTTTGAGGATTGGTACCGCTATCGCACGAAGCAAGCCCTTCTGGTCACGGGCGCGCGCCAAGTTGGGAAGACCTACCTCGTGCGCGAGTTTGCGCGTACCCACTGGGAGAATGTCGTCGAGATCAATCTGTACGAGAACCCCGCGGCTGCGGAAGCGCTCTCCACCGCGAGCAACTCGCGCGAGCTGTTCATGCGGCTGACCGCCTTCGCGGATGCCCCGATGGTTCCCGGAAAGACCGTCGTCTTCCTGGACGAGGTGCAGCAGTGCAAGGAAGCCGTCACGGCAATAAAGTTTCTGATGGAACGCCAAGACTTTGACTACATACTCTCGGGCTCCATGCTTGGGGTCGAGCTCAAGGGATTGTCGTCGGCGCCCGTTGGCTACCTTTCAACAGTCAAGATGTATCCGCTCGACTTTGAGGAGTTTGCCTGGGCAAATGGCGTCTCTCAAGACCTGCTCGATGAGGTACGGAGCTGCTTTGCGGATGGAAGGGCGGTCGACGAGTTCGTCCATCAGAGGCTGACCGGGTTGTTCCACCGCTACCTGATTTGCGGAGGCATGCCCGATCCCGTCCAGGCGTTCGCGGCATCCGACAACGTAAGCCAAGTGCGCGTGCTGCAAGAGGCCATCGTCGGTCAGTATCGCTACGACATCTCGAAGTATGCGGGCGGCCGGGCACGCGTGGTAAGGCGCATCTTTGACCTGATGCCGAGTGAGATCAGCCGCCAGGACAAGCGTTTTGTGGTTCGCGACGTGGAGGGCGACTCTCACTTCGACCGCTACGACAACGACTTCATGTGGCTGACCGATGCGAACGTGGCACTGCCCGCATACAACGTGACGGAGCCGCGCTACCCGCTTGCGACGAACCTCGAGTCCAGCAAGTTCAAGCTCTTCTCGTCCGACGTGGGCATACTCACGTACCAGTGCGGAATGGACGTGGTGCGTGACGTGCTGACAAGCCGCGAGGACATCAACTTTGGCGCACTGTACGAGAACGCCGTGGCGCAGGAGCTTACGTGTCACGGGCTTGGGCTGTGGTACTTCAAGAACCGAAGCATCGGAGAGCTCGACTTCGTGGTGCAAACTGGAGACCGTGTCGTCCCGATTGAGGTGAAGTCAGGCAAGGGCTACAGGCGCCACAGCGCGCTCACCAAGGCGCTGCAGACGAGGAACTACGGAATCGAGCGGGCCATCGTATTGCACGAGGGAAACGTGGAGAAGGACGGACCCGTCAGCTATCTACCGACGTACATGACCATGTGCCTCGAACCCGGCTTCTGAGTTCCGTCCGCGGGGAAGGCGCCTCGGATGCGAAGGGGGACCGCGGCCGCACCTTCAATGTCGCACAACGCGTTGTGCGCCGCGCAGTGGCGTAGCATGAAAGAGAAGTGAAAGCCGGGAGCAGGATGCGGAGGCGGGCAACATGGGAGAGCTCACTCTTGAGGAACGTGGCAACCTGATCGTGAACGCGTGCCTAGAGCAGACCAGTACCAGTCCCTACCAGGTGTTTAGGGACGTCGCGCGACAGGACTTCGTGCGCATGCACGGACCGGAGCACCACGTGCTGGACGGCGCGGCGCTGCTGACCGCGTACCGCAACGCCGGCGGCAGCGTGGACCTTCCATCGGCGCTGGCCGAGCTCATGTCGCGCGGCTTGCAGATGCCTGGCGCCATGTGCGGCCGCTGGGGCGTGTGCGGGGCCGTGGCGTCCGTGGGCGCGGCACTGAGCATCCTGGAGCAGACGGGGCCTCTTACCAGCGACGACTCGTGGGGAAGCCACATGGGCTACACGTCGCGCGCGCTGGGCGAGCTCTCGCGCATTGGCGGGCCGCGCTGCTGCAAGCGCGACGCGTACGTGTCGCTCCAGGCGGCCGTCGACTACGTGCGCGACCGCTTTGGCGTCAGCCTGCAGAAGGATGACATCGTCTGCGGCTTCTATCCGCAGAACGCCCAATGCCTGGGCGAGAAGTGCCCGTTCTTCCCCGCGACGGGCTCGGCCGCGCGATAATGGTCCCATACGGCAACCCGGGCCCCTGGCCCCAAAGGAAGGCAGTCAAGCATGAACGACTTCGTGTTCCAATCCCCCACCCGCTTCGTCTTTGGCCGCGGCTACGCGGATAGGATCGGGGGCGAGGTCGCGGCCCTTGGGGCCAAGCGCGCCCTCCTTGTGTACGGCGGCGGCTCCGTCGTGCGCACCGGCCTCCTTGCCCGCGTCACGGCGTCGCTCGACGCGGCCGGCGTGGGGTACGTGGAGCTCGGCGGCGTCCGCCCCAACCCCGAGGTGGGCCTCGTGCGCAAGGGCATCGAGCTCGCACGCCGCGAGCAGGTGGACCTCGTGCTCGCCGTGGGCGGCGGATCGGTGATCGACACGTCCAAGGCCATCGCGTTTGGCACGTCCTACCAGGGCGACGTGTGGGACTTCTTCATGCGCAAGGCAACCATCGGGGCGTGCCTGCCCATCGCGTGCGTGCTCACGATCCCGGCGGCCGGGTCAGAGGCGTCCGGCTCGTGCGTCATCAGCAACGACGAGCTCGGCCTCAAGAAGGGCGTCAACGGCGACGTGTTCCGCCCGCGCGTGGCGGTGCTCGATCCCGAGGTCACGTTCACGCTGCCGCAGTACCAGACCGCAGCGGGCGTGACGGACATCATCTGCCACATCTGCGAGCGCTTCTTCAGCACCGCAGGCCCCGTGCCCGTGACGGACAACATCTGCTGCGGGATCATCCGCGCCGTGATGGACGCGGCCACCACCGTGATCGCCACGCCGGACGACTACGACGCCCGCGCAACCATCATGTGGTCCGGCACGCTCGCGCACAACGACCTCTGCGGCTGCGGCCGCTCCTCCGCCCCCACCAAGCGCGCCGGCGGCTGGGAGAGCCACGGCCTCGAGCACGAGGTCTCCGCGCACCGTCCCGAGGTCGCCCACGGCGCCGGCCTCGCCGTGATCCTGCCCGCGTGGATGCGCTACGTGTGGCGCGCCAACACGGAGCGCTTCCTCGCGTTCGCCAAGGGCGTGTTCGACGTGGAGCCCGTGGACCAGACGGACGAGGCCACCGAGGACGCGATCACCTATGCGATCGACGAGCTGCAGCGCTTCCTCGTGAGCCTGGGCATGCCGCGCACCCTGGGCGACCTGGGGCTGAGCCAGGACGAGGTCGACGGCTGGCTGCAGACGCTGCACCAGAACAAGGGCGAGCGCTTTGGCGAGCTCAGGCCCCTTACCATGGAGGACGCGCGCGCCATATACCTCTCCGCGTTCTAGGCTGCGCTTCTCGCCCGAGGGCGGCACTTCTCGCCTGGCAGCGCGCCGGCCACCGCAATTCCAGAGGCGTCACGGGGCACGTCCGGCGCGGCTAGCACGGGCGAGAAGAGCCGCGCCCCTTGCCTGGGGCGTCGGACGGGTGCCTCAGGCCCTCGGGCACGTGGCCGGATTGGATCTTGCGGACCTTGCCAAGGTTGAGCCGGCCGCCGGCCCCCGCGCCCGTGCGGCCGGACGCGCCACCCGCAGGGCCCGCCGCGGCGTTCTTCTTGCGCGCCGCGGCGGCCTTCGCGGCCTTGCCGCCCGTGCAGAGGTCGTAGTACAGCATGTTGTCGGGAATGCCGTCGTCGTTTGCGTCCATCCACCCGAAGATGCTCATCGCGCCCCCCGTTTCTGCCGGCGCCGCAGCGCCAGCTTCGGCCGCCGCGGCGCCATCTTCGCCAGGTTCGTGTCCCACCTTAGCAGGTTGAGGCGCGTGACGGACTTGCCCATCCACTCCAAGTGGAACGACCCAAACAGGTAGGCGCTTATGGGCGGCGGCAGATAGGCCGCGTTCAGCCACCGCCGCGACGGAGAAGGCGTATCGCCCATGCGCAGAAAACCGCGTGTTGACTCGAAGGACAAGACCACTTGTGGACCACATGAGTTGTCTCCACGCAGACATTACGGAACGAGAAACCGGGTGCGAATGGGGTAGAATCTATGTAAGTAATTCTTACATTGGAGGCAATCATGAGTTCAGAAGTCCTTGCCGTCTCATCAAAGGGCCAGGTCGTGCTCCCTGTGAAGCTGCGCAAGAGGCTATCGATTGAAAGCGGCGACCACCTTGCCGTATACACCTCGGGAGACGTAATAATGCTCAAGAAAATTGACATGCCGAAGGAAGAGGACTTCAAGTCTCACCTCGACGAGGCCCAGGCCTGGGCAAAGTCCGTTGGCTACAAAGATTCAGACATAGACGATGCCATCGCGGCGGTGCGCGCGAGGAAACGCGCATGAGGGTCGTCATAGACACCAACGTCGTTATCTCCGGACGTTCGAAGCTGCACTTTCCTTTATCAGACCTCAAAGTAAAGTTGAGGTATGCCGCGACCCGGACGACGACAAGTTTCTAGGATGCGCGATAGACGCCCGCGCCATCCATATTGTGAGCGGAGACAAGGACCTGCTTACGATAGGCGAGTATTCTGGAATAGAGATCGTAACTGCCGCCGAGTTTTGCGAGAGGTACCTAAAATGAAAGCAGGCCAGAGGAATGTTCCCCTGGCCCGCAACATTATAAGGCCCAAACCTAAGGTCCCAATCCGCCGCCGGTCGCGATACGCTTGCGCAGCGCTCCTAATCACTCCTCCGCATCAGGAAGCAGGTAGGTGGACTTGCTCCTCTTGTAGAGCCCTCAGCGAATGCCAAACGTCAGACCCTTCTGCAGGTACTCCCGCGCGGCTGCCGTGAGCCTTGAGAACTCCAGCTCGTGCAGCACGCCCCTCACCAGGTCCTCCTGCTCGCTCGGGCCGTTACTCTCGATGAACTCCAGCGCCGCGGCGGCGATCTCCTCCAGCGGCAGCTCGTCGAACGAGCGCCGAGCGTCCTCGCCCTGCGGCACGCGGTAGACAACGTAAGACTTGGGATCCTGACCGCGCAGCCACACGATCGTGCGACCGGCCTGCGTGACACGCCTGCCATGCGCGGCCTTGACGCCCTCCTCGCACTTCGCCCGCACCTTGCTTCCCATGCGAACGCCAAAGTGCCTTGTAATGCGCCTGTAGAGAAGCCCCTCCTCTATTCGGGGTCGTGGCCTCGCAGGTCGTGGGGGCGGGCGGCGTGAGCCACGGCGCCCTCGCGGGCCTGCTTGCGGAAAACGGGGTCGATGTCCTCATCTGCGGCGGCCTTGGCGGCGGCGCGCTTGCCGCTCTGCAGCGCGCGGGCGTCTGCGTGTACGGCGGCGCGCAGGGGCCTGCCGACGACGCGGTCGCCGCGTACCTCGCAGGCTCCATGCGGCAGACCGACGAGGCAAGCTGCGGCGGGCACGGCCACCACGGGCACGAGGGCGGCTGCGGTCACCACGAGGGTGGCTGCGGCCACGGCGGCTGCGAGCACTAGAGCCCACGGCGCTTACTCACACCTGGGCGAGAAGAACACCTACGCTCGGGGAGCCCGTTCGCAACCCGAAGCCCACGTCCTTCTCGCCCGGCGCGTTGTTCTTTCCTGCAGCTACCGGCACGGCTCGTCGATGCCAATGAGCCGCACCGTTCGGAGGGCTCCCCTCAAAGCCCAAGTACCCGCCTGATGGGCTCGCTCTTCCTGCCCACAAAGCTCATGCCGACGCCCCTTACTCAGCTTGTCCTGACTCAGCCTTCCTAAGAAAGATGTATGCGCCTCTTGCCCCTCTGCCATTTTCCGTCCATAGTTGTATCTGCATGTGATACATTTAGCCGCGTCAGTTACCCAACGCGAAGGGACGCACGCGTGGACACAAAGTTCTCTACGGCAATCCACCTGCTGATACTCGTGTCAGAGGCGGAGCAGCCCATGAGCTCGGAGCAGATCGCGACGAGCGTGGGCACCAACCCGAGCTACGTCCGCAAGGTAGCCGCGCGCCTCAGCCACGCGGGCATCATCGAGGGCCGGCGCGGGAGGACCGGGTTTGCCCTGCTCAAGGCACCGGAGGACATCTCGATGCTCGAGGTGTACCGCGCCGTCGAGCAGACGGAAAAGGTCCACGTGTTCGACATCCACCAGAACCCCAGCGACGAGTGCATCGTGGGACGCAACATCCGCCCCGTGCTCGGCGGGATGTTCCGCCACGCGGAGCAGGTGGTGGAGGACGAGCTCGCGGGCGCGACGCTCGCGGACTGCATGGCGCGCATGCGCGAGAGGATCGATGGCAGCAAGAAGGACAACCGCCAACAGGAAGGCAACCGCAAATGAAGGCAGCGATTCTGGACAGGTACAGCAAGAGCGGCGCGACCCTCGCGGTGCGCAACGTCCCCACACCCGAGCCCGCGCCGCACGAGGTCCTCGTGCGCGTCCACACGGCGGCGGTCAACCCGCTGGACAACATGATCATCCGCGGAGAAGTGCGGCTCATCGTGCCGTACCGCACCCCGCTCGTGATGGGCAACGAGTTCTCGGGCACCGTCGTCAAGGCGGGCTCCGCGGCAACAAGGTTCAAGGCGGGAGACCGCGTGTACGGCCGCATGCCGCTCGCCAAGATCGGCGCGTTTGCGGAGTACGCGGCCGTGGACGAGTCGGCGCTGGCCACCGTGCCCGACTACCTCTCCATGGAGGAGGCCGCGTGCGTGCCCCTCACGGCGCTCACGGCCCTGTAGGCGATCGAGCTCATGGGGGCACAGGCCGGCCAGACGCTCTTCATCTCGGGCGGGACGGGGAGCCTTGGCGCCATGGCCATACCCATCGACGCGCGCATGGGCATCAAGGTTGTAACCAACGGCAGCGCTCGCAACGAGGAGCGCGTTCGCGAGCTGGGCGCTGGCACCTTTATCGACTACAAGGCGCAGCGCTACGTGGACGTTCTCCACGACGTGGACTGCGTGCTCGACACCCTGGGCGAGCGCGAGCTGCCGGACGAGTTCCGCATCCTCAGGCGCGGCGGCCACCTCGTGTCGCTGCGCGGCCTGCCCAATGGCCGCTTCGCCAGGCGCGCGGGCCTCTCGCCCGCTAAGCGCGCGCTCTTTGGCATCGCCGGCCGCAAGTTCGACAGGATGGCCGCGCGCCGGGACCAGACGTACGACTTCGTCTTCGTGCACGAGGACGGCGCGCAGCTCTCCCGCGTGGCTGAGCTCTTCCCCGCAGAGCGCCCGCTCGCCGTCTCCATCGACGGCACCTACGAGCTCGACCAGGTAAACGACGCGCTCGAGCACGTGAGGTCCGGCCACTCTCAGGGCAAGACGCTGCTCCGCATAGAGCAGGCATAGCACCCGGCAAGGACGAGAAGAGCAGGAGACCCAGCAGTTGGACGTCAACACCATCAAGGTCCGCAAGAGAGTGCGCACCTTTAGCGACAGGCCCATCCCAAGCGAGGTCATGGCAAGACTCGAGGACTTTGCCAGGCACGACACCAACCCCTTTGGGGTGCCCATAACGTTCAAGTTTCTTGACCACAAGCGTGACGGCGTGTCCAGCCCCGTGATCGTTGGGGCCAACACGTACGTCGCCGCCAAGTACCACAGGCAGGAGGACGCGGAGCTGGGCTTTGGCTACTCCTTCGAGAAGTTCGTTCTTCTCGCCACGTCGATGGGGCTGGGTACGGTGTGGCTTGCCGCGACGATCGACCGCAAGGCCTTCGAGCGGGCGCTGGAATACCGACGGAGCCTGGGGCTGGCGGCCTGGGCGAGGAGGTACGGAAAAGCGGTACCACCCCCTTCGCGTCACTTCTTAGTGAACATCAACACGCGCATATCCCAGCCCCGCGGTGATGGGAGACTGCTGCGAAGCGCGGGCACAGGGTGATGCTGGCCGAGTCCGACGCGACGGACGAGAAGGAAGCCCCCGGAGGCGACCAGGCGACGATGTCGGTTCTCTAGAGGTGGAGACCCGGGGCGATGCGTCGCCCCGGGATTAGGACTTTCCTCATAGAAGGCAATCTTGGGCCCATCGTAGCGCGAGACGAGCGTCACATTCGCTATCGCACTGCCCTTTGACTCACAATGCCTAGAACGTCAACTACCTCCACGCCATCGGCGTCTTTCTCACCACGCTCGTAGAGCACGTCATAACCCGCTGCCACGACTTTAAGACAGGCGGGGCCATACGCATGCCTGAGCGTGGGCTCGACAAGTGACGAACCCACACCCGGAAAGTCCTGCACAAGCGCGAGCTTCTTCCATACCGACTCCTCGACCCGCTCGTCAAGCCCGGCGAGGGATTCGAGGAATTCCTCGGAAAACCTAAGCCGCGCCACTGGAAGCCCGCCTACTCGCGACGGCCGCCTTCGCCGCTTCGATACCTTCCACGTACTGACCAGCAGCTATGTCTGCGCGCCCACGGTCGATAGCGTCAGAGACGCGCCGCGCGTAGAGCGCCCGTTCGACGGCGTCGTCCACCTCCCGCTGGAAAACCTCCTCAGAGCAGAACACGTAGGCACCGTTGCCGTTCTCCGTGATTCGCACGAGCCGTTCACGGGCAGCCTGCTTCACCTCACGCGGATGATCGCGAAGGGCTGTTGCGGAATAGATGGCGTCCATGCAATCCCTCCAATTATGTAGCTATTTTTGTACATGATAGCGTACATAACTCGAGAGAGCATCTGAGCGCTCTCCATTCCCTTACATGACATAAATGGACAATGCGACAAACAGCGCGTCTATACGTGGGGTCCAAAAGAAAGGCTCTTCGGTGGTTTCTGTGGGAGAGATTCCGGCATAGGCCCAGCTCAGCGGGCGAAAACAACGATCTGGAACTGAAACGGCCCCGGGAGGGGCCGTTTCCGCGTCATCC
>NZ_JBQKDE010000019.1:0-35199 GCF_052121995.1 Collinsella sp. LCP19S3_A7 | reverse complement strand
ACATGTCGAAGCTGGAGGAGATGGACGAGCTGAGGGGAAAGGCGGAGGGCTAGAAGAGGACGGGGCCGGAGACGGCTAAATCAATTTGCGAAAGAATCTTGACGGTACCCAAAAGCCGCATCGTTGCCGCCCTCTGCCGCAAAGCAGCCTGCCAGGATGGCGGATGTTGGGCTGAGCATGTTGCGCAGGTCGCGCAGGGCTGCATTCACGGGGCAATTGTCGTCGAGCATCTCGAGTCCGTCAATTACGACCACGACGTCCTTTAGCACTGCTCTATTCCACGTCTGGTCGCCGAGCAACCAGCTCGTTAAAAGGTCCATGGTCATGTTGTCCTCAACAAAAATGCCTAGGTTGCGCTGCTTGAGGCGCATCGTTGCGCGAATCGCCTCGACCTGTCGTTCCTCAGGATCCTCTGACACCTTGTCATCCATCTCGGCGCGAATAAGCCGGGCGATCGCGTCCTCTTCACACTCTCGAATCGGCATGTAGAGCACGGCGCATTGCTCACTCAGACGCAAAGCCGCATACACCAGCACGTTCGAGACATCTTCATGCGCGCCGCCAATCACGCTGAGCTTGCCCAACCCAACGCCGCCACCTAGGGCATCATCGACCGACATACCGGTTTTCAACACACAAGGAGTTTCAAAAAGCGACGTCTCCATACGGCGATCGAGCCCAGAAACCAGTCGATTGCGAAACCCGCTGAGGTCAAAAACCTCGTCATCACGCTCTTTGCGATTCCCACTACGCTGATTCGCGGGCGTCGGCGGCATCACGCCTGATAGGCCCAGCATCTCGCCCAAACTCACAGAACGGCCAATTCGGTCGTCCCTGGAGTCCATCTTTAGCGTCATCGCAACCCTCCTAACGCCTACCACGCTTACCAGTAGCCTTAAAATTCCAAATCGGCTTGAGTCGGTGAATAACATCAACCGTCGGGTCCATGAGTCTCAGTACATCATCCGCAGGCTTATACGCTTCGGGCGACTCATCGAGCGTCGTCTCGCATGCGCTCGGACAGTAGATGCCGGCATCGCGCATCTCGTTAACGAACGACCTGGTGTCGAGCGTTTGGAACGCTTTGGCGCGGCTCATCGCGCGACCCGTCCCGTGCGGCGCCGAACAGTTCCAGTCCTCGTTTCCCTTGCCGCGTGCAATAACGGCACCGTCGCGCATGTTGAACGGAATCAGCACCATCTCGCCCGCATGAGCGCTAATGGCGCCCTTGCGAATCATGCCGCCTTCCGAGATGTAGTTGTGCATGGTGGTAAAGCCGTCTCCGTCGAGCCGAATTCCCGTACGCTCAACAATCTGTGTGACAATCGCCTTGCGGTTCTGATTCGAGAAGCGTTGGCAGTTATGCATATCGACGAGATACTCGGCAGAAAGATCTCCCACGAGATACTTAAGCTCGTCGGGGATATCTGCCGTGCACGTCTTCTGCGCCAGCGCCTGATGATGCTCCGCCGTCTGCTTGCCCATGTTGCGCGATCCGGTGTGCACGACCAGATATTGGCACCCATCCTCGTCCTCGTCGAGTTCAATGAAGTGATTGCCGCCGCCCAGCGTGCCCATGGAGCGCTCAACCTTGCGCTTGTCCTGAAGCCAATCGCGCGACTCCATGTTAAAGTCCGCGAGTACGCAGGCAGGATCGCGATGAAGGCTAAAGCCCGTGGGCACCGCGCGCTTCACATCGCGATTGAACTGAATGAGGTCGTCGCGCGCGATGGTTTCCGCAAGCGGCACGCAGTACATCCCGCATCCGATGTCGACCCCAACCAGGTTGGGAATCACCTTGTCGCCCAAGTTTGCCGTAAAGCCAATCACGCAGCCCTTGCCCTTATGGGCATCGGGCATAATGCGGATCTTGGCGCCTTCAAACGCCGGGCAGCTGGAAATCTCCTCGATCTGCTCCTTGGTTGAATCCTCAAGATTCTCGGCAAAGACTTTGATGTCTGCCATCGCATTTCTCCTGTTCTGATCCTTGTAAACCGGAACCGGCCCCAAGCCAATAGAGCGCATGTCACACCTGCCAGCCAAACCGCCGATTTCCGTTTAACCACCTTTCGCCCTATTCGAGCTCTTATTGCTGCGAATACTACGGTCGCGCGGACTACAATGAGTCCCAATAACGGGTCTTGTTTTGTATCTCCGGTTGGTACCCTGCCGGCGAAAGGAGACAACGTGGCGAACAGACCAAATCAAAAGCTCAGGCTTCTGTTCCTGCTTAAAACCTTGATGGAAAAGACCGACAGCACGCACGGACTCACAACGCAGCAGATCATCGAGGAGCTCGCCTATCACGACCTCGAAGCCGAACGCAAGGCCATCTATCGCGACCTGCAAACGCTTCGCGACTTTGGGCTCAACATCAACCAGCGCGGTGGCAAGGAATGGGCGCTGGTCTCACGCCCGCTCGACCTGCAAGAGCTCATCATGCTTGTTGACGCCGTTCAGAGTTCGCCGTTTTTGACCGATGAGTTGACCGACCACCTCATCGGCAAGCTGCAGAGCCTCGCCAGCCTGGGCGAACGCGAGCTGATGCACAAGCGCGTCGATGTGCCTTCGCGCGTGAAGATGCAAAACTCTGATGCCCTGCTCAACATCGACTTGATTCAGCAGGCTATGCGCGAAAAACGCAAGATTCGGTTTCGTTACTTCCACTACGACGCCGCCAAGCAAAAGGCCCTTAATCATGACGGAAAGACCTACGAGCTCACGCCTGTACGCCTTATCTACTCCGACGAACTCTATTACATGATTGGATTTAGAGATAAATGGGCTAATGCCGGCTCGGGTCATCAGCCGTTCACGCCCTACCGCGTCGACCGCATGCTCGATGTTGCGGTGTCCGAGGAGCCCGCGACCAAGGATCCGCGTATCGCGGGCTATGTGCTCGAAGATCACGTTTCGCCGTCGTTTGGCGTTTACGCGGCCGACAAGACCACCGTCGTGCTGGAGCTCGACGACCGCGCGATGAACCCGCTCATCGACAAGTTTGGACTCGACGCCGTCGTGTTTGAGAACCAGGACGGGCGCCTGTTGGCGACCGTCAAAGCCCCGCTGTCGCCTCAGTTCTTTGGCTGGCTGCTGCAGCTCAGCACCTTCATTAAGATCGTTCAACCTCAAAGTGCCATCGATATATATCTTGACTATCTCGATAGCACGCGTGCGCTCTACCAGGAAGACAGGTAATACTGCCATGAACATGACCCCCAACTTTAACGTATCGTTCGAGCGCCTGAATCCCGAACAGCGCGAGGCCGTCGAATGCCTAGATGGTCCGTTGCTCGTCATTGCCGGCCCCGGCACCGGCAAGACGCAGCTGCTGAGCCTGCGCGCGGCGAACATCTTGGCCAAACGCGACGCCGCCCCTAGCAACATCCTCTGCCTCACCTATACCGAGGCGGGCGCGGAGGCCATGCGCAAGCGCCTGATTGAGCTCATCGGCCGCGACGCCTACGGCATCGAAGTCAGTACGTTCCACGGATTTGCAAGCAGCATCAGGTCGCGCTATCCCGAGTACTTCATGCGCCCTTCGACCGACACGCTTGTTACCAGCCTGCACCAGCAAGAGATTTTTGATCGGCTGCTCAAATCGCTGCCCTTTGGTTCTCCGTTAGGCGGAGGGTCACCTGATATGCCTGCACAAAACATCGGTAAGATGATCGGCTTTGTCTCCAAAATCAAACGCAGTGGCCTGGACTACGACACGCTGAGCGCCATCGCACAGCAGAATATCGACGCCGCTGCCTGGCTCACCGAGTATTCCGAGCTGCTTACGCTCGTCTGTGGAAGGGCAAGCGCCGTGTTAGCCGAACGCTTTGAGGAAGAGGTCGAGCGTGCCTGCGCCATGGTACCCACATCGCTCACCCGCCCGATTGACTGTCCCGCCGGCACATACGTGCCGTACATCCTTGAGTTGCGCGACACCGTTCGCCGCACCGAGCTCATCGATGAGAAGGGCAAATCCTCGGGATACACCAAGGTGCGCGATACCTTCTTTGGAGGCAGCAACTCGCAGGGGCGCACGTTTAAGATTGCGGAGCAGAGCGAGCGACTCAAGACCGCTTGCGGGGTCGCGCGTCGCTACCAGAGCGAGCTCGACCAGCACCATCTCTACGATTACGACGACATGATCGGCGACTTCGTTAACGCCGTCGAGCACAACGACGCGTTGCGCCAAGTGCTCCAGGACACCTATACCTATATCCAAGTTGACGAGTTCCAGGACACCAATGGTGCCCAGATGCGCATCATCGAGCTGCTCTGCGACGGCGTTGATGCGCCCAATATTATGGCCGTTGGCGATGACGATCAAGCCATCATGCGTTTTCAGGGCGCCACGATCGAATGCGCCAACCAGTTTGCGGCCGAGTTCTCGCCCCGGAGCATCGTGCTCAAGACCAACTATCGCTCCACGCCCGCCATCGTTGAGCTTGGTCAAGCTATCGCACGGCAAATTGAATATCGCCTCGACGCTAGCTCGAACAAATCGATCGTGGCGTTTAGGCCCCAAGGTGACCAGGTCAACTTTAGTGAGAACGTCTTCAGCGGCAAAGCCGAAGAATACGCCGCTGTCGCTGCGAGCATTAAGCAGCGGCTTGAGTCCGGCTACCTCAATGACTGCGAAGATCCCAATGAAGGAATTGCAGTCATCTCTGCCAAACACGCCGCACTGCGTTCGCTTATCCCCTTCCTCGTTAAGGAGAACGTGCCGTTTTCCTATCGTGAACGGCAAAATCTCTTTGCCTCCGAGCGTATGCAGACGACGCTGGCGCTGCTGCGCTGCGTTGCCGCGCTTACTCGCGGGCAGAAGGAGCTCGCCAGCAGCTATCTTCCGCAGATCATCTGTGCCACCGAGCTGGGCGGCGACCATCCATCGTCCGTGACGTTTGCGCTCAGCGCCAAGCGAGACCAGCATGGCGACTGGATGGCCGCCATGCGCGAGAGCAATATCGCCCGCGTCAAAGAGCTGCACGACGACCTTATGCAGTGGGCGGCCGAAGCCGGCGCCTCGCCGGTCAGAGCGTTGCTCTTTAAGATTGTCGAACGCAGCCTTGGCTATTATCAGGATCATAAAAAACAGGATCCGCTGGGCGCCGCCGAATTCAATGCCGGCATCCGCGCCTTGCTTGCCTTTGCTGAGGGGGAGATGGGAGACGCGCGCCGTATGGGACGCGCGCTTCGCCTGCCCGATATTGTCGACAAGCTCGATGCCGCTCAAAAGTTTGGCGTGAGTATCGACGCATCGATCAACCTCGGCGCGCCGGGAGCTGTTCGCCTCACCAGCGCCCATAGCTCTAAGGGCCTGGAGTTCGACTGCGTCTACCTGCTCGATGCCGACGACTCCACTTGGCACAAAGGCGCCGGCGGCATGAGTTTGTACCCATCCAACCTGCTGATTCGTGATGAAAAGGACAGCGACGACGCGCGTCGCCTGCTGTTTGTCGCCATCACGCGCGCTAAGCGACACCTCGAGCTGTACCGCGCCGGCGGGTTGGCTTTGCAGGAGCTCACGGGGCTTATCGACTCTTGCGAAGTTTCTGCTGAGACAGACCAGCTCAGCGTTGCAATCGAAACCGAGTGGCGCGACAACTACGTGTTTGATACGCCCGAGCTCCGCGCGCTTTTGGAACCTCATACCGACGTGAAGTTTCTTTCTGCCACAGCGCTCAACAACTTTGTGACGTACGAGCCTGGATGCGCAAATAGTCTGCACTTCCCTGAGAAGCAGATTGTGCGCCTGCCCACGGCGCCCACGATCCAAATCGAATTCGGCACCATCGTTCACGCGATGTTCGAGGAGATCGTTAATAGAATGGCAGCCGATGGCGAGGCGGCGATTGAGACAATTGAGGCCGAGTATCGTCAGCAGATTTCGTGGCTCGATTTTGCCCCCGAGGACGTCCATCGCTATTCGGAGCGCTTCGAACGCATTTGTCGTGCATTCGTTCCCTGGCTTGTCGAGCACGTGCATGGCTATCGCTGCGTCACGGAGGCGAATATGCAATGCCTGACCACCGAAGGAACTCCGCTCTTTGGTTTTCTCGACCTGCTCCTCGTTGACGATGCAGCTAAAACGGTGCAGATCGTTGACTACAAGACTGGTTTTGGCAAAGAAGTCCCCGCAGGCTACCATCGTCAGCTCAAGTTCTACAAACTGCTGGTCGAAGCATCACCCGAGTTTTATGGCTACACCGTCACTTCCATGGGCGACTACTATGTCGAGCCCGACAAGGCAACGAATGAGTTGCGTCCGCCGTTCTCGACGACCGCCAGCACCGATGACATTGCCGAGCTCGAACACCTCATCGATGCCGTATGGTCGCGCATTGAACACGGTGCTTGGGACACCAGCGCCTTTGAGCAGAGTGGTGCTTATGGACTGGCCGTTGAGGAGCAGAAGGGCTGCCGCAAAAAAGCCGACAAGGCCGAGCTCATGCAACGCGCCTACGAGCATTGGCTAGTCGAGAACCCCGGAATGTGACAAAGTGACAGTCCCTTTGCCACATTATTCGATGATGGTGCGGGAGTTTTGCTTATGCATGGTGGCAAGCATGTGTTTGGGGACGGCATGGGCCATACAACTGCCGATGGTCGCGCTCGCGGCGGCCTTGGCGGCATCGCTGCCATTCTTGGTGGCATAGCTGTGGCGGAAGCGCTTGAGCATGGCGATGTCGTTGCCGCCGTCGCCGTAAACCGCGACCTCGTCCTCGGCAATGCCGTAGTAGCCCGCCAACCAGGCCACGCTCTCACCCTTGTTGCACGCCACGTCCGTGATCTCAAACATCACCGGATCGAACGGCGCGTTGACCACTCGGTCCGAGCGCTCGGCCAAATATGCCTTAAGGTCGCGCTCCAGCTCGGGCGAGGTCACGCGACAATTGATCTTGCATACGTCATGGCGCAGGATGTCACCGATCGACTGGTCGAAATACTGTTCCTCGTGATACCCCCCACGTGCACACATGCCGCGCATCACGATGCGCTTGATAGGACTGTCCTTTTTAAAGCCCGCCTGGTGCATCTCGAACGATCCGCTCGAGAACATGCCATCGGGCGTGGAGCAGTCGAAGCAAATGTCCGGGAACGCCTTGAGCAGCTCCTCGGTAACCTGCGGGTTGATGGTCCAGGTCTTGAGCACCTCGCCATGGCTGTTGCGTACGATGGATCCGTTGGAGCAGCAGGCGTCGAGTGCCAGACCTGTAAAGCCATGCTCGCCGATCGGCAGCGTCGAGCGCCCGGTCGCGGGAACCACATGCAGGCCAGCCTCGGTCAGCTCGCGAATGGCACGGCGAATGGTCCCGTCTGCCTCGTGCAGGGCATTCAACAGCGTTCCGTCTAAGTCACTCGCAAACATCTTGATCATGGACATGCCTCTCCTTCGTCTGCACGATATTGTAGACGAGAACGGGCGCGCCCCAAGAGAGGCACACCCGTCAGGCGGTCGATTCTACACCGCGGCAGGGCCGTGTTCGCCGGTGCGGATGCGGATGACCTCTTCGACCGGCTCGACCCAAATCTTGCCGTCTCCAACGGCACCGGTGCGGGCGGCGTTGCAGATGATGTCGACAATTCCGTCGACATGCTCATCGGCGCAGATAAGGGTGAACTGTACCTTAGGGATCGTATTGACAAGCAACTCGTTTCCGCGCACGTATTCCTTCCAGCCATGTTGCGCACCGCAGCCCTGCACCTGGTTGATGGTCATGCCACGAACATCGGCAGCAAACAGCGCATCTTTAAGAACCTCAAGTTTCTCGGCACGAACGATCGCCGTAATCTTCTTCATAGTGAATTCCTCTCTTTAATAAAGAAATGAACCGCTCATTCATGTGGCACGGGTTTTCCAGGTGCCCGAGATTGCCCCGAAAGAGGAGCGCCGCGTACTTCGGTACGCAAGCGACGGTTTGAGGGGTAAGGTCGGGTGCCTGGGAAAGCCGCGCGACGATTGAACGGCAAGGTGCGGTGCTTGGGGAAGCTGCTAATCGAGTCCGGAGAACGAAGGATACGCGCTCTCGCCGTGCTGACTCGCATCCAGGCCCAGCGCCTCGTCTGCCTCGTCCACGCGCAGGCTGCCGCGGAACAGCGCCTTGACCACCGCAGCGATCACCAAGTCGAGCACCAGTACAAGAGCGACCGTCACCACAATGCCCAAAATCTGAGAGATGAGCAGCGACACGTCGCCCGTGTAGAACAGGCCGCCCTTACCGGTCCACGAGAGCTCAGGCACGCAGAACAGGCCCGTGAGCACGCCGCCCAAGATGCCGCCGATGCCGTGGCAGCCAAACGCGTCGAGCGCATCGTCGTAGCCAAACTTGGTCTTAAGATGGCTGATAGCCAGGTAGCAGACAGGTGATACGATCAGGCCCATGACCAGCGCTGCCCACGGCTCGACAAAGCCCGCACCCGGCGTGACCACCACAAGGCCCGCAACCAGACCGGTGCTGGCACCCACCAGCGTGGGGCGACCGGTATGCACGCGCTCAAGGGCAAGCCACGAGACCATGCCCGCCGCGCTGGCCGTCACGGTGTTGAGGATGGCGAGCGCGGCCACGGCGTCGGCCTTAAACTCGCTGCCGCCGTTAAAGCCAAACCAGCCAAACCAAAGCAGGCCGGCGCCCAGCGCCACAAACGGCACGTTATGCGGGCGGTAGCTCACCATGCCAAAGCCGCGACGACGGCCAAGCATTAAACAGAGAATCAGGCCCGTCAGACCGGACGAGATGTGCACCACGTCGCCGCCCGCAAAGTCGAGCGCGCCGATGATGTCGCCGATAAAGGAACCCTCACCGCCCCAGACCATGTGGGCGAGCGGCGCATAGACCACGAGCAGCCAAATGCCCAGGAAGGCCGTCATGGCACCAAACTTAACGCGGCCGGCCAGGCTGCCCGTGACGATAGCAGCCGTGATCATGGCAAACGCCATTTGGAAGGTGATGTTGATGATTTGAGGGTAGACAGCACCGTCCGCAGCATTGCCCTCGGCCGCCTGCAGCACCTGGTTGAGCACCGGCAAGCACAGCAGCTGGTCAAGGCCTCCAATAAACGGGCTCGAGCCGTCGCCGCCGTAGGCCAGCGACCAGCCGGCGACAATCCACAGCACACCAACCAGACCAATGGCGCCAAAGCACATAAGCATGGTGTTGATGACATTTTTGCGCCTGGACAGGCCACCATAGAAAAACGCCAGACCCGGTGTCATTAAAAACACGAGCATGGTGCAGATGAGCATAAACGTTGTCGATCCCGTATCGTACATTCGCTCCCCCTTGATCGCATGAACGTTGTCGGCGCCCATAATGCGGCCGAGGGGCAACTGGTGTAGACCAGATGCGGCGTTGTTAAACGCTGCGTTGTCGAATGGAAACGGTACCGCAATCTTGGAAACGGCACGGCAACGGGCGCGAAACGAACGGGAAATACGCGAGCAAGGGAGCCGTGTGCGCGCCCATCCCGGCTAGCGCCGAAACAGCTCGTGGGCGCGGTCGCGGAGATTAGTTGCTCGAATGACGCCCTCGTAGCGATTGATGCGCAGACGCGGGAAGGCATTGAAAAAGCGCAGGTCACGACGACTGAGTGACACGCTCGGCACCGGACGGCTCATGCGCTTACCGGCAAGGCGACGACTGAGCGACGGACGAGGCATGCTCGGCGCGGCATCGGCCACGCGGCGGGCGGCAAGCGCCAGGCCGCGAGCACCATCCGAGATAAACGTCGGCATCGAAGCCTTCTCACGAAGGGCATCGAGCGCCGCGTCGCCCAGCTCGGCCAGCCACGCGTTAACGGCGCGGCTACGGATATGCGTCTGCGCTACCGAGTCGATCGTCGAATCGGGAATACGTTCGAGCATGGAGTCCGAGACATCGGCAAGCGACTCATTGATGCGGTCGGCAAGGTCGGCGCGCACACGCTCCAGCTGATCGGACAGGCGACGCCAACTGGCCAACGAGCACGCTGCGTCAACCATCATCGCGACCGAGACGATAAAGGCGGACAGCCGCACAATCAGCACCGGCAGATGGCCAAGCAGTCCCAGCAATGCCGGCTCCACTAAACGACAAATGCACAACGCGCCCAGGCCAAACGCGCAGGCCCAGTACAGGCAGATACGTCCGTGCAAGTTAAACGGCAGGTGCGAGTAGTCCCAAAAGCGTGCGCCTGTTGTCTTTTCCAATAGAAGGCCCACACTGTACTCGATTACGCTGCACACAAGCGCCGCGGCGACAAATTGGCTCGAGGCATCCGGAATCCCGCGCAGCAAAAGCCAGCAGGCTATGCCGCCCACACCATAGATAGGGCAACACGGCCCCAGCAAGAATCCGCTGTTGGCAAAGCGTCCTTGGTTGAGCATGGCGCAGACTGTTGACTCCCATGCCCAACCGCAAAACCCGTAAAAGGCAAACGAGAGTACCAGTGCCGAGAGCGGGCAGGCGGCAAGCGTCGCGCCGTCAAATGCCATGTCGATCGCGGTCCCCACCGTCTACCCTCTCCTCTTTTCGCTCGATTCTTCACTCATGCCATCGTCTGCCTCGTCCTTGCGCGGCAGACGGCCGGCGATCGTCTCGCGCAGAGCACACCATTTATCCGCCAGGCACACAATCCATGCCTCACGACACGTCGGCGGCACCGGCACCAGCGGAAACATATGCCGCACGATAATATTCCGCTCGCGCGACGTCAGCTCAAAATCTTCCTCCGCACGGGCCAGAGCAAAAAACGGATGCCGAAAGCCATGCAGCCGATGGCTTGGGTCGGGATCGTGCCAATCGTAGAGAAAGTAATCGTGCAGCAGGGCTCCGCGCAGCAACGAGGCGCGGTCGACCGAGATACCGACACGGCTCAAGCGCTCGGCAAAGGACAGGCTCGCCCGCGCTACCGAAGTCACATGTGCATAGACCGTCACGTCGCCATGCTGGATAAACTCGTGCGTCAGGTCCAAGCGGCCCGCCTGGGCGAGCTGACGGGCGGCATAGTCGACCTCCTGCGCGATTTTCTCGGCACGAACGACATCGGACATGCTGCCTCCTTCCAGCGACTCACGGCGACAAGCCACAGCCTGCACGCATTGAATTAATCATCATCGAATCTACCAGTATGGCATCGGACAAAACGTTTTGCCCCACCAGTTGGCGAATTACCGCGCCGCCGTCACATATCAAACGCCAAAATGTGCGAGACTGTTTTGTGCAATTGTGCCGGCCGAGGGAGCGCCGGCGCTCGATTCGCATGGAGTAACCCACAACGATGCTGCTTACGCAAACGACAACGCCCGAGGACGTCAAGGCTCTCGACCGCGCCGAGCTTCCGCTGCTCTGCGGCGAGATCCGCCAGGCAATCCTCGAAAGCTCCGCCGCCGTCGGTGGGCACGTTGCCCCCAACCTGGGCGTCGTTGAGCTTACGGTTGCGCTTCATCGCGTGTTTAACTCCCCCATCGACAAGATTGTCTTTGACGTTTCGCACCAGACCTACGCCCACAAGGCGCTGACTGGGCGCGCGTACACCTATATCGATCCGGAGCGTTATGGTGAGGCTTCTGGCTTTGCCAATCCCGACGAGTCCGAGCACGACCTGTTTGCCATGGGCCATACCTCCACGTCGGTGAGCCTGGGCTGCGGCCTTGCGCACGCTCGTGACCTGGCGGGCGACACGTATAACGTCATTACCGTTATTGGCGACGGCTCGCTTTCGGGCGGCCTGGCGTTTGAGGGCCTCAACAATGCCGCTGAGCTCGACAGCAACTTGATCATCATCGTCAACGATAACGACCAGTCCATCGCCGAAAACCATGGCGGCCTGTATCGCAATCTGGCCGAACTGCGCGCCAGCAACGGCGCCTGTGAGCGCAACGTTTTCCGCGCGATGGGGCTCGACTACCGCTATCTGGACACCGGTAACGATGTGTTAGCCCTCGTCGACGCGCTGCAGGAACTACGCAATATCGATCATCCCATCGTGCTGCACGTCTCCACCGCCAAGGGCAAGGGCTTTGAGCCGGCCCAGAGCGACCCCGAGCGCTGGCACCATGTGGGTCCGTTTGACATGGCAACCGGGCGCAAGCTCTGCCCGGGCCATCCGAGCGAGCCTGCGCCGCGCACCTATGCCGACATTACGGGCGAGGCACTCAGCGCCGCCATCGAGCGCGATCCGCAGGTCTTGGGCATCACGGCCGCCACGCCCTACATCATGGGCTTTACACCCGAGCTTCGCGCCGCGGCCGGCAAACAGTTCGTCGATGTGGGCATTGCCGAGGAGCACGCCGTGACCTTTGCCACCGCGCTTGCGCGCTCAGGCGCCAAGCCAGTCTTTGGTGTGTACGGCACGTTTTTGCAGCGCGCCTACGACGAGCTGTGGCACGACCTGTGCCTCAACGACACCCCCGCAACCATCCTGGTGTTTGGCGCGTCGATCTTTGGCACCACATCCGAGACGCACCTCTCGTTCTTTGATATATCCATGCTGGGCGGACTTCCCAACATGCGCTATCTGGCACCGGCCTGCATGGAGGAATACCTGTCCATGCTGAGCTGGTCGCTCGACCACCGCGAGCATCCCGTGGCGATCCGCGTTCCGGGCATTGGCCTGGTTAGCCGCCCCGATTTGGCGCCCGCCGAGGACACCGACTACAGCGCCGTTCGCTACGACGTGGTGCGTCAGGGCCGCGACGTTGCCGTGCTCGCGCTTGGCGATTTCTTTGAGCTGGGCGAGCGCGTGACAAACCGCTTGGCTGCCGAATACGGCATAGAGGCCACGCTCGTCAACCCGCGCTTTGCAACCGAGCTTGACCGCGAGTCTCTCGATGGCCTTGCCGCCGAGCATCGCGTTGTCGTCACCCTCGAGGACGGCATCTTGGACGGTGGCTGGGGCGAGCGCGTCGCGTGCTACTTGTCCTGCACGCCCGTGCGCACGCGCACCTTTGGCATCGCCAAGGGCTTTCCCGACCGCTACGACCCCAACGAGTTGCTTGCTCAGAACGGCATGACGGTCGAGAACATGGCCGCCGAAGCAGTACGCCTGCTGAACGAGTAGAAAAACCTCCGCAAGGGAAGCACCCCTGCGGAGGTTTTTATTTTCCCAACTCAATTGTCTCGATCTGTAACACCTAGAGGACAAATCCTCGCCCAATTTGTTACAGATCGAGACAAACCGTCTTTGCCCCTATTGTTTGTCTCAATCTGTAACAGATAGAGACCTTTTGTCCGTCCAGATGTTACAGATCGAGACACTCAAGTCCCCCTAAAGAGAAAATCTCAATCTGTAACAGTTACTCGGCAAAAATGGCTGCAGATGTTACAGATTGAGACAAAACAGCGAGGCAGGCCGCCACATCTGCAAGAATCACCACAAAGGTGCCCGTCCCCTTTGTGGTAGTTTTAAGTCATGGTCGGCGCGAAAAACGAATAGCCGTTCATACGCGATCTCCTTACTTATATATGTCGCGTTGCCGCCATTATAGCGATCGCCGCGAGCGACCATGCTGTCCGCAAAACGCTATCTCAGCTGCAATAACTGACGTTTGACCAGATAAAACCTGCCAAAATAAACCTGTCCCTTTTTGGTAGGTAGAATTACCCATAAGGTAAGTATGTTTCTGAGTTATTTCGTGTTGACCCATTCGAGCGCGATAGGGTATAACTCTATTCAACCGCTAGGGATTTTATTGAGAAAGGTGTTCTACCATGAGCAAGAACCTCTCCCAGCAGGTCGTTTTCGACCGTCGCGGCTTCATCGCCGCCACCTTTGCAACCGTCGCCGGCCTTGGTCTTGCCGGCTGCTCCGACACCAGCGCCGAGGCCGACAAGGGTTCCGCCGCCGGCTCCTCCAAGAGCCCCGAGGACACCGAGGCTTCCACCACGCTCGATGCCAAGGCATTCGACAAGCTCGTCGACAACGGCCCCAAGGCCGATGATGACGCCATCGCCGCCAGCACCTGGGCCACGGCCGTCAAGGACGCCGGCGTCTTTAAGATCGGTGGCGTTCAGACCTCCACGCTCTTCTCCCTCCTCAACGAGAAGGACGGCAAGACCCGTGGCTTCGACGCCGGCATCGCGCAGCTCCTGTCCAACTACATTCTGGGCGAGAACAAGGTCGAGATCACCCAGGTGACCTCGGACACTCGTGAGTCCGTCCTGCAGAACGGCCAGGTCGACGCCGTCTTTGCCACCTACACTATTACCGATGAGCGCAAGAAGCTTGTCTCCTTTGCCGGCCCCTACTACTACACCCAGCAGGCCATCCTGGTGCTCGCCGACAACGACGACATCAAGAGCGTCGACGACCTGGCCGACAAGAACGTCGCCGTCCAGTCCGGCTCCAACGGCCCCGCCATCCTGGAGGAGTTCGCCCCCAAGGCCAGCCAGCAGGAGTTCAAGACCGACGAGGAGGCCCGTCAGGCACTTCAGCAGGGCCGCGTTGACGCCTACGTCATCGACAACAACATGCAGCAGAGCGCCCTGGTCCGCGAGCCCGGTAAGTACAAGATCGCCGGCAAACCCTTCGGCAGCAAAGAGCCCTACGGTATCGGCCTGCCGCTCGATTCCGACGGCGTCGCCTTTGTCAACGACTTCCTTAAGAAGATCGAGGACGATGGCACCTGGACCGAACTGTGGCAGATCTGCATCGGCGATCGCACGGGCGACACCAACGTTCCCGAGCTGCCCGAGATCGGCGCCTAGACAGCGAGCCCAGTAACGGCCGCTACGAAACCATACGGAAACGCACGATGCGCTTTATTGCGCTAAACTGTTTCCACACTGAGTTGTCGGGGCTTCCGTACACACGGGAGCCCCTTTCCTTATCGGCGGGAGGTCCGCATGAGTCTCTCCGAGCTCTGGTCGCTCTATGGCCAGAACTATATCGACGCGCTGCTAGCAACCTGGGGCATGACGCTTGAGTCGTTTGCCATCGCCATGGTGCTGGCCGTCGCTGTCACCGTGATGCGCGTGTCGCCGCTCAAGCCGCTGCGCATTTTTGGCGACCTGTATGTTCAGGTCTTCCGTAACATCCCCGGCATCGCGCTGCTTATCATCGTCGTCTATGCGCTGCCGCCGCTCAAGGTCGTCCTGCCCTACCGCACCTGCGTTATCGTCGCCACGGTCCTTTTGGGCTCGGCCTTTGGCTCCGAGAACTTTATGAGCGGCATCAACACCGTCGGCGTCGGCCAGGTGGAAGCCGCGCGCTCGCTCGGCATGAGCTTCAGCCGCATCCTCGCCAAGATCGTGATTCCGCAGGCGCTGCGCTCGAGCGTGCTGCCCATGACCAACCTCTTTATCGCCGTCATGCTCACCACCGCACTCGGCAGCCAGGTACCGCTTCAACCGCAGGAGCTCACCGGCGTGGTGAGCTACATCAACACGCGCTCGCTCGGCGGCGTCGCCGCGTTCTTTATCTCGGCGATCGGCTACCTGGGCACGGCCTTTGTGGTGAGCCACATTGGCAACTACATCGATAAGAAGGTGAGGATCCTCCGATGAGCAAGCATTCCACCTCCGCTCTCACCATGCGCGATGCGCTTTACGAGGCTCCCGGCCCCAAGATGCGCGCCAAGATTCGCATCGGCACCGCTATCTCGCTTGTTGCCGTCGCCGCGCTCGCCGTCCTCGTGTTGCAGCGCTTTTATGTGACCGGTCAGCTTTCGGTCCACTATTGGTATTTCTTTACGCACCTCACCACCTGGAAGTTCCTGCTTGCCGGCTTTGAGGGCACCGTTAAAGTCGCACTCACCGCTGGCGCCATCGCGCTGGTGTTGGGCCTAGCCCTTATGCTCGGCCGCACCAGCGACATTAAGCCGCTGCAGCTGGTCTGCCGCGTGCTCACCGATTTCTTCCGCGGCGTACCGAGCCTGCTGTTCATCTACTTCTTCTTTTTGGTGCTGCCTCAGTACAAAATTGCGCTGCCGTCGTTTTGGATGCTCACGCTCCCCGTCGCGCTCGCTGCAGCCGGCGTGCTGGCCGAGATCTTTCGCGCGGGCGTCAACGCCGTGCCGCGCGGGCAGGTCGAGGCAGCCCAAGCGCTCGGTCTCTCCAAAGCTAAAATCACCTTTAAAATCGTGCTGCCGCAGGCGATTCGGTTTATCATTCCGTCGTTGATTTCTCAGCTTGTGGTCGTAGTCAAAGACACCACCGTCGCTTACGTGGTGAGCTACCCCGACCTCATGCAAAATGCCCGCGTGCTCATTACCAACTACGACGCCCTCGTGTCGGTCTACCTGGTAATCGCGGTCATCTACATCCTCATCAACGTCGCGATCAACAAGGCCGCTGTCTACGTTTCGCACAAGACCGGCGCGACCATCATCCGCTAACGCTTTACCATTTCCAGTCATAAGGAGCCGAGCACCATGGCACAGAGCACCTCTTCCACCGGCAATCAGCCGCTGATCGAGCTCAAGCACGTCGATAAGCACTATGGCGATCTGCACGTCCTCAACGACATCAATCTCTCGGTCGACCGCGGCGAGGTCGTCGTCGTGATCGGCCCCTCGGGCTCGGGCAAGTCGACCATGTGCCGAACCATCAACCGCTTGGAAACCATCGACTCGGGCGAAATCCTCATCGAGGGCGAGCCCCTGCCGCAGGAAGGCAAGGACCTTGCCCGTATGCGTGCCGAGTTGGGCATGGTGTTTCAGCAGTTCAACCTGTTCGCACATATGACCGTGCTGCAGAACGTCATGCTGGGACCGGTCGACGTGCTGGGCGTCTCCAAGGACGAGGCCCGCGAGCGCGCCATGGACCTGCTGGGCCGCGTGGGCGTTGCCGAACAGGCCGATAAGGTGCCCGCACAGCTCTCGGGCGGCCAGCAGCAGCGCGTAGCCATCGCCCGCTCGCTTGCCATGCAACCCAAGGCCATGCTTTTTGATGAGCCCACGAGCGCCCTTGACCCCGAGATGATCAACGAGGTGCTCGAGGTCATGGTCCGTCTGGCCCAGCAGGGCATGACGATGATCGTCATTACGCACGAGATGAACTTTGCCCGCCGCGTGGCCGACCGCGTCGTGTTTATGGCCGACGGCCAAATCGTGGAAACCGGCACGCCCGACGAGTTCTTCGACCACCCCCAGACCAAGCGCGCCCAGGACTTCCTCAACTCCATCAAGGGCCACTAACCAGCAACCCCGTGGGACAAATCCATTGAAAGTGTTGTCCCACGTCTCTCATGCGCCCTGTCACCTTCAGATTCGAAAGCAGCACCCATGATCGGAACACGTACTTCCTCGTCCTATACCCCGCACGTCGACGTTGCCCCCGCCGACCGCCCGCTCATCTTGGTGGCGCCGCGCTGGGAAGAGGCAAAGCCGTTTTTAAGCGAGACGCTCTCCCCCAACGAGGAAATCGCCAGTGTCTTTGTCGATGCCATCCTTGCCGCCGGCGGCCTGCCGCTGCAGATGTCCATCACCGAGGACATTGAGGTCATCCGTCATTACGTCGATATCGCCGACGGCATCGCCATTCCCGGCGGCCCCGATGTCAATCCCAAACGTTGGGGCGATGATCGACCCTACGACCCCACCCTCTGCTGCGAGATCCGCGATAGCTTTGAGTTTAAGCTGGTCGACGAGGTGCTCCGCGCCAAAAAGCCGCTCTTTACCACCTGCCGCGGCACGCAGCTGCTCAATGTCGCCACTGGCGGCACCCTGTGCATGGACGTACCGAGCCTGGGCGCGCGCGAGGGCCGCACGCAGTGGCGCCATACCCACGTGCTCAACGACCCCGTGCATCCCGTCGAGGTCGTGCCGGGCTCGCTTCTGGAGCGCGCGGTTGGCGGGCACAGGCTGATCCAGACCAACTCCGCACACCACTGCTGCGTCGAGCGTCTGGGTAAGAGCACGCGCTTGGTCGCCAAGGCAACCGACGGCGTTCCCGAGTGCATCGAAGTCGAAGGCCAGCCTTTCTGCCTGGGCGTGCAATGGCATCCCGAGTACACCTGGCAGACGCTCGAGACCGACTTTAACCTGTGGAAGTCGTTTGTCGAGGCGGCGGCCAAGGTAAAGCAGGCCCGCTAGTTCGCGAACCGCACAACAGATAAGGACGCCCCGCCGGCCACATGGTCCGACGGGGCGTCCCTTTGCCTAGCTTAAACCGAAGGGAACGCGACAACGTCCGCAGGGCGCTCCAGCGTCTCGGCAATGCGATCGCGCACTTCGAGCAGACACTCGATAAGCAGCGGATTGAAAGCGCCGCACTCACCGTCCAGAATCATCCGAATCGCCTCTTCTTGCGAAATGGCGTCCTTGTAAACACGCACGCTCGTCAACGCATCGTACACATCGGCCACCGAGACCACCTGAGCGGCAATGGGGATATCGTCGCCCTTAAGACCGTCAGGATAGCCCGTACCATCCCAACGTTCATGATGCCAGCGGGCGATTTGGTACGCATAGTCCAAAAGGGCACTTCCTTCATGGTTTCTGCCCAGATTGCGCAGCATGTCGGCGCCAATGGTAGTATGCGTCTTCATTATTTCAAACTCTTCGGGCGTCAGACGTCCGGGCTTGTTGAGAATCGCATCGTCAATCGACATCTTGCCGATATCGTGCAGCGCCGACGCCAACGCAATCGAAGAACGCTCCTCGTTGCCAAGAGAGTACTTGTCGCTCCGTCGCGCCAAGTCGCCAAGCAGCAGCTCAGTCAACTTCTCGATATGCGTGACATGCCTGCCGCTTTCGCCATTACGGACTTCCATGACGCTCGCCATGATGTCGACGAGTATACGGCTGTTATTGACGCGCGCATTGTACTGCTGCGACAGCAGACTCGTCAGACGACGCTGTTTGGTATACAGTCGAATAATATTGTTGACGCGACGACGCACAATGCGGTCATCGAACGGGCGACTGATATAGTCCGAGGCGCCCAAATCGTAAGCACGTAACACCACGTCGTCGGTGTCTTCGCTCGAGATCATAATTACAGGTAGGCTATCGAGGGCTGCCTGACGCGAAAGCTCGGCCAGCACCTCACAGCCGCTCATGTCCGACATGGCAATATCGAGCAGCACGAGGGACAGGTCGCCACCATAACGGTCAACCGCATCGAGCGTGGCGCGACCGCTATCGGCTTCTAGAATGCGATAGTCGTCCTTGAGCATCTCACCGAGGATGGACCGGCTCACTTTGGAATCGTCGGCAATCAGCACCAGGGGCTTTTGGCTCCTGATCGTCTCGCTTGCATCGGCATCGGTCACGACCGTACCGGCTTTTGTCTTAGCGTGGCTCAGTAACTGGACAGCGCGGCCAACGCCCTCATCGACTGTCTCGCCATGAATGCGAACGCCACCAACACATGCCGTCAAGCTCACGTACTCATGGCCCGGAATAATCGTGGCATGAACGGCATCGGATACCTGATGCAGGCGACGGGTGAAGTCATCGGAGGGAATATTGGGCATGACGACCACAAACTTGTCGCAGCCATAGCGCACAAGCTCGTCAGTCGAACGGATTCCGCTGCGTATGGCTGTCGCCACAGCACCGAGCGCAAGGTCGCCGGCATGACGGCCACACGTATCATTGACGACCCTAAAATCATCAAGGTCGATCATCGCAACGCCGGCATTCATGCGGGCGCTACGGAGCTTTTCCTCGTAATATCGGCGATTGCGCACGCCCGTCAGCACGTCGGTGTAGACAAGGTCCTCTTCTGTGGCCTCTTGCTCATCAATCGGACGCACCATCAGCAAGACGTGAGGCTCACCCTCGACCTTTAGAGGGCGCAGACGGGCGCGGTACTCAACACCATCGTTGAGCAGTTGCTCCGACACCTCACCCGAATCTGCCAAGGCCTCAAGACTCGACTGACGCAGACAAGGGCAGCGATCGCCGGCGAGCAAGCAGTTAGGCTCGCTCTTAATCTGATCGGCAGAAAGCAGGCGCACCACGGGGTAGGTCTTCGCGACGCGGGCGACCTCAGCGGCAGCCTCCTCGTCGGTTAGATTGGCCTCGTGACTATTGAGCATATGGGGCCCTTTCGATAGTTTCGCATGGTAGCGATGGGTTCCAAATGTTACAAGGGTAACACCTTGCCGATGCAGGTAAGCACGTGAATGCTGTTACATTTTTATGAGTTGGCAGGCGACGCGATTGAAGCCGCAGACGTGAGATTTTGAGCACATTTGTTAACACGGCCGAAACGTTTGCGGGTGAAGGCTGTTTCGGCTATTGCAAGCGCTAGAGCCCCAGGATGCCACGAACAGCCTGGGCAGCCGCTGCCGGGCGATCGCGCAGGCCGTTGTGCGCGCCGGGAACCATTACGAGTGGACAGTCCAAAAGCTCAGCCGCCATCCTCGTGCCCGCCTCGCGGGGCGTGCCAATCGAGAGTTCACCCAAGAGCACGGCGGCCACCGTTTTCGACGCGCGAACGCTATCCCAATCGGGAACGCAGGTCATAGTAACCCCGTATTCGTTTGCCATGAAACTGCGGCCGTTGCGCAGGGCATGCTTGGCTTCTGCCTCGGTTAACTTGGGGGCCTCAGGGTCCGAATCGCCGATGGCGCCAAGGAAGGCCCGTAACGCCCTGGAGACCTTTCCCGCAGCGATCATCTCGAGCAAAACCGGGGCCGCGCCCATGCCGGCGCCCTCATCCGTCACGGCAGGTTCATGCAGAATCGCACGCGAGATTATGGCGGGGTTTGCACGGAGAAGCTCCAGGGCCACCAGCGTACCGGCACTGTGCGCGAGGACATTTGCCGGGGCGCCGGCATGTTGGATAACAGCTCGCAGGTCGGCAGCCTGAACTGCCAGATCGTAGCGTCCGTCTGCCGCATCGTCGCTCTCGCCGCAACCACGGCGGTCATAGGCAATGACGCGATAGTCACGGGCGAGCACGTGGGCGATGCCGTCAAAAAATGTGCCGTCGACGCACGCACCGTGCACGCACACCAAGGCGGGCGCATCGGACGATACATCCGGGCCGGCATACTCGCGGCAGGCAATCGTGGTGCCCGCATTTTCGACCGTAAAATCCATGTTGTGATCCTATCGTCAACGCCATCAGGCCGCACCGAGGTGCGACTTGGACAGTCTGGCGCCATGTTGCGCATACTTAAATGCGTTTACTGTACCCGACTCGCACCCTTTCATGATAGGGTTCCGAAAACTCACCAGGCTGCACAGTTTCGGCTTAGACAACAGTGTCCAGACCCGCGATTGGCACGGGGGCCAATGCTATGCTTAAGTGCAACTGTCCCGAGGAGCATATGCCTATGTCTACGTTTTTGAATGCCAGCCCCATCTTTGGGCCCGTCCGCAGCCGACGCCTTGGACTCTCGCTCGGCATCAACATGATGCCTGCCAGCGGCAAGATTTGCACCTTTGACTGCATTTACTGCGAAAACGGACTCAACGCCGAACGCCCCTGCCACGAGCCACACAACACGGCTGCCGTGGTGCTCGACGCACTCGAAGCCAAACTACGCGAGATGACGGTCGAGGGTGAGCTGCCCGATGTAATCACGTTTGCCGGCAACGGCGAGCCCACCGCCGCACCGGAGTTCCCGCAGGCTATCGCCGGCGCTGTCGCGCTTCGCGACCAGTTGGCCCCGAGCACCAAGATTGCCGTGCTTTCCAACGGCACGCGCGCCAACCGTCCCCAGGTGCATGATGCGCTCATGATGGTCGACGACAACATCCTCAAGCTCGATACGGTCGATCCGGCATTTATCCAGCTGCTCGACCAGCCCGTTGGTCCCTACGACGTCGAGCACCAGATCGAGACGTTCGCGAGCTTTGACGGTCACGTTATTATCCAGACGCTATTCCTAACCGGCGAGTACCAAGGCAATTCTATTGACAACACGGGCGACGAATACGTCGGCCCTTGGCTTGCGGCGCTCGAGCGCATTCGTCCGCAGGAGGCGACCATCTACACGGTGGCGCGCGAGACACCAGTCGCTGGCCTTGCCAAAGCGGCTCCCGAGGCGCTCGACGCGATTGCCGCACGCGTGCGCGCCCTCGGCATCCCCTGCCAGGTGAGTTACTAGCACCCGTCTGCCCAAGAGCAGCTAATTTGGGACGGGGCTTTTTTGACTGCTTTTGGGAGCGATATGGGCGGCGCAAGGCCGCGCGGACAAAAGCAGTCAAAAAAGCCCCGTCCCAAATTAGCTGCTCTGCGGGTGGACTATACTAGCCTCGGATGAAAGGAAGTTAGCCATGTTTGACAATGGACCCGTGCCTGGCCGCAACGACGCTTGCTGGTGCGGCAGCGGCAAAAAATACAAGAAATGTCACAGCTCCTTTGATGAGCGCCTCGAGCGCCTGTGGGAAGAGGGCTGGAACGTCCTGCCCCGCACGCTCTATAAGACGCCTGCCGATATCGAGGGCATCAAGCGCTCGGCCGCCATCAACGTGGGCGTGCTCGATTATGTGGGTGAGCATATCACCGCGGGCATGACCACCAACCAGATCGACCAGATGATCTACGACTACACCGTCGAGCATGGTGGAACGCCGGCCGACCTCAACTACGAGGGCTACCCCAAGAGCGTGTGTACCTCGATCAATGACGTAGTCTGCCACGGCATTCCCTGCGATACGGACGTACTGCACGAGGGCGACATCATCAACGTGGACTGCTCAACGATCTTAGACGGCTATTTTAGCGACTCGAGCCGCATGTTCTGCATCGGCAAGGTCTCGGCCGAGCGCCAGCGCTTGGTCGACGTCACCCGCGCCAGCGTGGAGGCGGGTCTGGCAGCCGTCAAGCCATGGCTGCCGCTCTCCGTGATGGCCGAGGCCGTACAAAAGACGGTCGAGGACGCCGGCTTTAGCGTGGTGCGCGAGTACGGTGGCCACGGCATTGGCAAGGAGTTCCACGAGGACCCGTTTGTGGGCTTTACCACCGAGGCGCCCGACGTGGACACTATCATGGTTCCGGGCATGGTCTTTACTATCGAGCCCATGGTCAACGCCGGAACACCCGACATTAAGATTAGCAAGGGCGATGGGTGGTGCGTGCGCACCAAGGACGGCAGCGACTCGGCCCAGTGCGAGGTACAGCTCGTGGTGACCGAGGACGGCTACGATCTACTGAGCTGGTAGCCGTAGATGCGCCGGATGCTGACGGGCACGCTCGTCTTGCCTCCGGCGTTTTATTTGAACGTTTTGCCAGATAAAACCTGCCAAAATAAACCTGTCCCTTTTTGGCAGGTTGAGCGGAGAGGAATGCTTGTGAACATCCTGGTTTTGCTGCCCGTCAACGACCGCCATCGTGCAATTCTTGAGTCGAGCGCTCCGGGCGAGGATTTTATTTACACGAGCGCCGGCGATATCACGCGCGAACAGGTCGCCGATGCCGACGTGATCCTGGGCAACATCGACCCTGACATGCTCACGGCATGCGACCATCTCCAGCTGTTGCAATTGCAGACCGCCGGCTATGACGACTACCTTGCCGCCGGCACCGTGCCGGCTGAAGCCAAGCTGTCTTGCTCGATCGGCGCCTACGGTCAGGCCGTGAGCGAGCACATGTTTGCCATGGTCCTTTCCATGATGAAGCGCCTGCCCGGCTATCACGACTTGCAGCGCGAGCATCGCTGGGAGGATTTGGGGCCGGTCACCTCGCTCAAAAACGCCAACGTGCTGGTGCTGGGCGCAGGCGATATCGGCGGCCACTTTGCCACGCTCTGCCGCAGCATGGGTGCGCACGTCCGCGGCATCAAGCGCCATCCGCTCGTCTACCCCATTGTGTTTGAGGACATGGACGGCATGGATGCCCTGTCTGAGCGCCTGGCAGAGGCCGACATCGTCGCATCCTTTATGCCCAGCACGCCCGAGACCCGCGGCCTGGCGAACGCCGAGTTCTTCGCCGCGATGAAACCGGGCGCGTTCTTTGCCAACGGCGGCCGCGGCGATCTTGTGGTCGCCGACGACCTGGTTGCCGCTCTGGAATCGGGGCATCTCGCCGGCGCCGCGGTCGACGTCACCGATCCCGAGCCGCTGCCCGCCACAAGCCCGCTGTGGGATGCACCCAACATGCTCATCACGCCGCACGTCTCGGGTTGGTTCCACCTGGCCGCCACGCTCAATAACGTGGTCGACATCGCCGCGGAGAATCTGCGTCACCTGCTGGCCGGCGAAACTTTACGTTGTTGGATTGAGCATTAGATTGTTCCGGCGTTTTACCAAACGCCGGAACCCCTCGACGCTGCGAGCCCGCCGTTTGGCCAATCTGCCGTTCAATTTCAAAGGCGCGACCAGAAGGTCAGCGCCTTTTCATTTCACGGCACCTTGGCTCAAACGGCGGGCTCTCGCTGACTTTTGCTCTACCTGCGGCGGTTCCGCTGGCGTCGGCTTCATCTGCAAGCCTTAGCAGCTCCGTCTTACCGTTGACATTGCGGCATTTGCCCAGATAAAACCTGCCAAAATAAACCCGTCCTTTTTTGGCAGGTTTTAAAGCTCCACACTTTCGGCACCGTTGATGTTTAGGTCGCGCTCGTAGAAAGCCGTGAGGGCACGGATCGCGTACATCACGTCGCGCACGCCACCGGTCTCGTAGCTCGAGTGCATGGCCAGCTGCGGCAGGCCCACGTCCACGGCGTGCATGCTCGCCTGCATATTGGACAGATTGCCGAGCGTGGAGCCACCCGCCATATCGCTCTTGTTGGCAAAGGCCTGCGTGGGCACGTCTGCGTCATCGCAGATGGCCTGGAACACTGCGCGGCTAAAGGCATCGGTGCAGTAGTGCTGGTTGGCGGCTTCCTTGATGACGATACCGCCGTTGAGCACGACCTGGTTGTGGGCATCGCACTTCTCGGCGTGGTTGGGATGCACGGCGTGCGCGTTGTCGCAGCTCACGAGCATCGAGCCGGCAAGCGCACGGTGGTACGACTCGTCATCAAAGCCCAGCGACCCGTTAATGCGACGCAACGCATCGGCCAAGAACGTCGACATGGCGCCCTGCTTGGTCTCGGAGCCAACCTCCTCGTTGTCGAAGCAGCAAAAGACCGAGATGTCATGCGCATTCTCGGCGCCCAAAAATGCCTGCAGCGAGGTGTAGGCGCAGGCTAGGTCGTCGAGCTTGGGCGTCGAGATAAACTCGTCGGCCCAGCCCCAAATGCGCGCGTCCTGACGATTGACCAGGAACAGATCGCGGCCCAAAATCTGTTCGGGCTCGACGTCCAGTTCGTCGGCGATCAGAGCATCAAAGTCGCCCTGCTTAAGCTCACCGGCGCTGATGAGCGGGCACAAGTCGACGGCGCGGTTGGGTGCAAAGCCCTCATTGACGCCACGGTTCATATGGATAGCAAGGCTCGGAATGATAGCGACCTCGCGCTCGGTGGCAAGCAGGCGGCTCTCAATACGGTCGCCCTCGCGCACCAGCACGCGTCCAGCCAGCGCCAACGGGCGATCGAACCAGGTGTAGTCGATCATGCCGCCGTAGGCCTCGGTGTTCAGGCGCAGCGTCTCGCCCGCGCCGTCAAGCTCGGGCACGGCCTTAACCTTAAACGTCGGAGAATCGCTGTGCGACGCCGTGAGCTGAAAATGATAGTCGCCGGCAACGCCGTCCTCGCCCCACGTCGCGGCCAGGTCCTCGCCCACCTTAAAGGCGATAACGCTCGAGGTGTTGCGCTGCATGTAATAACGCCCGCCCGGCTCGATGTCCCACGCCGCATTCTCGGGCAGGTAGGTAAAGCCCGCCTCGTCGAGCTCGGCCATAATGGTCGCCGCCGTATGGAACATGCTGGGGCACGCCTCGATAAAGTCGATAAGGTCGTTGGCGGCCTCGATATCGTCGGCCGTCACATGCGCGCGTTCGGGCGTTTCCTGATCCGTCATGCTCTCCCCTTTCGCTGGGTTGATGGTCCCCTCCAGCATACCCCGCCACGCCAGCGCCGCACTCTTCATTCCATGTTTAATCCCGTGCCACTCACCAGGTTGAGCCATCATGCCCGCGCTCCTTTTGCGATAATTACGCCAACAGGACGAGAGGAGCCGTCATGAAGCCACGTAACATTGCCATCGCCTGCGGTGTCGCGGGAGTCGCCGTCGGCCTTGCCGCTGCCACCGGTATCCTTTACCGCAAGCAAATCAAGTCCGCCGCGTCGCTCAAACGCTTGACCGGCTACGCGGATGGCTATGACCTGTACGCAATCGACATTGCCTACGACTACGATCTTGATCGCATCATCGCCGCTGGCGTGCGCGACGACCAGGCCTACATCGATGCCGTGGTGGCGCAGGTGCTGCCCGGTGTGCCGGCACGTGTCCAGGCTCCCCAGTTTGCCTGCAGCGCTTTTGTCGCCGTAGATGCCGAAGGCCGCGTGCGCACCGGTCGCAATTACGACTTTAAGGACGACACCTCGGCGCTGCTGGTGCGCAATCACCCACGCGGCGGCTATGCCTCCATCGGGTTTGCCGCCCTTAACAACCTGGGCGATAACACTCCGCTTGACTCCGTCGCCGGACGCGCCGCCGCACTCATGGGTCCGTTTGCCCAGCTCGACGGTGTTAACGAATGCGGCGTGTCCGTTGCCGTGCTCACCCTGGATTCCAAGCCCTGTGACCAGGACACGCAACGCCCTGTCATCAATACCTCGCTCGCCATCCGTCTGGTGCTCGACCGTGCCGCCACCACGCAAGAAGCTGTCGACCTGCTTTCCGCCTACGACATGCACGCCATGGCAGGACGCGATTATCACTTCTTTATCAACGACGCCACCGGTGACGCGCGCGTAGCAGAGTGGGATCCGCACGATCCGGACCGCGCTTTCAAAGCGACTCCTGTACGCCAGGTTACGAACTTCTACCCCTGCTATGGCGACGAAGTGCTGCCCAACCAAAAGAACGGCGAGCTGGGCCATGGTAAAGAGCGCGCCGTCGCAATTGCCGATGTCCTTGACGCCCATGACGGTGCCCAGGACGAAACGATTGCCTGGGAAGCCCTGCGCGCCGCAGCGCAAGAGCCCAATCCGGAAGACATCACCAGCAATACGCAATGGTCGGTCGTCTTTGACAATACCGAACCCGCCGCCGCTATTGCGCTGCGCCGCCACTGGGGCGACGTCGACGCCTTCGCACTGTAAGGAGCCAGGCCCGTCGACCTTACGCTCGCCTGACGTTGTTTACATTTCTATACGCTTGAGCTAACACGTTTTACCCCCGTATCAACAGTGTGCGGGGGTAAACTTATGCGCATGTTATAACTTGCCCGGAAGGATTCATCATGCTTAGGATCGGTCTTCTTACCAGCGGCGGCGACTGTCAGGCGCTCAACGCCACCATGCGCGGCATCGTCAAAACGCTTATGACCAATAGCGAAGAACCTATCGAGATCTATGGTTTTGAGGACGGCTACCAGGGCCTTATCTACAGCAGGTTCCGCGTCATGACGCCCGCCGATTTTAGCGGTATCCTCACCCGCGGCGGCACCATTTTGGGCACGAGCCGCACGCCGTTCAAGCGCCTGGACATTCCCGAGGCCGACGGTGTCGAGAAGGTGCCTGCGATGGTCCACACCTATCACAAGCTGCAACTCGACTGCCTGTTTATGCTGGGCGGCAACGGCTCCACCAAGACTGCCAACCGCCTGCGCGAAGAGGGCCTCAACGTTATCGCTCTGCCCAAGACCATCGATAACGACACCTGGGGCACCGAAATGACGTTTGGCTTTACGAGCGCCATCGACGTCGCCACCAAGTGCATCGACGACATCCACACCACCGCCTCGAGTCACGGCCGCGTGTTCGTTATCGAGATCATGGGCCACAAGGTTGGCTGGATCCCGCTGTACGCCGGCGTCGCGGGCGGCGCGGACGTCATCCTGATTCCCGAGATTCCCTACGACATGGGTAACGTCATCAAGACCATCGAGCATCGCATGGAGACCGGCAGCCGCTTTACGATCGTGGCCGTCGCCGAGGGCGCTATCTCCAAGGAGGACGCGGCGCTGCCCAAGAAGGAGTACAAGAAGAAGCTCGCCGAGCGCACGAGTCCGTCGATTGTCTACGACATTGCCAAGGAAATCGAGGCCAAGACCGGTCGCGAGACCCGCGTCGCCATCCCCGGCCACACGCAGCGCGGCGGTCAGCCCGACGCCCAGGACCGCATCTTTGCGACCCAGTGCGGCGTCGAGGCGGCACTGGGCTGCCTACGCGGCGAGTTTGGCTACATGATTGCCCTGCGTGACGGCAAGATGTGCCACATGCCGCTCGAGGAGGTCGCCGGCAAGCTCAAGTTTGTCGATCCCCAGAGCGACCTGGTACGCGAGGCCAAGGCGCTGGGCATCAGCTTCGGCGACGAATAGCCTCGGCCGAAATCCATCCCATCGGGCCCTCCGACCCCGCCCAACGTATTTCGATTTGGCTCCTCCCTTGACTCCGTCAAAGGTCGCCAATCGAAATCGTCGGTCGGGGTCGGAGGGCCCTGCGTTTACATGCTCGCCGAGGCTATTCGTCTTCTTGCTGCGGGTGCCTAGGGCAGGAGGCGCCGTGCATTTTTGGGAGTTTTCAGCAGCCGAGGGTGCCTGCATACTGAATTTTGGGCGAAAGGCAGGCGCCATGGGCCGCATCTTGTAAAAACGAGCGGCTCTTGAGGCGTTGGGAGCTCAGAATCAGGGCTTTCAGCGCAGTTTTGTGCGCCCGCTCCCATACTCGTGGACTCCGGAATGCTGAATTCTCCGGAATTTGCACGCCGCCCCTGGGGGTACCTGCGGGTAAAAAGCAACCGCCCCGCCAAAATATGCATTCTGCGTGGCGGTTTATGCAATAAAGCGACTGCGGCACGTCACAGCTCGCTACAACTTGAATCCAAGAACAGGTTACTCGGCGCTCTTGAGGGCACCGACCATGTCAATCTTGTTGAGGGTTCGGTTGGTGGCGAGGTTGACAATAATCGTAAAGCCAAACGAAAGCACCACAGCGAGCACGAAACTCAGCGGCTCGACCTCAACATCAAAGTACAGCGACGGCATCTGAAGAACGTACGTAAAGCTCTCGGCAAGCAGGCCACCCAGCGGCACGCCCAGTGCGGTGCCAATCGCCGTAAGGATCAACGTCTCCTTATTGACGTAGTGGTGCACCTCGCCACGGCGGAAGCCCAGCACCTTGATGGTCGCCAGCTCGCGTTCGCGCTCCGAAATATTCGTATTAGACAGCGTAAACACCACCACAAACGACAGGCACGCCGCCATAAAGGTCACAAGCACTACGACCGAATTGATAATCGTAAAGTTCGACTCATAGTTCTCCCAATGCTCGGCCGTACTCGAAATCGTAAGCCAACCGTCACTCTTAAGCTTCTTGCTAAACGCAATCTGGTCGGCTGAAGAGCCCTTAAGCAGCACAAAGATGCCGTTAAGACGCGCGCTTCGGCCGAACGCGCGCTCATAGGTGCCCTGCGTCATATAAAGCGTGTTGCCCAAATAATTGAGCGAGATATCGCTAACCTTGACCTTGGTAACATTGAGCGACGAATCCTGGACCTGCGCCGTATCGCCCGGCTGAATCCCCAGCACCAGCTGTGAACTCTTGCTTAAATACACGTCCCCGTCACGCAGGGCGAGCGGTTCTTTGGACTCATCCTCCAGGCGCACGTAATCGTCCAGATCATTCGTGCGGTCGTCGGGAATCACGATGAGCTGTACGGTCTCGCTCTTACCGCCAAACGTAAAGGTGACGTTGTCGGTCATAATCGGCAGGGTTGAGGTCACGCGTACGCCGGAGTCGCTGGCCGCGCTACGCTCTTCCAGCGCCGCACACGTCTGAGCATAGTCATCGGGATTGGCGACCGCCATCAAGTCATAGCGCGTGATGTGCCCGTACTGTTTGGGCGAAAGCGCCACCGACGTATCGCGGATGCCCATACCGCAGATCACGAGCGCCGTGCAGCCGGCGATACCGAAGATGGTCATAAAAGCACGTTTTTTGTAGCGGAACAGGTTACGCGCTGCCACCTTGTTCAAAAAGCCCATGCGGCGCCAAATAAAGCCGATGCGCTCAAGCAAGATGCGCGAGCCGGCTCGCGGGGCCTTGGGACGCATAAGCGAGGCTGGGGTCTCGGCCATCTCGTGGCGGCAGGCGATAATCGTGGCACCCACCACGCCCACGGTAAACAGCGCCACCGAGACGATCGAGGACACGATGTCGTACGAAAGCAGCATCTGGGGCAGTGAGTACATGTCGTCGAACACCGTAAACAGGAACAGCGGCAACCCCACAAATCCGATGATGTTGCCGAGTACGCCGCCGAACAGACATGCCCACAGCGAGTAGTCCACGTATTTGGACAGGATTCGCCCGCGTGAATAGCCGAGCGCCTTGTATAAGCCAATGAGCGTGCGCTCCTCCTCGACCATACGAGTGGCGGTGGTAAGGCTGATGAGCACGGCTACGACAAAGAAAATAAATGGGAAAACCGTGGCGATGGCCTCAATCGAAGAGCTGTCGCTCTCGACGCTTGAGTAGCTTGCGATGTTACCGCGATCCTGGATGTACCAAGTGCATTCGCCCAGATCGGAAAGCTCGGCGCGTGCATCGGCAAACTGCTGGTCGGTGGCGGCGCGGCGCTGGTCCAAATCGGCCTGAGCCCGAGCGCGCTCCTCACTGCCCTGGGGCATGCGGTTGATGTTGTCCTGCTCAATCCCAAAGAGCATATTCGCCTGGCGCTCGGAGGCATCCAAGCTTGCCGGCGCGTCGACCGTCAGCTCTTGGGCGCGCACCTTCTCACGCTCGTCGCGAATCTTCTCGATATTACCCTTGACCTCGTTGATCTTTGTCGTGTAGGCATCTGAATAGGAGTTGAGGCTCTTGGCTCCCTCGACGATCACGTGGACCGCGGAGTAGGAAGAAGATGTCGCGGCATCCTCGCTCACATAGAACTTATAGTCCGCAGCCGAAGCAGCGCGAAAGGCGTTGACTGTCGAGTCGGAGCTCACATCAGTAGGATCGAGGACCTCGGCCGTAATGGTGTAATCACCCGCGGCAAACTGGTCCTTGGCGCTTTGGTTCGACGAGCTCGCGTCATTGGCGGCAAAACTCACCGTGTCGCCGAGCTTTTTGCCCGAAGCCTTCAGGAACTTCGAAGTCACCGCGACCTCGCCGGCGCTCTCGGGCAAATCGCCGCTCACCAGCACCGGTTGATCGATATTCTTCCTGGAAAAGCTCTGCACGACTACACGCTCGCGCGTGGTACCCACGGCGGTGTAGGCGGTCTCGGTGTAGATGCCCTCGGCCGTCTCGACGCCGTCGACCTCTTGAATGGCCGCAAGATCGTCGCGCGTAAGGCCATAGGTCGACTGCACGTTAATGTCATAGACATTCTGCTGGTCAAAATAGACGTCGACCGAATCGCGCAGATCCTCGCAGCCCGCCTTAAGACCGCACATCACGCTCACGCCGAGCGCGGTAATGACCACGATAGATAGGAAGCGCTTAAGACTGCCTCGGATTGTGCGGGAGATGCCACGGCGAAACACCGTCGGCGCCATATCATTTGAGCTTTGAGCGGTACGGTAGGTCGCGAACTCCCGATCGTGACCCACGTGCTCCGTATCGTGGTTTTGGCTGTTTTGGCGATCTTGGTCCATGGGCGCTACCACTCGATCGTCTCGATAGGCACGGGATTTTGCTGGACCGTCTCGCTCTCCACACGACCGCTCTTAAAGCAGATCAGGCGATCGGCCATGGGCGCGAGCGCGGAGTTGTGCGTGATGATGATGACCGTAATGCCCTGCTTGCGGCAGGTATCCTGCAGCAGCTGCAAGATCTGCTTGCCGGTTTTATAGTCGAGCGCGCCCGTGGGCTCATCGCACAGGAGCAGCTTGGGGTTCTTGGCCAGTGCGCGGGCGATGGACACGCGCTGCTGCTCGCCGCCCGAAAGCTGCGCGGGGAAGTTGGCGAGGCGCTCGCCCAGGCCAACCTGGCGAAGCGTTTGCTCGGCATCGAACGAATCGGGGCAGATTTGCGCCGCAAGCTCGACGTTTTCGAGCGCCGTCAGGTTGGGAACCAGGTTATAGAACTGGAAGACAAAGCCGACGTCGGCGCGGCGGTATTCCACGAGCTGCGCCTCATTGGCGGAACTCACGTCGCGCCCATCCACCGTTACGGTGCCGGAAGTCGCCGTATCCATGCCGCCCAGAATGTTGAGCGCCGTGGTCTTGCCGGCACCCGAAGCACCCAGGATAATGGCGAGCTCACCGCGCTCGACCGTAAAGCTCGCGCCATCGAGCGCGTGAATGCGGGCGTCACCCTCGCCGTATGCTTTGACGACGTCTTTGAATTCGATATAAGCCATCGATTAATTCCCATCTGGTCGGATAACTCTTTAGTATTACCCATTTCGCACCGACCAAAAAGGGACAGGTTTATTTTGGCAGGTTTTATATGGGGAAACGAGGGGTGCGGGCAGGCACCAGGACTGTCCACGGCAACCATTTGACCCAAACCGTATCCACCGCTATGATGCCACTGCGGAATGAATGTCTCCGTTGGGTGCGCCAGCCAAGCTGCCGCGTTACCCTAAACCGCCTTGTTGCTGATGACTTCTGCTGTTACGTGATGCCCCTAGGCATCACGCTGCGGCAGGAGTCTTTTTTGTTTTGGAGGAGAAGTGTCGGAAAGCAGCGCATCGAGCAGAATCAAACGTCTGCTCAACACCTATAGCGGTCTTGTGCTTATGGGTGCCGTCGGAATCCCCGTCGGTATCATCGTTGGCGCCATCTGCGCGCTCTTTGGACGCGTGCTTTTGGCGATCGGCGCCTTCCGCGACGAGCACATCACCCTGCTCCTCCCCTTCCTCGCCCTTATGGGCCTTGCCATCGTGTTTGCCTACCGCGCTTGGGGCAAGGGCACCGACCGCGGCATGAGCCTGGTATTCGACGTAGGCCACGGGCGTGAGGACGCCATCTCGCCGCGCTTGGTGCCGCTCATTATGCTGAGCACGTGGGGGACGCACCTCTTTGGCGGCAGTGCGGGACGCGAGGGGGTGGCCGTGCAGATCGGTGCAACCGTCTCACATTGGATCGGCCGACGTCTACCTTTCCGAGACCCCGGCAACACGTTTTTGCTTATCGGCATGGCCGCCGGCTTTGCCGGGCTCTTTCGAACGCCCCTTGCTGCCACGGTCTTTGCTATCGAAGTACTGGTCGCAGGACGCATGGAATACCGCGCGCTGTTTCCCGCGCTTACAGCCTCGCTCGCCGCAAGTATGACCTCCGGTGCCCTGGGACTCGAGAAGTTCGAGGTCGCCGTTGTCGCCTCATGCGCGCTTGATCTCCCCGGTCTTGGACGGCTTGCGGTACTAGGCATCGCGTTTGGCATGGTAGGCGGTGCCTTTGCCTGGTGCCTTGCCCATGCCAAGACCCTTGCGACGCGGCTGCTCCCCAACCCCTATGCGCGCATCGCCGCTATCGGCATCGCGCTATCGGCGATTCTGTTCGCACTGTGGCAGGGTCGATACTGCGGCCTTGGCACCAACCTGATATCGGCGGCGCTCAACGGTAACGGTAAGGTCGCCATCATGCCTTGGGACTGGGCGCTCAAATTCGTACTCACCATCGCCACACTTGCCGCAGGATATCAGGGCGGTGAGGTGACGCCGCTGTTTTCCATCGGAGCCAGCCTGGGTGTCGTACTCGCCGGGATTCTCGGCATGCCCGCCGAGTTCTGCGCCGCGCTGGGCTACGCAGCCGTCTTTGGCAGCGCCACCAATACGCTGCTCGCACCCATCCTTATTGGCTGCGAAGTCTTCGGCTTTGGTAATCTGCCGATGTTCTTTATTGTCTGCGTCGTGGCTTACCTGTTCAACATGGATAAGTCGATCTACGCCCTGCAGAAGCGGGCGTAGAAAGATGTCCAAGCAGGTGGTCACAACCGGAAACGGCGTCCCACTCTGAGGCTGTATTCCGGGACACGGTTTCCGCTTGGGACGCCATTCGGAAAGCGCATCCCGCTTTAAAACGGAATTCCGGGACGTGGTTTCCGTCTGAGTCTCCATTCGGAAAGCGTGTCCCGTTCTTTCACGGCATCTTGGCTATGCAAAGTGCTCGAACGTTATTCCTCGTACGCGCCCTCAAGCCGAAGCAGCCACTCCTTGCGATCGAGCCCGCCGGCATATCCGTTAAGCGCGCCGTCGGCGGCAACCACGCGATGGCACGGCACGATAATCGAAATAGGGTTGCGAGCGACCGCAGCTCCCACCGCACGAGGAGACACAACGGGGTCCTCGTTCCCCGGCACCCGATGGCGGGCGGCGATACGAGCCGCAATCTCGCCATACGTGGCGACCTCGCCACGCGGAATAGAAAGCAGCTCAAACCAGACTTCACGCTGAAACGCCGTACCGATCATATGCAACGGCGGCGTATACCGAGGCTCCTGCCCTGCAAAATAAGCATTCAGCCAAGCCCACGAACGCTCAAGCACCGAAGAAGCCGCACCATGAGCCGGACTCGCCGACGACATGCCACCAGCACCGGAAACCGCATCGGCCCCTTCAACATGTTCGGAGTCTTCCCGGAGAAGCGTGGAGCCAAAGTGCTCCTGCCCCTCAAACCAAAGCCCCGTCAGACCGCGGCCATCAGCGGCAAGCAGGATTTCGCCCAAAGGCGAAGCAAACGTCGTCGTGACCACCAGCGGCTCCTTTCAAAACTCCGCACCATAATACCGCGAATTGTGCAGACAACCTGTCTGATACGCCCGGGCAGGCTTGTAATTGTTTAAGCGAGGCCGCTTTCCCCAATCAAGAGAAGAAGACGCGGGGCTTCGACGCCAGGGCGGTACCCATGCCAGCTGAGCTCTAATACTTTTCCCGAGAAGTGAACGAGTAAAAACGAAGCCCCGAAGCATCCACACCTTTAGACCGTAAAACCGCAGGATTCGCGCAGCAAAACCGCAGGAAATAGCGGTCAAAATATGTCAATGCTTCGGGGGTCCAAAATAGGTCGTTCACTTCTCGGGAAAAGTATTCAACTTCAATTAACCCCAACCCCAAAGTCACCTCAGGCAGCAGGCGCGAAGCGCCGCAGCTGCCGTCACGGCCCCGCAGTCCCCAAAGGAGGCAGGCGCAAAGCGCCGAGGCCGCCGCCGGGACCAGGGCCCGCAACGGCCACGTGCCCTCACATCAGCCCAGCGGCCCCAACCAACAACGGCCCCATCGCAGGCCGCTCGCAGCCGAGTCACCGCAGGCGGGGGCCGGGCTTAGCTTTCAGAACACTCCGCAGACCAGTGCGGCGCCTTGTCCGCGGCTCCGAAGGAGCAGGACAAGGC
>NZ_JBQKDE010000018.1:0-39268 GCF_052121995.1 Collinsella sp. LCP19S3_A7 | reverse complement strand
GCGCCCCCGGTCCCCGGGGCGCGGCCCTCTTGCTTAAACTGCTCAATTTTTCGTGCTCACGGTGCTCATTTCCCAGTGATCACTCGGACCACTTCTTAGTGAACATCAACAATCGTCACACGCGCCGCCACGGACCCGTCGGCATCCACCACGCCGCCTGCGACAAAGGTCCCGCCCGCGTGCGCCACAAAGCGCGCGGATGCAGGAGTCCCGCCCTGGCAGGCGACGCCGCCGCCCGCGCTCGACGCATCCAGCCAGGACGCATCGACGGAAACCAGCCCGGCCGCACGCGCGGCATAAGAAGGCCCCGCCCAGCAAAACGCATAGTCAGGCCATGAAAGTAAACAGGATGTAGTGACGGCTGGTGTGGAACGCGGTGGCGAGCATAACCGCTCCGATCTTCGCAAGAGCCATTGGAAACGGCGCCTGAAAACTACCTGGTAGCAGCAGTTATTAGTGTAGCGAGATCAGACTACGAGCAGGGAAACAGCCCGTGATTGATTCCCAAAATTAGGTGTAGATCGTTTTGCCAGTCGGTGAAAGGAAAACCTGATTGCGTATAGCCATACGCCGGCTCTATGAGCGAGTCATTTTGCAGCTAAGTAGCTATCACAGTTAAACAATAAGGAAATGAATTGCTGAAACTCGAATAGCTTTACTGGTGTTGAACCAAAGGATGTCATCGGAACAGTTCGTCATGGGTGCCCGTACGCTCAAAGAATGCCACCTCTTCGTTTGATGACCATATGACAAGCCAATCACCGGAGTTTGCTACGTGGCATTCGTTTCGTCCGCTCCAGTTGCCGTTTAGCCGGTGCATATTATGGCGTCGCTTTAATATCTCTTTTGACTCAGGTGTATTCTGCAGCACTAGGTCAATTAGCTTTTGAAGCTCTGTCAGATTCCAATTCCGGCGCTTTGCTTTTTTCTTTAAATCGCGTGAGAAAGCTGCAGAGAACTCAGCGGTCAGCGTACTCATTGCGCCATCGCCGCAGTGATCAGATCGGCACCGTTGTCAAAACGCCCTTTTTTACCGGATGCCAGGAATGCATCTCCTTCGCGAATGGCCTCGAGACTTTCGACATTGGGTTCCTCGGGAGCAAAGGTCAACGGGATGCGATGAGTGTTGACCATTTGCTTAAAGAAAGCGCGTGTAACGGATGATAGGTCAAGCCCATAGTAATCGGCCACTTCTGCCGCCTCGCGCTTAAGGTCGTCGTCAACCCTGATGGTTAATGTTGAGCTTGCCATTTATAAGTCCTTTCAATAGCGTGAGTACAACATTAGTATAACGTACATACAAGTATAGAAAAGATGATTACAAACAATCGATATCGTAGAAGCTTCCCTATTCAAAGAGAGTGAGGGTGTTGACGTAAGTCAATACCCTCACTCAGGAGCAATCCAAAATCGAGCGCTTTAGCAGCGAATCGCGGCGCATAGGAGCGCTATGCCGAGAAAGATTAGCGTTAGGGATGCGGCAATCCAGCAGTTATCACCGGCCTTGGGGAGCGAGACGGTCGTCGCGGTGGCGGCCTTGGGCCTAGAGGCCTTGGCGGCTGTGGTGTTGGTCACTGTGGTCGTGGTCACCGTCTTAGTCGCGGACGCGGGCTTTTGTGTGGGATTCGTCGAGGGATCCGCAGCTGGCTTGCCGGTAGCGGGGTCGGTGCCAGGGGCGGACGGGCCATCGCCCGGCGCATCGGGCCCACCGGTCTCCCCCGCCGGCGCCGTGGTATCCACGGGCTCGATCGTCACATGCGCTGCCACGTACCCGTCGGCATCCACGACACCGCCTGCGCCAAAGGCCCCGCCCGCAGGCGCCACAAAGCGCGCGGATGCAAGCGACCCGCCCAGGCAGGCGACGCCGCCTTTGGCGCCCGACGCATCCAGCCAGGCTGCATCGACGGTAAGCTGCCCGCCCGCGCCTCCGCCGGCAACCCCGCCCAGCAGACAAACGCCATAGGCGCTCACGTCCGCCCCGGAGCCCGCGCCCGCGGCGACAACGCGCCCACTGCAGCGAACGGCAAGACCGTCCGCGATCACGCCGGCCACCCGCGCATCCACGATTCCGGCGCCGTCGGCCCGCGCGTCAACCTTGCAGCCGTCCACCGCGAGCATCCCCGACACGTAGATCCCGCACTGCGAGCCCGTGGCCGTCAGCGACCCGGTACCGCGGAGCGTCAGATCGCCCCACACCTCCATGCCGCAAAGCGAGATGTCCACGTCGAGCGCGCTCGTCTCGACAACAGTGTTCTGCCCGGTCAGCGTCACCACCAGGTCGCCTTTGGCGCCGATGGCCTCGCCCGCGTAGCCGTTAAGCTCCAGGTGGTCGGCATCGGTCCAGGCCCACCCAGGGCCCGACGCGCCCGGCCCGTCGTACGTGGCGCCCGCAATGAACAGGCTGTCCGCACCCGCGGCATAAGAAGGCCCGCCCAGCAAAACGCATAGGCAGGCCATGGCAGTAAACAGGATGTAGCGACGGCTGGTGTGGAACGCGGCAGCAAACATAACCGCTCCGATCTTCGCAAGAGCCAATGGAAACTGCGCCAGAAAACTACCTGGTAACAGCAGTTATTAGTGTAGCGAGATCAGGTTACAAGCGGGGAAAGAGCCTGTGATGAATTCCCAAAATTAGGCGTAAATCGTTTTGCCAGTCGGTGAAAGGCATTCGTGCCGAAAATGTTGGTGTAGGGGCGACCCCCTAGCGTCTATTTAACAAAGAGCGGTCACCAGTCCATTACCTCTATCCTCGCTTATTGTGCGCTATCCAATCGTCAGCGTAATAAAGACCTCCTCATTTCCCAACTCAAAGAGATCCTGAGATAGTTCTTGAGAAGTCTTCGTTCCAAAGCACCCCCGAGTCAAATAGGGAACCGAACAACCGCGCACCCGTTGCAAATCTTCAGCAAGCTCCGTTCTCCTAGTCAAATGAGCGATATCAGTTAGATCGCCAAGCTTAAGAATTAGAGGCTCATATGAGCGTTCATTCCTATTAACGGCGATACGCCATTCAGCTTGGTTTGCATAACGAACATTCTTTACAAACACTCCTGAATTAAAATGTGGAATCCCATTTGGAAAAACCATATAAGCAGGTAATGGATTATGAGATGTTAAATCCATTGTTGATTTAAGAACTTCAGAGGGATTCAACTGAACGCTATCTCTATATTCAACCGGAGCAGCTACAAAGTCATAACCCAATTGCAGAACGGCTGTCCTAAGCCTAGATATAAGTTCACAGGGATTGTCAATAACAACAATCCATGAACCAAGGTCAAGGCCCGGATCGGGCAATTCAATTAAGTCGACTCTCGTATCTACTTGCTTAATGAGGACACACGAAAAGCAGCACACATTACAGTAGCCTGCGCCTCTCGGTATTGCATACGATTCTTTTGCAAGGACACCGAGTAAATCTTTAGGAAAGCCCCGCATGAGGAAGCCTGTCGGACTGGATCAAGAGGCCCGACGCAGTCGATTGCAGCACGGGCGATGTCCGTTCTTGATGCTCAAGGCTAAATGCAGGGAAAATGGAGTTCGTTGCTTAACGTGCTATATACAACGCATCGCTCACCAGCTGCAAAAGGAATCAGTCTTATACCAAAAGAGGTCATATCGGCGTTAGCCGATATGACCTCTTTCTTGACAATGTGACTCATAGATAAGGCTAAAAATCGCGGTCGGGAATCCTCTCCCCTAGTCCCTCTTAAACAGATCCCTCGTATACACCTTGTCCGCCACGTCCGCGAGCTCGTCGCTCCAGCGGTTGGCGACGATGACGTCGCAGCCGGCCTTGAAGGCCGCAAGGTCGTGCGTGACCTCGGAGCCGAAAAACTCCGGCGCGTCCAGCGTGGGCTCGTAGACCACAACGGGCACGCCCTTGGCCTTCACGCGCTTCATGACGCCCTGGATGGAGCTCGCGCGGAAGTTGTCTAAGTTGGACTTCATCGTCAGGCGGTACACGCCCACGACAGGCTTCTCCTTGCCGGCGTACACCCGGTCCCAGACCATCTGCAGCACCTCCTCGGCCACGAAGTCCTTGCGGGTGCGGTTGGCCTCCACGATGGCCTCGATCAGGTTCTGGGGCACGTCCCTGTAGTTGGCCAGCAACTGCTTGGTGTCCTTGGGCAGGCAGTAGCCGCCGTAGCCGAAGCTGGGGTTGTTGTAGTGGCTGCCGATGCGCGGCTCCAGGCACACGCCGTCGATGACGTCGCGGGTGTTGAGGCCGCGGACCTCGCAGTAGGTGTCGAGCTCGTTGAAGTTGATCGCGGTGAGGACAAGGTGGATGTTGGCCTTACAACTAAGTCGACAGTTACTCAATATTGAATTGGTCATTTTCAAATCTTGTGAAGTCGTCCACTTTACTCGAAAAATGCCTAAGCTCAACGCCAATGCCGATATTCCCGTATTGGTCAAACCAATTTAATTAAGCAAATTGCATTCTTTTAGCATTGTTATTAGCGACGAAGGGACTCCAGCTTGAATTAACTCAACGCTTTCCTTGTCGGACCTAATTGCCGCAGATACTTACAGGATACAGAATTCCAACATAATTTTAAAAGAAAGCTATGACAAGCTAAATTAGAACTGATGGAGTTTCCGAAAGCAGTTTGCTTTATCAACGATATTGCTCTTAGCAACTAATTCAATCAGAGAAGTCACCAGAATTCAGCAATTCATCTTGACAAATTTAGCCATAAACAAGCAAGAGGTTAACGAATTTAATATGAGCCATAGAGCAAACAAATCAGGAGTAGCGGCGACTCGCAATTGACATCCCTTTCAACCATCGAGTCACTCGGTCAGATACGAGCCAGTTCCATGCAACTGCAAAGATAAATGAGAGCACTAACGTCGAAATCGGCCCCATCGAAAACGGAAAGAGGCCATCTAACCTGATCAGGAAGCCCTCATTGAGGTACATGGCATAAGAGGCGTTACCCAAAGGACTCAGTGCCTTGACAAGTACAGTTCCCGCTGGACCATCCATCAGAAACTTAACCAGTAGCGTCACGAGCACCGCGCCAGCTGCAGAGTATACAAACATGTTAAGCGATCCGTGCGGCGCACCGTACATAAGTGCCACCGCAGTAAGCGCTGCAACACAGGCAAGCACGTATACCGTTGGAGAGATACCCCCCCCCGCGATCTTTTCCTCGTGCATTGCTAGCATGACACCTGCTGGAAAAGTCCAAAAATAGACCCAGGCAACAGCACCACTGTTCCACGCGATATTAATCCGTCCCACTACCGCTATAAGCACGAAGCTCACAAACAGCGTCGAAGTGAAAGCAGCAACTCTGCATCGTCTATATAAGGGCCAAGCAGCGTAAAATACAGCGTAGCATACAAAAATGTACGTGATGTACCACATCGTAGGATCTACGTTGAGGCAGAAGTCCAGTCCCATTAATGTGCAGAACGCCTTTCCTACGCCAACTTCTTCCCCCATTACGAGCAAGATTCCCAACTTAAACACGCTGAACAGAATGTATGGTACAAAAACTCCCACGAGACGTTTGCGCCAGTAGGCTGCCATCCCGTTCTTTTGAGCGGACTTAAAGATCCCGTATCCGCTCAAAAATAGGAATATATGCACACCCCACTGTCCCCCGCAGTCGATGAGTCCACGGTGTCCAAAAATAACAAGCGAGATAGCAATGCCCTTGAGCGCTGTGGTGCATTCACGAGAAAATAGTGGCGTTTTGGGGTATAGAGCTTTTATCATTATTTTCAATCTTCACTTTGCAAGTTTATAGAATACTGCGTTACCAACCGCCGCTAAATTGTTGTGCTTCTCTTCCTAAATCAAGCCGACGCTTGAATCAGAGTCAAATTCACGTTAGCCTCGTGGAATAGCCTTATGACGGTTTGCGGATAAGTGAGAGCCTGTGTAGCAGCGATGATTCGAGCGGAAATACCAAGCGTTTACGCTTCCATATAAAGAGTGATTTAATTGGTCCACATGGGGGGCACTCCAAAATTCCCACTTGTTAATAAGTAGAGGGAATTTTAAATTGAATCGTTGGATACTTAAGGATGAGCTAAGCAGGGGACGGTATCTGCTCGAACTTTTCAGAAGCAAGCAAATAAAACTAACTAATTTCGCTCAAGTAACACTGGAGCTCTTCCTCCCAGTCGGGCATGTGGAAGCCGACCGACTCGAGCTTGGACAGGTCGAGCGCGGAGTGGACCGGGCGCGGGGCTACGGGGCCCTCGGCACCGGCGTAGTAGTCGTCGGTCGAAACCGGCACGACCCTGTCGCCGTTGCCGTTGGCGGCCTCGAAGACGGCGCGGGCGATGTCGGCCCAGGACTTGACGGCGCCGGAGCCGGTGCAGTTATAGGTGCCGTAGGGGGCGTGCGAGCCCAGCACGTGGAAGATGGCCTCGGCCATGTCGCGCGTGAAGGTCAGGCGTCCCAGCTGGTCGTCCACGACCGTGACCTGAGTGAGCTTGTCCTCGGGGTCGGCGACGCGGTCGGAGAGGCCCTTCATCGTCTTGACGAAGTTGTGCCCCTCGCCGATGACCCAGCTGGAGCGCATGATGTAGTGGCGCGGGCACCCGGCCACGGCGATGTCGCCGGCGGCCTTGGTCTGGCCGTAGACGGACAGCGGGCTGAGGGGCTCCCCCTCGGTGTGGACCTCGGCGGTGCCGTCGAAGACGTAGTCGGAGGAAACGTGGACCAGGGTGATCCCGTGCTCGGCGCAGGTGCGGGCGAGAAGGGCGGGGCCCGTCGCGTTGGCCTTCCAGGCGGTCACGCGGCCCTCGGGAGTCTCGGCCCTGTCGACCGCCGTGTAGGCGCCGCAGTTGATCACGGTGCCGTAGAGCGACCAGTCGTACTGATCGTAGGCCTCCGGGTCGGACATATCGAAGGTGTCGATGTCGCAGAAGTCGAAGTCCCTGGCGACGCCGCGCTCCTCGGCCAGCGCGCGGACCGCACGGCCCAGCTGGCCGTTGCAGCCGGTGACGAGGGTGCGCCTAGGCGCCATGGGGACGACGTCCTTGAGCATCGGGTGGTTGAGGTCGGCCTCGGATACGGTGGCCTGGTCGAGCGGGATGGGCCACTCGATGGCGAGCTCGGGGTCGGCGAGGTTCACGAAGGTGTAGGTCTTCTTGAGCTCCAGCGACCAGTGGGCGTCCACCAGGTAGGTGTAGGCGGTACCGTCCTCCAGGGCCTGGAAGGAGTTGCCCACGCCGCGCGGGACGTAGATGGCCTTGCTCGGGTCCAGGGTGCAGGTGAACACCTTCCCGTAGGTGGCGCTGCCCTCACGAAGGTCCACCCAGGCGCCGAAGACCGAGCCGCGGGCGACGGAGATGAACTTGTCCCAGGGTTCCGCGTGGATGCCGCGGGTGACGCCGCGGCTGTCGTTGTAGGAGATATTGTTCTGGACGACCTTGAGGTCGGGGATGCCCAGAGCGGTCATCTTGGCGCGCTGCCAGTTCTCCTTGAACCAGCCGCGCGAGTCGCCGTGTACGGCGAGGTCGACGACCATCAGGCCCCCGATGCCGGTCTCCGCCACGGAGAGGTCCTTCTCGAATGCGATGTCTGCCATAACTCTATCCCCTCGTTACTGCCCCTGTGCGCGGTAGCGGGCCTCGGTGGCCTCCTTGGCCGGGCGCCACCAGGACTCGTTGGCGACGTACCAGTCGATGGTGGCCTTCAGCCCCTCGGCGAAATCGGTGTGCGCAGGCCTCCAGCCCAGCTCGCGCTGGAGCTTGGTCGAGTCGATGGCGTAGCGGCGGTCGTGGCCGGGGCGGTCGGCGACCCAGTCGAAGTCCTCGGAGTCGCGGCCCATGGCCGTGAGTATCATGCGCAAGACGGTGATGTTGTCCTTCTCCCCGTCGGCGCCGATGAGGTAGGTCTCCCCCGTGCGGCCCTTGGTCAGGATGTCCCAGACGGCCGAGGAGTGGTCCTCGGTGTGGATCCAGTCTCGGACGTTCTCGCCCTTCCCGTAGAGCTTGGGGCGCACGCCGTCGACGATGTTGGTGATCTGCCTGGGGATGAACTTCTCCACGTGCTGGTAGGGGCCGTAGTTGTTGGAGCAGTTGGAGATCGTGGTGCGAAGGCCGTAGGTGCGGGTCCAGGCGCGCACGAGCATGTCGGAGGACGCCTTGGTGCTCGAGTACGGAGAACTCGGCTTATACGGCGTCTCCTCGGTGAACTTCGCCGGGTCGTCGAGCGCCAGGTCGCCGTAGACCTCGTCGGTGGAGACGTGGTGGTAGCGGACGCCGTATTTACGGACGGCCTCCAGCAGGCGGAAGGTGCCCTCGACGTTGGTGCGCAGGAAGGGCTCCGGGTCGGCGATGGAGTTGTCATTGTGGCTCTCGGCGGCGTAGTGCACGATCGCGTCGTGGCCCGGCACAAGCCTGTCCAGCAGCCCGGCGTCGCAGATGTCGCCCACGACGAGCTCCACGCGGTCCGCGGGCAGCCCGGCGATATTCTCGGGGTTGCCGGCGTAGGTCAGCTTGTCCAGGACGGTGACGTGCACCCCGGGGTGGTTGTCGACCACGTAGTGCACGAAGTTGCTGCCGATGAAGCCGCAGCCGCCCGTGACGATGATGTTCCTGGGCTCGAAGAGCTCTTCAGACATGTTTCTATCTCCCATTGAATCGGATTAGTACTCGCGCGGGCTGTTGACGATCTCGCCGGCGGCGACCTTCTTCAGGTGCTGCCCGTAGACCGACTTGCCGTAGGCCTTGGCGGCCTCCTCCAGCTCGGCGGTCGTGATCCAGCCGTTCTCCCAGGCGATCTCCTCGGGGACGGACACGGGCAGGTCCTGGGAGTGCTCCACGGCGCGGACGAACTCCGCGGCCTCGTGCAGGCTCTCCATGGTGCCTGTGTCCAGCCACGCGTAGCCGCGGCCAAGGGTGACGACGGAGAGCGTCCCCTCCTCCAGGTACATCTGGTTGAGCGTGGTGATCTCCAGCTCCCCGCGGGCGGAGGGCTGAACCTTGTGGGCCTTGGCGGCGACGTCGCCCGGGTAGAAGTACAGGCCGGTGACCGCGTAGGAGCTCTTGGGCTCGGCGGGCTTCTCCTCGATGGAGACGGCCCTCCCCTGCGCATCGAACTCGACGACGCCGAAGCGCTCGGGGTCGTCCACGTGGTAGCCGAAGACCGTGGCCCTACCCGACTCGGCGTTCTGGACGGCGCGCGTCAGGTGGCGGGACAGGCCGTTGCCGTAGAAGATGTTGTCGCCGAGCACGAGCGCGCACGGCTCGCCGGCGATGAAGTCCTCGCCGATCGTGAAGGCCTGGGCCAGGCCGTCGGGGCTCGGCTGCTCGGCGTAGGACAGGTTCACGCCGTAGCGCGAGCCGTCCCCGAGCAGGCGCTCGAAGTTGGGCAGGTCGGTCGGCGTGGAGATGACCAGGATGTCCCGGATTCCCGCCAGCATGAGGGTGCTAAGCGGGTAGTAGATCATGGGCTTGTCGTAGACCGGCAGCAGCTGCTTGGAGGTCACGAGCGTGAGCGGGTACAGGCGGGTGCCGGACCCGCCGGCGAGGATGATGCCTTTCATAATTTCCTTTCTGAATAAACTTAGTGCTCGCTTGGAACCACATCGGAATTCAAGTTCAACATGGCAGCCGAAGTCTTTGTATAAAAGTTTTGAAACAAGCGGTCCCACTTAGAATCGAGCATGAGGCTGAACAGCGAGCGACGAAGACCGTCGACAATCGTGCAAGTAAGGTAAATGCCAAGAATTATCAGCATCGCAAAAGCGAAATTCACAGGTAACGACACGGCAAGTCCCAGGTCCAAATTACCGCACCAAAGAGCGACTTGCGAAGCCCCATAGTCGGTTATCAAATAAACCGCGAATGCTCCCGCCGCAACCCAATCAATCATACGACTGTGAAATGTTTTTTGTTTGAAAAGAGCAAATAGCCCAAAGCCGACAAGAATACATGGCAGTCTGACGGCATCCGTCACAAAATTATTGTACTTTACGCCGATTTGATATCCTCCGAACTGCCACGCGACCATCGACAATACGACGTATATCGAAATAATAATCATGCCGGCAAAAATCATCGTCCAAGGGCACAAAGACCTTTTGCCCTTAAGATACCAGCGGTAGGCAGAAGTTAGAATGTACAAGTAGATAAAGCTGAAGACCTGGCCGACCATAGGCGCCCCGGGAATTAGGGAGATTCCGGCGTAAAGAAAAAGCAACACGAGGCAGAGAGAAAGATGACTCTCTCTGCCCATTCCTCTCAGGCCCTTCTCCAAGAATGGAAGAAAACATAGAAAGATAGCGTAGGCGGTTGGATACCACCAGAGTGAAAAAACGAGGGGGGGAAGGGCTGTGGAGTGCAAGCATCGGCCCGAAATGCTGCCTATCGAAAAGGAAATAAAGTAAAGCCAACATTATGCCGTAGAAAAGGAGCACCTTCTCCAGCGCCCAGACACGAAGTAGGCAACCGCGAACGGTCTGTCTGTGATCAAGGAAATACCAGGCAGAGATGGTGAAGAAGATAACTACACCGATTTTCCGCCGCTCTCGAAAAAAAGCTGTAACAGGAATCGCGGTATCCCTAGAGGCATAGTCGTGTAATCGAATTCGTTGTGAACCACAAAATGCGAAAGAAGAATCATAGACATCGATAAGATTCGCAGTAGCTCGATTGAGGAGTTTCTGCGCGATCCCATCGACCCCCCCCCGAGGTGCTTAACATGTAATTCCTGGTTTATTCCCTCTTCAATAATCTCTTGTCGCATTACTCGCCGCCTTTCTCAAAACCGACTTCTGCGCACCAGTTCCTAACGAGATTCTCCCAGGTGAAGTCTTCTACAGTGTCTGCAGCGGTATGACACATCTTTCTAAGCTCTTCCTCGGTAAGCGCATCGAGATCAGAAAGCCGCTTGGATACAGCATCCGAAGAGCATTCACACCAAAAACCCCAATCTGGATTGCCAAGCATCGCTTTCAGCTCGATATTGGGAGTCACAATTACGGGAGTTCCTAGCGACATCGCCTCAACAATCGATGATGCGCCGACCCAGCTATCGGAAACGGTTACAAGAGCCCTTGCAGAAGCAATGAGCCCGTAATACAGATTACGATCCGCGTCGATATCTTTCCGCAGGAATCCATGGTAGGTAATGCTCTCTCCGCCGGGACCACTTTCCATCCCAATCACATCGAGCCCCAACTCAAAACCGGGATGCGAGGAGTTGAATGCCTCAAGCCCCTGTACGACTACACGCAGGCTCGATAGATAGGCAGGCTTTCCGATGAATAAAAGCCGTCGTGAATCAAACCGTTCGAAGTTTGCCCTTGCTCCCTCGTCGACAATATTCGCAGGTAATCCGTAATAGCAGACCTTAGCTTTAGGACTAGATTCTCGGATAAACTCGGCAGATCGTGGAAATAATGAGACAACCAGATTAGCGTCAGAAAGAGCCTCACTCTGACGTTCAATGAGCTTATTCTCGGAAGCAGTTGGAGTACGATGCTGATGCTCCCGGATCGCATAGTCAATTGTCCAATCACAGAAAAGCACAGTTTCGTAACCAGCAAGCCTCGGAGCAGGATTGCTGAAATCGAAACTTAGGAGGACGCCGCCCCCCCTAGCAACGTGTTTTTCGAATTTCCGCATCTTTTGAGTCAAGAGGCGACGCCTAAAACTAGTCCGGTCAAAGCTACAAAAGGGTCCCAAAAGCGGTATAGCGATACGATTCCAGCATTTCACAAGCACGGACAAGACTAACCCCGAGCCAACTTGACTCATATCGAACGTGTGTATTTCCACGCTGGGACACATGCGTTTGAAAGTAGTCAGGAACATATACGGGACATTGGACCAGGTGCTCGCATCCCACGCGTCGCCATTGCTGAAAACAATAAGTTGCTTTTGGTCGTTCAAAATCTCCTCCTTCATACCAACGACACTGCAAGCGAATTCATCGGCCAAAAAGAATTTTTAAACAAGGTTTCTCGTGATAAAGGACCCAATCACAGACCAACTTCACAAAAACCATGCTGCAGAAAACAAAGAGGCCCTTTGCCGCCAAAGCCAGAAATACGTTTTCGAATCCCCAAGAGATGGACGAAGCGGAGACGATGACCGACAGGCAACCAATAATATCGGGTACCAAATACGAGAAAAACTTGAAAAGGCTAATGTGGAGACAGTATTTTGCACATAAATAGATTGGGGCGATCATTTCGAGGTTGTACGCAACGGTGACGCATATGGCAAGCGATTGGACAGACCCGAGCGCTCCGCCGATGCAAATCATTCCAACCGACACCACCGTGTTAATCGCCGTGGAACGCATAAGGAGATCGGCGCGCCCGCAGGCGGACAGCAAAGCGCCGAACGATCCGTTTAATCCCCTCGAATAGACGGCGAACGCGAGCATGCTAAGCAACGGTATGGCTGGCACCCATTGTTCCCCGAACATGATTACGATCAACTCGGATGCGCAAACATGCATGGCGACCGTACAGAAAGCGCTGATAAAGGACAGCTTACGGAAAATACCAACGAAACGTTGCCTGAGCACGTTCACATCGTCCCTAAGCGGTGCGAGGAAAGGCAGAATCGTGTCGGTAATCGGAGACGCAAGTATGTTCAGTGGATAGGCATACAGGCTACAGGCCTTGTTGTAATAGCCTAGCTCAGCTGAACCGAAGAGCTTGCCCACAATAAGCGAATCGAGGTTGTATGCCAGCCATCCAATCAGGCTCGCGCCCAAGTTGTAGGCTGAGAAGCTCCCCACCTTAGCCAAAACGCCCCTAAGGCTGCCGACTGATAGCCTGAGATGGGCGCCTCTGAGGTTCCAAACCAAAACAAAAAGGGCTGTCAGTACCGAGTTTGCTACGATAGAGAATGCCCCGAAGCGGAGAAAGGCCAGAAGGACCGCAATGGCACCGACGACCAGCGTACAGATAACGAGACGCGCGGCAATCAGGTTAAACTTGCGCTCCTTGATGAGAACGCCGTTTGGGACCATGTTCAACGAGTTGAAAAGCACGGCCAAAGACATGAAGCACCCGAGCGGCACATATTCGGCGTCATCGTAGAACCAAGCCACGCCCACACAAAGCAAGCAGAATGCCGCAGTGAGGACAAGACCGATTATGAGCCCCAGGAAAAGGAGGCGGTCGTATTCCGACTCGTCAAGGTCGCGGGACTGCGCGATAGCGGTGGAAACCCCCGCGTCCGCAAGGATGTTAAAGACTCCAGAAAACGCGGTAAGAATAGCGACCGTACCAAACTGCTCAGGCGTAAGCAGGCGCGCAAGCACCATGGTCACAACGAGTTGCATAACGACGTTAACCATCTTAGAGCCAAGCTGGGCGATCGAAGCCGATTTAATTGACTTTGCTGGAGCATTGAGATCAATCTTCATGGAATTCCTTTTCACCAAACCCCCGGAGACATATATCCTTCTGCCAGCTCAAGGCAATAACCAAAGTTGTCATAACCTCCCAGTCCTCAACACACCACCACCAGGCGAAATTAGCGGCAGGTAGCACAAGGAAAACGAAAAAACCGATTATGACGGGAGAGAAGTGATCTTTCCTGCATCTGAGCCCGCACCACAAACAGGACAGGAGCGCGAGAATGACGACAGAAACGCCGAGATTTCCGTAAACATAGCGGAATGCATAGACGCCGTTGTCGCTTAAAAGGTAACCGTGCTGAAACCCTGCCATGTCAGTCGCTGGCGTATAGAGGTCGCTCGGATAGCCACATCCGAGCGCGACACCCCAGGGGGTTGTGTTCAATACCATGTCATAATAGTCACGACCAGCTTCACGAATTGAGGTCGTGTCCTCACTGCCGCCTATCTGCCCGTTTAGGAAGCTAGAGGCAATCTGTCCGAAATAATCTGATTGCAGAAAAACAATCATCGCAAGGCTGGCAAAGCAGAGCAGTAGCACCCTGGCACGGGCGTTTCCCTTTGCAAGTAGGAATATGACTGAGATGGCAACCAGATAAACAATGAGCTCAAGGCGTCCCTTGCTGACGAACAGAATCACCCCGAGGGCGAGCAGGGTCGGAACAGCGGGCCTCCAGTTGTCGCAGCGTAAACAGCACCAGAGCCCCAGCAGTCCCGAGGTCGTGCTCAAAGCACCGTCGATATACAGCCTCAGCCCGCCATACTTCACGCCGCCCTGAGCGTGAATGAACGTAAACGATGAACCTACGGCTGCCTGTACAAGGTATAGCAGAGAGGCAATCGACCCGAGCAGGAGAACCCCCCTCAGGAGCCTATCGGAATCAACAAGTCCAGCCTTAAAGGGCCTTCTCAGTAGAATGGCCGAGAGCAGACAAATCATAAAGGACCTTTGGGGGAAAAGCCCCCGCTCGAAAGGCTGACCTGTAAGTAGCTCGCATCGATAAGAGGAAATGAAACACAGCCCGATGAGCACGGCGAAAAAAAGCCTTGCCAAACGCTAGTCTTGGTCCCAGGAACCCTCAAAGACTTCCAGTATAGAACGACTGACAAGACAAGTAGAAGAAGCTGCCAAAGAAGGTTGACGTTAAGCACTCCGGCGATATTGATGGCAGCGGCATCTACAAGGCCAAAGAAGTTCTCCGCGATAACAACGGAAAGCAAGATGAGATCCGAGCAGCGTGCGGGCACGTTCTCAAAGAAGCCCAAGGTTAAACATTTCGTGTTGTTAATTGTTCTCATACTCGTTTCATGTTCATAGGGTTATGAGCAGGGACTCGTATCGCTATCATTGCCAGAAATCACCGTTTCGTTGCTGTATCTGAATGCGTCATGGAGCAACCAGCCCAGAACAATTTCCAGCTCATTGATCATCTCGACCCAACATAGCGGAAAAGAAAGCAGTGGCGAATAATAGGTTCTGGCAAGATACTGACGAGACTTGTAGCCGATACGAGCCGAAGAAAGCCTCGACTTGAGCGATCTCGCACGGACCGCATTTGGGGAGTGGTTGTGATAATAAGTCTGGCTCTTGTCCACCAGAAGACGCAAGCCAGCCGCTTTGCACTTCTTACCAAGAATGTTCTCCTCGTTGTAAAGGAAGACCCCTTCATCAAGAAGGCCAACCTCAGAGAACTTCCCTGCCTTAGCGATGAAAAAGCAACCGACAATGCAATCAACGGAAAATACACCGGGAGCGATCTCGCGGGCATTATCACGGAGCTCACTGCGGCGAAGGAGACAATGGTTGGCGACAACCTCCCAAGGCGTGGGCAGGCTCCAGCTTGACGGCCAAATAGAATCACCCTCAAGATGATTGATCGGTTGACCGCCAACAGCCAAAACATTGTCCGAAGACCAAAGGAGATCCAATAAAGCTAGCAGCATCTTCTCATCGGGGATGAGCACATCAGGATTCATTACGGCCACGCTGTCAGACCCGTAGCGCTCCATTGCATATCGTATGCCGCAATTGTTTCCGGCGCTATATCCCCTGTTTACATCAGTCTGTATAACATCGACCCTCTGGCTGTCTTTATAACGTTCCTTTAAGGCGACGAAGGAACCATCAGGCGAGCAGTTATCGACGATAACCACCTGCAAGGGAAACTCGAAAGACAGTAGCTTGTCGACACATACCTGCGCATCCTCGGCTGAGTTATAAACGAGAACGATTATAGAAAGACTACGGCTCATTCCACATCTCCCTTCAGAGGTAAGACGACTGCAACAGGCAGACCAAGGAGCGCAAAAGGCTTATTATTTGCTTGGCGGAGGAGCATCGGAATCGTTTTACCCCCAAGTCGTCCATAACGCATATAGTTCACTGCCGACCTAATCTTCATACTAAGAGGAGCGTGCGAGCCGATAGTGAAGTTATCTATGAAAGACCTTCCGAGAGGACTTTTGAGAAAGACAGCACGGACATTTGTAGTAAGTCCATCAGCGAGATAGTCGCCGCAGTAAGACGGCTTGTTAAACCATCGAAACTTAAGCCCCTCCTCGGAGATGGACTGCCAAAGGTAGTACTCCGAAACGAACCTCTCACCCTCAAACCAAGGGAACGGGTATTTCCTTACCAGACTGGTCCTCACGACCTCAGCGCGATCGCCCGGCATTCTAAACTTCACGCGGTAATCTTGAGAAGTTGCATCGATATACTCCCTAGAGAACCGCTCGAGCACCTGAGAATCAACATCCTTCAGGCTCAACCCTTGGCCAATAATCCAGGAACCGTCTGCCCTCGCGCGAACACCAGAAACCCCAGCAAATCGAGCATCTCCCGAGATTTGGGACAAATAGCCCTTGTTTATCTCAATCGAGTCCGGAGGGAGGTAATCATCGGAATCCACGATGAAGAACCATTCCCCGTTTGCCTCAATCGCACCTCGGTTGATAGCCACGTGCTTCCCAAAATTTTCCTGGCGAACATAACGAAGGGGAAAACGTGCCTCCTTTGCAAACTCTTCGCACAGCTCCGCTGTTCCATCGGTCGAGCCGTCATCTACGATAAGCCACTCGAAGTCGCTGCATGTTTGCCTCTGCAAAGACCCGAACAGCCTAGGCAGGGTATAAGCCCTGTTGTAACTAGGGGTAAATACCGTAATCAACGGTCGTCCTTTCGATATTTCAGGAATGTCAGAGCTCGAGCAACCTTGCGAGCTGTGAAGTCCCCCACATAGGGTGCCCATTTATTAATAAAACCGACACGAAACTGCTCATTTGCAGGGAGCCAACTTGCAGAGCTGATATGGGTGGAGTAAGTGTTTTCCGTGCATTTGAAGCCCCCGAAGTCGAGTTTTGGACAGAAATACTCGCTCGGATAGACCCTAAAACCGTCGTACTCCCACAGGGCGTCCACACCCCACTGATAGCCATGGCGCTCAAGAACCTCACCAAATATTTGATTAACGGTATGGGAATACAGGAACTCGATGGAATCCTCGAAATCAAGATTATGGTAAGAATCAAGAACTTCACCGAGTAAGTCGCAGTGAGCCCTGGCCGAGAGCACTAGGCCGGGGCTCACTGCGTGCGACTCAAAGTCGCACGCAGTGAACCCCGACGCTTTCACAAGCGGATCTATCGACTTCAAGAGCTCGCTGCCAATATCCATATAGGTACCGCCGTGATCGTAGACGACTTTGAATCTCACGTAGTCGCTTACGAAGGCCCATTTTCCGGCTTTGTAAGCATCTCTAGCATAAGGACACTCGTAAATATCAAAGTTCGACTCATCCCATCGAATAATTTGATAATCAGGCATAAGCTCATGCCAGCGATCAACAGTCGCCAAAGCTTTCCGGGGCACAGGTTTACCGCCAAACCAACAATAATGAAGCACCTTGGGCGTGTGATTATCTCCACTCATATATTGAGCCGCGATCCAATGATCTTGGCAGGCACCCCTCCCGCAACTGTATATGGGGGCAAGTCCTTGGTAACAACCGCTCCAGCAGCGACAATGCAACCGTTGCCGATATGCACTCCAGGCATCACCATCACGCGTCGACCCAACCAGACGTCATCGCCGATGTAAATAGGGTTCATTTCCGTTTCGCCTTGTTGGCTCATCGGGATGTCTGTACGTGAGGTCTCATGATTACGGGTATAAAAAACGCATTCGGCAGCCATCATCACATGGTCGCCGATGTGCACCTCCCCGTGCAGCTCACAGTCCTTGCCGATACCTGAGGCATCGCCTATTGTCACACTTGACGAGAAGGTCGCGCCGCGCTCGATATTAATGTCTTTTCCGACGTTCTCACAAATTCTGTGAGCGAAGAAGTTTCTCAGACGCATAGCGTGCTTGCAGTAACAACTCTGAGGGAGCAGCTTCGCCGTACATGCATATGCGATGCGCCACATGTTTTTAACCGCCGAATTCATCTATTCGCCGTTTTCCTAGCGAGTTTCTCATACAACATAGAAAGTCTCTCGATGCTATTAGCCGGGGCAAAATCGTCCATCACCTTCAGCCTCGCCGCCTTTCCAATTTCCTCAATAGCCTCTCGATTCTCGAGAAGAGAGACGATTGCGCCCCCGATACTCTCGTAATCAAGGGGGTCGACAAGAATGCCGTCTCTCCCATCATCTACAACCTGGGGAACGCCGCCCACACGCGTCGCAATACAGGCACGCCCATAACCCATTGCCTCGAGCAGAGCCATGGGCATGCCCTCGTTCCTGGACGGCTGACAATAGATGGGACAACCCCTCAGGAGGCAATCCTTCTCTTGGTCGGCAACCCAGCCAACGAATTCGCAAGAATCAAGGACGCCAAGTTCCTCTGCAAGAACGCGGTAGGGCCGAGCGTCCCCGTCACCGGCAAAGAAGAAACGACATGCAGGGTGATACTTGACAACCTCAGGAATAGCCTTAACGAGGATATCCGGACCCTTGACATCGGTCATATGGCCCAGGAACAAGACCTTTTCCTCTCGACCGAGCACTGGAGTGTCAACCGGCGCAGGGACCGAATTATGCAGAACAAGCAACTTCGACGGATCGCATACGTTCGCAGCAAAGAAGTTCTTCCACTCCTCTGAAAGAACTATCGCAACATCCGCAAGCTCATATAGATCGCGGGTTTTTCTAGCAAAATCGTCTCCGCCCTCCCGATAGAGTTCCGCAAGAACACCTCTATGCTCATGGATAACGACGGGCTTTCCAGCACTCTTAGCAGCCTTCGCGAACAAGGACTTTCGTATTGGGCTAACGCCAGCGCCGATATGAAGATGGACGACATCGCAGCCAGTCAGGGCTTTACGGAACCTGGCATAAGCACTGATTCCTGCCAACACCTTCGTGACAACGCTGCCAGGTCTAGTAGTCTCAATGTACTCAAAATCGCAAACATCACGAATACCGGCATTGATGTATCCGTTGACCACGGAAGCCATGCCGCCCCTAGAATCAAGCGAGGGACCCAACATGATGACAGCAGGCCGCTTCTTGCCCGTCATGCACTCACTCCTAGTATTTTGGCTGGGACTCCGACAGCAGTGGCGCCCGCGGGAACGTCGCTCAGCACGACGGCACCCGCTCCAATCTTAGCGCCGCTCCCGACTTTAATGGGGCCAAGAAGAGTTGCCCCGGCGCCGATAACGACGTCATCGCCTATCAATGGCACCTTTTCGGAACCGTCTTCCAGCGCCCCGATGGTTACATGCTGATATAACATGCAACGGTCCCCGATAGTCGCACACTCGGAGATGACGACACCGAGACCATTGTGCTGAAAAATGCAACCCTCGCCGATCTGCGCTCGGCTGCCAATGTGACAAGCGAAAAGAAACTGGTCGAGGTGGCGCAACACGGCACCGAGAGGCCAAAGGATTTTAGGACCGCTTGCACAGGCATGCGCAGCTTTATATATCTTCAAGCATTCGTTCATGTCGTTACCCAGTCAGCACGTCCGCGAGGCGTTCGCTCGCATGCCCATCACCATAGGGGTTCGATGCATGGCTCATAGCCTCGTACTCGGCCTGATCGCAGAGCAGGCGGCTGAACTCACGGTAGATTACGTCCTCCTCTGTACCGACGAGCTTCAGCGTGCCGGCTGCCACGCCCTCGGGGCGCTCGGTGGTGTCGCGCATGACGAGCACCGGCTTACCCAGGCTCGGGGCCTCCTCCTGGATGCCGCCCGAGTCGGTGAGGATGAGGTGGCTCGCCGCCATGAAGTTGTGGAAATCGAGGACCTCGAGCGGGTCGATGATGTGCAGGCGGTCAAAGCCGTTGAGCTCCTCGTGTGCCGCCTTGCGAACGAGCGGGTTCATGTGGATGGGGTAGATCGCCTTGGTGTCCGAATGCTCCTCCATCACGCGGCGGATGGCACGGAACATGCGATGCATGGGCTCTCCCAGGTTCTCGCGGCGGTGCGCCGTGATGAGGATGAGGCGGGAGCCCTCCGCCCACGCGAGCTCGGGGTGTGAATAGCCCTCGCGCACGGTGGTGCGCAGGGCGTCGATGCCGGTGTTGCCGGTGACCCAGATCTTGGAATCGGGTTTGCCCTCGCCGAGTAGGTTCTGCTTACTGGCCTCCGTGGGGGCGAAGTAGTACTCGCTCACGATGTCGACCGCCTGGCGGTTGAACTCCTCCGGCCAGGGGCTGTAGATGTCGTGCGTGCGCAGGCCGGCCTCGACGTGGCCCACGGGGATCTGCAGGTAGAAGCAGGCGAGCGCGGCTGCGAAGCTGGTCGTAGTGTCGCCGTGAACCAGGACCACTTCGGGCCTCTCGTCCTCGAGGACGGCCTTGAGCTTGAGCAGCACGTCGCATGTCACGTCGAACAGCGTCTGGCCCGGCTTCATGATCGCCAGGTCGTGGTCGGGAGTCACGTCGAAGACACGCAGCACCTGGTCGAGCATCTCACGGTGCTGGCCGGTCACGGTCACGACGGTCTCGAACTCATCCCTGCGCGCCTTCAGCTCGTTGACGAGCGGGCACATCTTGATTGCCTCCGGGCGGGTGCCGAAGACGAGCATTACCTTCTTTTTAGACATTGGCCTTGCTCCTCTTTAACTCCTTGCGAAGAAGTAAATAGAAACGGATGTTACCGACTAGATAGCGCTTCGCCAGGCGCTTGGGTTCCTGCATCATGCGGAAGAGCCACTCCAGGTTCACACGCTGCATCCACATTGGGGCACGCGGGATGTTGCCCGACACCACATCGAACGAACCGCCCACTCCCACGAACGCACCCTTGGCGCCAAGCTCACGGAATCGCTCGATCAGGCGCTCTTTTTTGGGCGAGGTGATGCCCACGAACACGATATCGGGTTTTTTTTGCTCAACCTCGGCGACGACATCGTCGAAATCAACGTCACTGAAGTAACCGTCCCGGTAGCCAGCGATAGTCATACCGGGATACCTCTCGACTAGTACCTCGGCAGTCTTGGCGACAACATCGGCCTTAGCGCCCAGCAGGTATACCTTGTGGCCCTCGCGCTCCGCCAGCCCGCACAGTTCCCACATGAGATCGATGCCGGCAACGCGACCGGGAAGGTCAATGCCCAGCTTCTTGGAAGCCATGACCATGGAGGCGCCGTCCGCGTTCACGATCTCGCAACGGCGCACGCAAGTGTCCATCTCAGGATCATCACGCATCTGCAGTAGCTTGTCGGCATTCACGCCAATTAGGTGGGCAAAGCACCCCTGCTTGATGAGAGCGTCGGTCGCCGCAACAGTCTGCTCCATCGTCCAAGGGTCCACGGGGGCGCCCAGGACTTCGACTCGCTCGGGGAGGTTAACCACTGAACGAGTACCTTCGTAATACCCTAATGTATCTTTAGTAAGCGCCATTTCCGCTGATAACCTCAATTACTGTGAGTAGGATAATCTTCAAATCGAACATAACGCCTCGTTTGGCGATGTATTCCAGGTCGCGGCGGACCATCCCGTCGAAACCCGTCGAGTTGCGCTCGGTAACCTGCCACCAGCCAGTAATGCCTGGTTTAACAGCCAGACGCTGCAGGTCGTACTCGGCGTACTCCGCGACCTCGCTGGGCAGAGGCGGGCGCGGGCCGACAACGGACATCTGCCCCAGGAACACGTTGACGAACTGTGGGAACTCGTCAATGGAGTGCTTCCGGATGAACTTCCCGATCTTCGTTACGCGCGGGTCTTCCTTCATCTTGAACATGGCGCCGGCGATCTCGTTCTGCTCCTTGAGTTCGGCGAGGCGCTCGTCCGCGTCTTTGTACATGCTGCGGAACTTCCACATGCGGAAAGTGGACAGGCTGCCGTCGCGGTGGGCCTGGCCCACGCGAATCTGGCTGTAGAACGGGTTGCCCTCGCTCTCCAGGCGGATGGCCGCGGCGAGCACCAGACTGGGAATGGCGATGACGGCCAGCACACAGCCGCTGAACACGATGTCGAAGGCGCGCTTGACGGTGCGGTAGGCCAGGCGCGTGCGATCCCAGTCCTTGAGGGCCTGCATGGCCTTGTAGCGCATGCTCACGTCGCCGCCGTTCATGGCCTGGGCAACGAGCACGGCCCCCACCGGCGCTCCTTCTGAATATTCAGTTTTATCTGACACTATTTCCTCAAACCTACGTCCCCGCCCCCGGGAATCCTCCCTGTTCCGTTAAACACTCGCCAGCAGCTAGGCGATCGCCTTTTTAAGGTTTCGCATTGCGCGCTGCTCGGCAGAAAGCACGGCAAGGCCAACGCGTGTAGTCACGCGTCGGCCGCACAAGTCGAGCTCCAAATAAGCAGTGCTCTTGCGTCTGTTAATGGTTTTGATAAGGCCTTCGTGGCCCAGCAGCGGACCTGCCGTCACTACGACCTGGTCGCCGTCTTTTAAGGCCTCGCTCATGGGCACTACGCGGTCTCCCTTATGCGTAAAGCCGCCAATAAGCTGGACCTCTTCTTTTGCCAGCGGCACAAACTGCCCATCCTGGGAAAGCACCCGGGCAAAGTCGTCCATGCGAAGCAAGTACTGTTGCACGCTGCGGGGATCTGCCGTATCGCAGATAAGATAACCGGGAAAGAGCGGCTTGGTCGTGATGACCCATTCGCCGTGTACTTTAATCTCGGTCTGAAATTGGGGATAAAAGAGCTCCCGAATGGCGCCAGCCGGCACCACGTGCTCAATGCGCTCGAGCATTACATTTTCGCGACCATTAATGACCTGGATCACGTACCACACGAGCACCACCCCCTTGCTGTCTTACGTGTGGCTCACGGGGTTTAGGTATGGCTTCGCCAGGGCGCTTGTGCGCGAAGGCGCTCCATATTCAAACCCTGAGCCCAGTTAGACAAGCGCGTGGCTCTGCCCCACCGTGAACGGTATGTATAAGTGCAGTTGCTAGAGACGCGGACGTGTATCGCAAAATGACCGCGACCCCAGCTGGCTGCGTGCGACCCAGTCAAGCGGGAACAAAACTGGAACGCAGGCAAACAGCTGTAGGACTGCTGCGATGAGTCATGGAATATCGAATCGAAAGAACAGCTTGTACATAGACAAGCACAAAGTCATTCGATGCGATACGCATGACGACGCTATTGGAGCTCGTGGTGTTTCTGGCACCGCCGTTACGGCCGGATGCTGATCGACCCTGCGCTTTGCGGCTTGCTGGAGCCGTGAACACAGTTGAACCCATGTAATGTTAGTTATCCTAGCACAGCAGGTAGCCCATACGTTTTGGGGTGTGTTTAGCAACATATTGGTTACTTGCCGTGGTTATGGGGGATATTGTGCCGCCTTGCACACATTGCCGCAGGTTTATGGGGGTGTGTGGGTCGATGAGCACTGCCTGAGCTGTATTACTGGCGGCATGAATTGCTCAAACTATTGTGTTTGGCTAACAAACTTTGTACAAAACGGGGAGGTAATTGCGCAACTTTTTACAGGTTGATGCGAGCGTCACTATGGATTGTAGTGTGGACACGTATGAAAAAAGGCCTTCGGTTTTCCGAAGGCCTTTGCATTCACGATGGTGGAGACGAGGGGGATCGAACCCCTGACCTCTTGACTGCCAGTCAAGCGCTCTCCCAGCTGAGCTACGCCCCCGTGACGAGGAGATACTATAGGGGAATGTTTGCGGGGATGCAAGAGATTTTTGTTGAAACTTTTTCTTACGGGTTTTCCTGGGACGGGGCTGAATTAGCTGGTTTTGGCTAAGCCAAAACCAGCTAATTAACCCACCGTCCCGATAAAACCCTCACGCGGCGATGCCTCACTTGTAGAGGAAGGCGATCGCGATGCCTTGGTGGACTTGAATCTTGGCCGTTTTCCTTACGACGTTAGAGATGCCCGTGTCAGCTAACATGCCTAGAGGGCTGTGGTCTAGCTCCCACTCTAAGCCGTGTTCGCTTACTACTGTCCCAGGGGCTATGGCGATGATGGAGAAGGTTTTGCCCTCGGCGCCCTCAATGGTCCAGGTCTCGCCAGCGTGAAGGATGCGGGCGACCACCTTGTCCTCGGCAATCCAAATGGGGGCATCCTCGTAGCCTGCAAGCAGCCCAGTTACGGAAAGCGCCATGTCCGGGCGACCGCCGGTGGCGCAGGTCGCAACCACCTCGGCACCCGGCCAGCGGCGTCGGACGGAATCGAGCGCAAGTGCCAAATCGGTATAGTCCTTGTAGGGGTCGTGGCGCTCAACCTCAAAGGCCTCGGCGGCATCGACTAACGCGCGACCGGTGTCGCTCACCGTATCAGCGTCACCAACATATACGTCGCAACCTAGTCCCGAGCCCAGCAGCGCGTCGAGCCCGCGGTCCACGGCGACAACGTGGTCGCACTCCCCCGCTAGTCGACGCAACAGATCCGCGCTCGCCACCACCGGTGAGCCGCAAACAACTAATACATTGCAAGCCACGGCCCTCGCCTATCCCTCAAACGCAAGCACGCGGGCTAAATCCAGGTCCTCATAGCTATCGATAAAGATATCGCAGTTATCGCGAACCTCGTCGCGCTCCATACGGCCGTGCGGGTCATAAATGCCCACGCGCTTAAAGCCTGCAGTGCCAGAGCTCTTAAGGCCAAAGACGGCGTCCTCAAACACCCACGCGCGCTCAAACTGGTGCCCGTGGCGCTCCTCAAGGCGGCGCAGCGCCAACTCGTACACATCGGGGAACTGCTTGGAGCGGCCCGCCTCGCCCGTCGTGGTAATAAACTCCATATAGGCGTCGAGCCCCGCACCCGCGAGTGCGGACTGCACCAGCTCGGCCGGCGTGGACGTGGCCACGCACATGGCAATGCCGGCCAATTTCGCCTGCTCCAAAAATGCCAGGAGCCCCTCGCGCGGCGGCACCTTGGAGTAGCCATCGATCAGGATGTCGCTCAGCTCGCGATACAGCTCCTCGCCATTTTCGCCAATGCCCCACGTGTCGTGGTAGGCCTGGCACTCGTCCTCGAGCGACAAATGCTCAAACTGGGCAAAATCGTCAATCGTTACATCAATGCCGTGACACCGCAATAGTTCGGGCTGCGCATAGCCCCAAACGGGGGTGCTATTTACCAGTGTGCCGTCGCAATCAAAAATAAAAGCAACATTAGAGGCGGCTGTGTGGTTCATTCGCAAACCTTTCAATGTCAAATGGTAAACAACCTGCTAAAAACGTTTTACCAAACGTAAATCTAAAACTCTTGAAACCCTAATTGGTAAAACTGTCAAGAGTTTTACCATCGCAATTCTGTCAGTGGCATAAACATGGCGCTCACCGATTAAACGCCACCGTAAATCCACTTTCGTCCATAAAACTAACGGACAGGTGTTATTGTGGTTTTTGCCGAAAGTTCCACCGAGCACGCGAGGTGGGACGACTCATAGAGCTATCGCCGTCCCTTCGATTCGTGCAGCCTTGGACCTTTCGCATCTAGTCACCAAGGCAACACGCTGCCGCGTCATGATGGGATCAAACGTGAGCGATACAAAGCTAAAGCCAGCAACTAAAAAGCCCGCTACCCGTAAAGCCGCCCCGCACGCACCGGAGCTCACCAAGGACGATGTCTATCTGTTTGGCATCGGTATGTGGGAGCGCAGCTGGGAAAAGATGGGCGCGCATCCCGACACGCAGCAGCGCACGCGCGGCTGGCGTTTTTGCGTTTGGGCGCCCGACGTTAAGAGCGTCCACGTTATCGGTGAATTTAACAATTGGGACGAACAAGCCAACCCGCTGGTGCCCGTACACACGAGCGCTATCTGGGAAGGCTTTATTCCTGGCGCCGAGCAGGGCCAGCTCTATAAATACCTCATCGAGACCAACGAGGGCGAAAAGCTCTACAAGGCCGATCCGTACGCCTTTAAGGCCGAGTGCCCTCCGGGAACGGCGAGCGTGCTGTGGACTCTCGATGGCTACCAGTGGAACGACGCCGCGTGGCTCAAGCGCCGCGCCGGCCACAACCACATGTCGCAGCCGCTCAACATTTACGAGGTGCATATTGGCTCGTGGAAGCGCCACGGAGACGAGCCACAGGGCGAGCCGGACGAGTACGGCAACTACCCCGGTCCCATGGACCCCTTCCCTGCGCAGCGCGGCGAGTTTTACACCTACGACGACCTGTCGGTGGAGCTCGTGGACTACGTGCGCGATATGGGCTATACGCATATCGAGGTCATGCCGCTTATGGAGCACCCCTTCGATGGCTCCTGGGGCTACCAGACGACCGGCTACTTTGCCGCCACGTCGCGCTACGGCAACCCGCAGCAGCTCATGCACTTTATCGATGCGTGCCACGAGGCGGGCATCGGCGTGATTATGGACTGGGTGCCCGGCGGTTTTTGCGCCGACTCCCACGGCCTTGCCACCTTTAACGGCCACATGCTGTTTGAGCACGAGATTCACCCCAACTGGGGCACGCACAAGTTTGACTTCGCCCGCGGCGAGGTCCGCTCCTTCTTGGTCTCCAACGTGCTGTACTGGATCGAGAACTTCCATGTGGACGGCATTCGCATGGACGGCGTGTCCAGCATGCTGTACCTCAACTTTGGCATTGACGATCCTGGCCAAAAGAAGTTCAACAAGTACGGTACCGAGGAGGACCTGGACGCCAGCGCGTTTATCCGTCAGGTCAACTGCGCTGTTGAGGCGCACTACCCCGACGTGATGATGATGGCCGAGGAGTCCACCGCGTGGCCGCTTGTGACCTATCCGCCGCAGGACGGCGGCCTGGGCTTCCACTACAAGTGGGACATGGGCTGGATGAACGACACCCTGCACTACATGCAGACCGATTTTCCGTGGCGCCCCGGCAACCATGGCTTGCTCACGTTCTCCATCATGTACGCCTTTACCGAGAACTTTATCTGCCCGCTGAGCCATGACGAGGTCGTGCACGGCAAGTGCTCGCTCATCGGCCGCATGCCGGGTGACTGGTGGCGCCAGTTTGCCGGCCTACGCACGCTCGCCTTCTACCAGATGACGCACCCCGGTGCCAAGCTCAACTTTATGGGCAACGAGATCGGTCAGTTTATCGAGTGGCGCTACTACGAATCTATTCAGTGGTTCTTGACCGAGCAGTATGAGACCCATGCACACCATCAGGCGTTCATTAAGGCGCTCAACCACCTGTATACCGCCGAGCCCGCCCTGTACGAGCGCGGTTACAATGACGACGGCTTTACCTGGATCGACGCGGACAACTCCAAGCAGTCCATCGTGAGCTTTGTGCGTCAGGGCGAGGACGTCGATGACGACCTCGTGATCCTGATCAACTTTGACCCGGCGGCCTACGAGAGCTTCCGAGTGGGCGTGCCGCGTGAGGGCGACTGGGAGGTCATCTTTGACTCCGACCGTCCCGAGTTTGGCGGCAGCGGCTATGCTGGCGAGGAGCCCTACACCTGCTCGAGCGAGCCCTATCCCTGGAACGGGCAGATGGACTCCATCGAGATTAAGGTGCCCAGCCTGGCAGGCGTGGTGCTTAAGCGTCGCGGCCCCAGCAGCTATAAGCCGCCCGTGGTCGAGGAGCCCAAGAAGGCGACCCGCAAGCGTGCGTCCTCGGTAAAGCCCAAGCCAGCGGCCGCCAAGAAGGCTCCGGCCAAGGCGAAGGCTACGACGACCAAGGCCAAGGCTAAGGCCGCCGCAAAGCCCGCTGCCAAGGCTACCGCGACCAAGAAGCCGGCTGCCAAAAAGGCCGCTACCAAAGCCAAGTCTGCTTCTGTTAAGTCGTCACCTAAGGATGCGTAACAAAGCCGTTACAGCTGTAATTACCCGTCCCAGCGGGGCGTAGGATACAAGTCAAAACCGTTCCGGGAGAAACATCCCCGGGGGAAAGGAACGTATGAATAAGATCTTCGACAACAAGCAGGAGTTTACCGAGCTCTATCGCGATGCCGTCATGAGCATTAGCGGCAAGAGCGTCGAGGCAGCCAGCGATCTGGATCGCTTTAACGCCCTGGCCAAGCTCGTGGCCGAAAAGGCCCGCACCGTTGCCACCAAGAGCGACGCCCGCGCCACCGCCGAGGGCAAGAAGCGCGTGTACTACTTCTCGATTGAGTTTTTGATTGGACGCCTGCTCGACAACTACCTGCTCAACTTTGGCGTGCGCGACATGGTCGCCGAGGCGCTCGACGATATGGGCCTTGACCTGTCCGTCATCGAGAGCCAGGAGCCCGATCCGGCGCTGGGCAACGGTGGCCTGGGTCGTCTGGCCGCATGCTTCCTGGATTCCATGGCAGCCGAGGGCATTGCCGGCTACGGCAACGGCATGCGCTACCGCTACGGCCTGTTTAAACAGGAGATCGTCAACGGCAGCCAGGTCGAAACCACCGACGAGTGGCTCACCAACGGCTATCCCTGGGAGGTCCGTCGTCAGGACAAGGCCGTGACCATTAAGTTTGGTGGCCGCGTCGAGGGCTTTGAGGAGAACGGCCGCACGTTCTATCGAACCGTGGACACGCAGGACATCCTGGCCGTCCCTTATGACATCCCCGTGGTGGGCTATGCCGGCGAAACCGTCAACAAGCTGCGCGTCTGGGCCGCTGAGCCGGTCGAGGAGCACTTTGACCTTGAGGCCTTCAACCGCGGCGACTACGCCCTGGCCGACGCCGAGCGCGCCGAGGCCGAGGCCATCAGCGCCATCCTCTACCCCAACGACGCCGGCGAGCACGGCCGTCTGCTTCGTCTGAAGCAGGAATACCTGTTTGTCTCGGCCGGGATCTATAGCCTGCTCGACACCTTTGAGAAGGAACACGGCGCGAACTGGGAGCTGCTGCCGCAGTTTGTAGCCATCCACACCAACGATACGCACCCCGCCATGTGCGGCCCCGAGCTTATGCGCATCCTCATCGACGAGAAGAAGCTCGAGTGGGATGACGCCTGGAACATCGTGACGCAGGTCGTGAGTTACACCAACCACACCATCCTGCCCGAGGCCCTGGAGAAGTGGCCCATCGGCACGTTCTCCAAGCTCCTCCCCCGTGTGTACCAGATCATCGACGAAATCAGCCGTCGTTGGCATGAGTCGTTCGATACTACGCAGGAGGGCTGGCAGGAGCGTCTGCGCCAGACCGCCATCCTATGGGACGGCGAGGTTCGCATGGCCAACCTGTCCGTGATCTGCAGCCACAGCGTCAACGGCGTGGCCAAGATTCACTCCGATATCATCAAGAACAATGTGCTCAAGGACTTCTATGCCTTAACGCCCGAGAAGTTCAACAACAAGACCAACGGCATCTCGCACCGTCGCTTCTTTGCCGAGGCCAACCCCACCTACGCCAAGCTCGTGACCGAGGCCATTGGCGACGGCTGGCTGAAGGACGCCTTTGAGCTGGAGAAACTTAAAGGTTTTCAGAACGACACCGAGTTCCTGAAGGCCGTGGGTGCCTCCAAGCGCACCAATAAGGAGCGCCTTGCCGCCTACGTTAAGGCAGAGACCGGTCTGGTTATTGACCCCAACACCGTCTTTGATGTTCAGGTAAAGCGTTTTCATGCCTACAAGCGCCAGCTCATGAACATCATGAAGGTGATGGACATCTACAACCGTCGCATCGCCAATCCCAACTTCCACGTGACACCGACGACCTTTATCTTTAGCGGTAAGGCTGCCTCGAGCTACACCTTTGCCAAGGAGACCATCCGCCTGATCAACTCGGTGGCCGAGGTCATCAACAACGACCCGCGCGTCAACGAGGTCATGAAGGTCTGCTTTATCCCCAACTTCCGCGTGAGCAACGCACAGCTCATCTACCCTGCCGCCGAGATTTCGGAGCAGATTTCCACAGCTGGCAAGGAGGCCTCGGGCACGTCCAACATGAAGCTCATGATGAACGGCGCCATTACGCTGGGCACCCTCGACGGCGCCAACATCGAAATCGCCGATTTGGCCGGCCGCGAGAACGAGGCGATCTTTGGCCTGACCGCTCCCGAGGTCGAGCAGCTCTGGGCATCGAACAGCTACTTTGCGTGGGACACGCTCAACAATGATCGCGAACGTCTGGGCCGCGTGATGGATGAGCTCAAGGACAACACGTTTGCCGGCCTTTCGGGCAACTTTGAGAGCATCTACAACGAGCTTATGAACAACAACGACCCCGACCTGGTTATGGCAGACTTCCGCAGCTACGTGGATGCATGGGAGAAGCTCACGGGCAGCTATGGCGACCAGGAGACCTGGAACCGCAAGGCCCTGCTCAACACCGCCTCGAGCGGCTGGTTCTCGAGCGACCGCACCATTCGCGAGTACCGCGACGAGATCTGGCACGCCTAAAGGCCGCGAGTTCCCTTTGCCGCACGGCATTACTCGACGGGCGCGACCGAGCGCCGCGCCCGTCGCTAATGGTTTTAGGAACATCGATGACAGAAGGAGAATTCGATGAGTAAGAAAGAATGCATCGCGATGCTCCTCGCAGGAGGACAGGGCAGTCGATTGGGGGCACTCACCCAAAAGATCGCTAAACCGGCGGTTAGCTTTGGTGGCAAGTTCCGCATTATCGACTTTTCGCTGTCTAACTGCTCCAATTCGGGCATCGACACGGTGGGCGTTCTGACGCAGTATCGTCCCTATCTGCTGCATGCCTACGTGGGCTCTGGCGAGGCGTGGGATCTGGACAGCCGCGACGGTGGCGTGTCGATCCTGCCGCCGTACGAGACGCAAACCGGTGGCGCATGGTATGCGGGCACGGCCGACGCCATCACGCAGAACCTCGACTACATCAAGTCCAACGACCCCAAGTACGTCCTGATTCTTTCGGGCGATCATCTGTACCGCATGGACTACCGCAAGATGCTCAAGACGCACATTGAGAACAACGCCGACCTCACGGTGAGCGTTATGCCCGTGCCGTGGGAGGAGGCCAGCCGTTTTGGCATCCTGACCACCGACCCCGAGGACGGCCGCATCACCAAGTTCACGGAGAAGCCCGAGAAGCCCGATTCGAACCTCGCGTCCATGGGCATCTACATCTTCTCGGCCGACGTGCTGGTCAAGGCGCTCGAGGAGGACGCTCTGGACCAGCGCTCGAGCCACGACTTTGGCAAGGACATCATCCCCAAGCTGCTCGGCGAGGACAAGCGCCTGTACAGCTACGAGTTCCACGGCTTTTGGAAGGACGTTGGCACCATCGCCAGCTTCCACGAGACCTCGATGGACCTGCTGGGCAACAACCCCGAGTTCGATCTGTTTGACAAGAGCTTCCCCATCATGTCCAACATCACCACGCGTCCGCCGCACTACATTGGCCCGGACGGTCGCCTGGACGACTGCCTGGTCTCAAATGGCTGCAAGATCTACGGCACCGCTCGCCACTCGATCCTTTCGACCGATGTCATCATCGAGGAGCGCGCCGTGGTCGAGGACTCCGTGCTGCTGCCGGGTGCGCACGTTAAGAGCGGCGCGCACATTTGCCGCGCTATTTTGGGCGAGAACTCCACGGTCGAAGAGGGCGTGAAGCTCGGCTCTGTCGATACCACCAAGGATACGGCCGTCGTTGGAAATGACGTCGTTGTCGGGAAGGGGGAATGATCCGATGATCAATCGCAAGGCCATCGGCTATATCACCGCTAACTACTCTTCGACCTACGGCAGCGTGCTGCTCAAGGATCGCCCCATCGCGTCCGTTCCGTTTTTGGGCCGCTACCGCCTGATCGACTTTCCGCTGTCCAACATGATGAATGCCGGCATTAAGACCGTCGGTGTTGTCATGCCGGGCAACTACCGCTCGCTGATCGACCACGTGGGCTCGGGCAAGGACTGGGGCCTGGACCGCAAGAAGGGCGGCCTGTTCATGGTGCCCGGCAACGCGTATGGCACCACCAAGGGCGGCATGCGCTTCTTGCTCCGCGACATCATCTCCAACAAGACGCTGTTCCAGCGCTCGGACAAGCCCTATGTTGTGATGATGGGCACCAACGTCATCTTTAACATGGACCTCAACACCATTATCGAGGCGCACGAGAAATCCGGTGCCCAGATGACCGTGGTGTACTGCAAGGCCACGCACAACGTCGAAGACGAGACCAAGCTCGATATCAACGAGAACGGCCGCCTGACGGGCGTAAGCGCCGGCGTCGCGTACGGCGACAACGCCTCTATGGACTGCTGCATCGTCAACCGCGAGACGCTGCTCGAGATCATCGACCACTACCAGTCCGCCGACTATCTGGACCTGCTCGAGGCACTCCAGGGCGACTTTGGCAACATCGACGTGTGCAGCTACAAGTACAAGGGCGAGGTCGTGGGCGTGTTTAGCGAGAAGTCGCTGTATCGTCGCAGCATGGACCTGCTCGACCAGACCGTGGCCGATCAGCTCTTTGACCCCGAGCGCCCGATCCTGACCAAGGCCCACGACGTGCCGCCTTCGCGTTACGCGACCGGCAGCCACGCCTGCAACTCGATCATCTCGGCCGGCTGCATCATCAAGGGCACCGTGCGCAACTCGATCCTGTCGCGCGGCGTTGTGATCGAGGAAGGCGCCTCGGTGACCAACTCGATCATCAACCAGAGCTGCATCATCAAGAGCGGCGCCCGTGTTGAGAACGCCATCCTGGACAAGAACAACGTGGTTCCCACCAACACCGAGCTTCGCGGTACGCCCGAGAACATCCTGGTGCTGGGCAAGGCTCCGTTAACTTCCGATACCACCATCGCTCGTTAACGTTGGCACCACATAATCGCACGAAACTTGTAGAATAGTCGCCCGGTTAGCGCCAGGCGGCTATTCTCGAATTGCAACATGGGAGACATAATGGCACAAACCAGCAAAAAGATGCAGATCGTGTTTGCCTCGGCCGAGTGCGCGCCGTTTGTTAAGACCGGCGGCTTGGGTGACGTGGCGGGCTCGCTGCCTGCGGCACTCGTGCGCGCTGGCGCCGAAGTCATTGTGATGGTGCCCAAGTACGCCACCATCAAGGACGAGTACAAGGCGCAGATGGAGCACTTTGCCGACTTTTACGTGAGCCTGAGCTGGCGCAACGAGTACTGCGGGTTGGAGAAGCTCGAGCACGACGGCGTCACCTATATGTTCGTGGACAACGAGCACTACTTTGCGCGCGACTATCCCTACGGCTTCTTTGACGATGGCGAGCGCTTCGCGTTTTTCTCCAAGGCCATCACCGAGAGCCTGCAGCACCTGCCCGAAGGCTTTGAGTGCGACATCCTGCACTGCAACGACTGGCAGACGGCGCTGGCGCCCGTGTTCTTGCGAGAGTTCTACCAAGGCCTGCCGCTGTACGACCGCGTCAAGACCGTGTTCTCGATCCACAATGTGGCGTTCCAGGGTCAGTTTAGCGACACCGTGATGGAAGACATACTGGGTATGGCGCATATTCCGGCAGCCGCCACGCAGCTGCGCTGTGACGCCTGCAGCATTAACTATATGCTGGGCGCGCTGCACTATGCCGATGCCATCACCACGGTGAGCCCCACCTATGCGGGCGAGATCCAGACGCCCGAGTTTGGCGAGGGCCTGGACGGCGTGCTGCGCGAGCGTTCGTACGCTCTGCAGGGTATCCTCAACGGCATTGACGTTGTGGGTTTTGATCCGGCGACCGACAAGCGCATTGCCGCCAACTACACGGTTGATGACCGCGCGGGGAAGGCCGTATGCAAGGCCAAACTGCAGGAGGAGTTGGGGCTCGAGATTCGCGACGACCGCCCGCTTATGGTGATGGTCACGCGCCTGACGCGACAGAAGGGCATGGACCTGGTCATGTACGCGCTCGACCGCATCCTGTCCGGTGGCGTTCAGGTGGCCGTGCTGGGTACCGGCGACCGCGACTACGAGGACGGCCTGCGCTACTTCCAGTACAAATACCCCGGCACCATGGCGGCGCGTATCGAGTTTGACCCGGCACTTTCGCAGCGCATGTACGCCGCCGCCGATATGTTCCTGATGCCCTCGAAGTTTGAGCCCTGTGGCCTTTCGCAGATCATCGCCATGCGCTACGGCACCCTGCCCATTGTGCGCGAGACCGGTGGCCTGAAGGACACCGTTCAACCGTACAACGAGTTTACCGGCGAGGGCACGGGCTTCTCATTTAGTCACTTTAACGGCGACGAGATGGGCGACGCGGTGTTCCGCGCGGCTCGCCTGTTCTGGGATAACCGCGAGGCCTGGAATCAGCTGGTCACGCAGGCCATGAGCCAGGACTTTAGCTGGACACGTTCGGCCGATAAGTATCTGGACCTGTACTTCTTTATGCACCCAGAGATTGAGAGGCCGGTGGCAGTGGAGGCTGCTGCGGCTGTGGAGGAGCCGGTGGCTGTGGAGGCTGCTGCGGCTGTGGAGGAGCCGGTGGCTGTGGAGGCTGCTGCGGCTGTGGAGGAGCCGGTTGCTGCCGAGGCCGAGCCTGCGGCACCCGTTAAGGAGCCCGCTGCTGCCGAGGAGCCCAAGGCCGAGGAGAAGCCGGCTGACGATGACGAGGTAAAGCCCACGGCGAAGCCTGCCGCCAAGAAGACGACGACCCGCAAGACGACGGCTAAGAAGGCCACGACCACGAAGGCCGCTACGAGCAAGACCACTACTGCCAAGGCAACCACCACGCGTAAGCGTACGACCGCCGCTGCCAAGAAGGCTGTCGAAGCCGAGGCCGCTCCCGAGGTAAAGGCCGAGGCCACCGCTGAGGCTACCACTGCCGAGGCTAAGACCGCGGCAAAGGCTCCGGCCAAGACCGCAGCCAAGAAGACGACCGCGACCAAGACCGCAACCAAGACCGCAACCGCCAAGAAGGCCACGGCTACGAAGTCGCCGGCGACCAAGGCTGCTACGACGAAGGCCGCCGCGAAGACGACCCCGAAGGCTGCTGCAAAGCCCGCCGTCAAGGTCGAGGAGGCGCCCTCCGAGACCAAGGCCGAGGCAGCGGTCGAGGCAAAGTCGGCCGCCAAGACCACCACACGCAAGCGCGCCACGACAACGGCCAAAAAGGCTACGACCACGACAGCCGCTCCCAAGGCAGAGGCTAAAGCCAAGGACAAACCCGCAGTAAAGGCCGAGCCGGAACCGAAGGCCGCCGAGGTCAAGACCGCTCCAAAGGCTTCGGCAAAGACCGAACCCGCCAAGAAGGCCCCGGTCTCCCCCGCCGCTCCAGCCGAGGAAAAGGCTCCGACCAAGAAGACCTCCGTCCGCAAGGCAACGGCCACCCGTAAGCGCCGCTAGCCCATAGACGATCTAAAACCTAATAAAAACCCTAAACAAGGGGCGCTCCAACCGGGCGCCCCTTCTCTGTAGATAGTTGGTAAAACGATTTTCTAGGACAACCGTTCGCCGATAGTGAGCGACTGTAGTTTATACAACTAAAGTGCAACGGATATACTTATGCACTGTGCGTTAAGCCCATGACCCGCTGGCCATGATTGTATAGAACTGGACCGTACTATGAGATTGATACACAACAGCCGCCTGACGCAGTTTCGCACTCCTTTTGGCGCTGTGAGCACTGGAACTTCCGTTTCGCTTTCGGTGATTTTGGAGGATGCCGACCCCAACCAGGCAACGCTCACCCTGCGCACCTGGGTTGACGGCATCGGAGAGACCTTGATCCCCATGGAGCACAAGGGCGATGGCATCTTTACCGGTGAGCTCAACTGCGCCGAGCCCTGTCTTGTATGGTACAGCTTTATATGCAATATCGAAGGCCAGTCCGAGGTCCGCTTGGGTGCACCGCAGGGTCGCACCGGCGGCGAGGGCGTTGTATACAACTACGCCGAGGTTCCGTCCTTCCAGATTACCGTCTACAAGCACCGCGAGAACCGTCCCACCTGGTACGAGCACGGCATGGTCTACCAGATCTTCCCCGACCGCTACGCCCGCGACGAAAACTGGCGCGAACGCACGCTGGCCGAGGTCGAAAAACCGCGTAAGGGAATCCAGCGTCGCATGGTCGAGGACTGGAACGAGCCGCCCGTGTACGAGCGTGCCGAGGACGGATCCATCAAGACCTGGGATTTTTACGGCGGCTCTCTCAAGGGTATCCAAAATGACCTGCCCCGCATCGCCGAGCTGGGCTTTACGGCCATCTACCTCAATCCGATCTTTGAGGCCGCGAGCAACCACCGCTACGACACGGCCGATTACACCAAGATCGACCCGATTCTGGGAACCGAGCAAGACTTTACGGAGCTATGCGAGGCGGCCGAGAAGCTCGGCATTTCCATCATCCTGGACGGCGTCTTCAACCATACGGGTGACGACTCAATCTACTTTAACCGCTACGGCAACTATCCCGGCGTCGGCGCGTGGCAGAGCGAGGACTCCCCGTGGCGCGATGCGTTTACCTTCCACGAGGACGGTTCGTATGACTGCTGGTGGGGCGTGAGCAATATGCCCGCCCTCAACGAGAATTCCGAGCTCGTGCGTAAAAAGCTTCTGGGCAAGGACGGCGTCATTCGCAAGTGGCTGCGCGCCGGTGCCCACGGCTGGCGACTCGATGTGGCCGACGAGCTTTCCGATGACTTCCTGGCCGATATCAAGGCCGCCGTGCTCGAAGAGAAGCCCGATGCGCTGCTGCTCGGCGAAGTCTGGGAGGACGCCTCCAACAAGATCAGCTATGGCCATCTGCGCCGTTATCTGCAGGGCTCCGAACTCGATTCCGCCATGGACTACCCCTTCCGCGACATGGTCATCGGCTTTTTGATGGGCTACAGAGATGCCTATCAGGCTGCCGAGGACATCGAGACACTGCACGAGAACTACCCGCGCGAGGCACTGGCCTGCGCGCTCAATCTGCTTTCGAGCCACGACCGTCCGCGCATTATCTCGGTGCTCGGCGGTGGTCCCGACGAGTCGCAGCTACCCGAGAGCGAGCGTAGCAAATGGCGCTTGGACGAGAACTCTATGGACCTGGCCAAGAGGCGCTTTTGGTTGGCGACGCTCATGCAGATGACCTTCCCCGGCGTGCCCTCGATCTATTATGGCGATGAGTACGGCCTGGAGGGCCTCACCGATCCGGGCAACCGCCGTACCCTGCCGACAAAGGACCAGCTCCACGATTTCGATACGTTGGCCATCGTGAAGAACGCATCCGCCCTGCGCCGCGCGTTGCCGTTTATGGTTGACGGCGAGATCAAGGCCTTCGCGCTTAACGACGACGTCCTAGCCTACACCCGCACGGGCAAAGACGGCGAGGCTGCGACTGTTATCGTCAATCGCAGCCTGCGCAATTCGCACCGCGTGACGATTCCGGCGCTCGGTGAATGCGCGAGTGACGTGATCAGCGGCCACGAGTGCGAGATCCACAACGGTACGGTCACGCTCGACCTGTACCCGCTGGGCTCTTCGATCATCTATCACCATGCCGAGAGGCGCCTGCAGGAGCCGCTCGATCATGGCGCGGGCGTCGTGTGCCACATTACCTCGGTGCCGACTGACGATGGCAAGCCGGGTACGATCGGCGCGCCCACGCGCCGCTTTATCGACCACCTGGCCGCCATGGGCATGCGCTACTGGCAGGTCCTGCCCGTCAACCCGACGGATTTCTTCCGCTCCCCCTATGCCGGACCCTCGGCTTTTGCGGGTAACATCGACCTGCTGCCCGAAAGTCACGAGGAGCTGGCCGCCGACTTCGCTTCTTGGAAGGCCCACGGTGGCGAAGATGCCGACCCGCTGTACACCGCGTTTAAACATCGCAATGCCGATTGGCTCGAGAAGTACTGCGTCTACATGGCCGTTAAGAAATATTTTGAGGGCGAGTCGCGCCACAATTGGCCGGCAGATGTCGCGCGCTACAACGAGCATCTGATCGACGACAAGCGCTTCCACGACGAGGCCGAGCTTCAGGCCTACATGCAGTACCGCTTTGACCTGGCTTGGTGCGAGCTCATGAACTATGCGCACAAGAAGGGCATCGAGGTCATCGGCGATATCCCGATGTATGTATCGGACGATTCGGCAGATGCGTGGAGCGAGCCCGAGAACTTCTGGCTGTCCGATACCGGCAAGGCAATCGAGATCTCCGGTGCGCCGCCCGACAACTTTGCGCCCGAAGGTCAGGTGTGGGGAAACCCCACCTTCCGCTGGGATCACATGAAGGAGAGCGGCTATCGCTGGTGGCTCGATCGCCTGCGCCGAGCGTTCGCGCTCTACGACCGCGTGCGCCTGGACCACTTCCTGGGCTTCCACAACTACTTTAGCATTCCCGCTGGCAAAGCCTGTGCCGACGGCCGCTGGCTTGCTGGTCCGGGCAAGGACCTGTTCCAGACCGCCTACGACGAGCTGGGTCCGCTCAATTTTATTGCCGAGGATCTGGGCTATCTGACGCCTGGCGTTCGCGCTATGGCTTCGACCTGCGGTTTTCCCGGCATGGACGTACTGGAGTTTAGTGACTACGACGTTCGCTGCGGAATTCATCCCACGCCGGGCAAAATCCTGTACACCTCGACGCACGACACTTCGACGCTCGCTGGCTGGTGCACGCGCTCCTTTGCAGGCGGCGACGAGTCGAGCGGTGCTGAGGTGGCGGCCAAACTGATGGGCGACGCGCTCGCAAGCGATGCCCCCCTGGTGATGATGCCGCTGCAGGATGTGCTGGGGCTGGGCGACAACGCACGTATGAACGTGCCGGGTGTAGCCACAGGCAACTGGACGTGGCAGGCACAAGAGGCAGACGTTGCGGAGGCCGAAGAGAAAACTGCGAAGCTCCTGCGCAGCACCCATAGATTCTGGGGCGAAGCGTGATAAAACCCCCGATATGGGGTACAGTTACAAACGTTTGAATTTTTGCGGGCAGAGCGATCTGCCCGCTTTGTGCTGAAAAGGAAGTATTATGGCGCGCTACGAATATAAGTGCACGAGCTGCGGCAACGTTTTTGAGGTTGAGCACCCCATGTCCGAGACTCCCGAGGTCGTATGCCCCAGCTGCGGCGCCCCGGCATCCAAGACGTTCTCGGCCAGCGGCATTAAGTTCGACGGCAGCGGTTTCTACAACACCGACCAGCGCAGTGGCGGGTCCAGCACCAGCGCCACAAGCGGCTGTTGCGCCGACTGCCCACATAACCACTAGCGATAAGCGACCCCGCGTTCAAGCCCGATCGCGGGGTCGAATTTTTCAGGAATGTCCCACGCCCCGGCGACTGGTCTGGGGTTGCGCCACAAAAACGGCCTATCTACTACGTTTGACCCGTATGGTCCGAGCACACCTGCGTTTTTACAAAATCGACGAGCCGTCTACCTGCGGTTTTGATTTCGCTAAATTTGGCATGGTTGAGGGTAATGGGTTTAATGTAGTAGATAGGCCCATTTCGTGGCGGGCAGGTCATCTTGAAACGTAGGGTAGCTAATTTGGGACGGGGCTTTTTTAGCTGCCCCAGCTGATAACGCAAATGTTTGGCCGACTGGCGGCCAGGGCAGCTAAAAAAGCCCCGTCCCAAATTGAACTGCACCCCAAAACTTGGACGGCTTAAATAAGAACTACGCCGCAAGGGACTGTCTCCGGAACTCCTCCGGGGTCAGTCCCTTCAGTTTAACCTGGCGCCTCCTCGTG